>NZ_CAJZFJ010000047.1 GCF_915070105.1 uncultured Porphyromonas sp.
TTGGTCTCTTTCATATTACCGAAGCAGAGAGAAAACTCTTTCGCCGACTGAGGACAAGAGAGAAGGCGGAGTTCTGCTGGGATAGAGCCGTGAAGATTGTGCAGGATGAGCTTCATCCTGCTCATCACTACCTCTCAAACCTCATCAAAGAGTTTGGGCAGGTCCGAGGAGCATGGGATGATCCTATGGCTCCATGCCTACCTGCACAGGTAGAGGTCATACATAGCGCTAGCCTCATGGCGCAGGTCAAGGGGCTCCCCCTCATACTAGATCGTGCGGAGGTTGAGCCCTCAGACGAAGGGCTGACGACAGCCATTATCCTCCCAGACGAGGGGCTCTTACTCCCGACAGCCAGCTCTCTTCCTGAGACTTTCACACACATCAATATCTCCCTTGGCTATCCGCTGGATAGGACGCCTATAGCCCTATTGCTCCAGAGGTGGTCTAGTCTACTTGAGTTTGCTGCTAGGAGGAAGGATTACTTACCCTCAGACCAACTGATTGCGCTACTTAGCGAAAGGCTTGTCTTGGACTACGCTCCTAGGGCATCTGAGCTAATTGCGAGGATACGAGGACAGAAGAAGTTCTTCTATCCTATTCAGGAGCTACTCTCCTCTTCCGTGCTCTCTCCTGCTCCCCCCTCCGAATCCTCTCGTTCTCTGATCCATCTGCTCCTAGAGCCAGTCGAGACAGCTACCTCTCTACTAGATCGCATCCAGCAGATCCTAGAGTACTTGATCCTAGCAGCTCAAGATCCCGTAGACGGAGAGACCAACCCCAAGGAGGACAGCTCCAATCTAGAGTCCACTGAAGGCAGTGTGGTGGATCAGCCTGGAGCAGATCGTCTCTCGACCTTTGATATTGAGTTCATCTATCACTATCTGCGCCTTGTCAAGCGTCTGAGGGGACTTCTCACCCCTTATCTCGATACGCTCAAGCTCCCTACGGTGATGCACCTCCTGAGCGAACTCGTGCATACCGTCACTATCCCCTTCGAGGGTGACCCTCTGAGAGGAGTACAAGTCATGGGGCTACTCGAGACACGTGCCCTCCACCTAGAGACGATGATTTACCTCTCGGCTCAGGAGGGAGTACTACCTCCCAATAAATACACCTCTACCTTGATTCCCTTTACTCTAAGGCGAGGTTTTGGTTTGCCTATTGGCGGTACAGATGACCTTGGACAGGATTATACCTTCTTCCAGAGTATCTCTCGTGCTAAGAGACTCATCTTCGTCGTTGCCCCTGCCGAGACAAAGCGATCGGGGGGCGAGGAGAGTCGCTACATAGGTCTCCTACGCTATGTCTATGGGATCGATGTGAAGGTCTCCACCCTACAGCTAAGCAGTAGTCGTCAGCCCGTAGCTTCGATTCAGAAGGAGAAGAATGAGGCTGTCATGGAGAAGCTAAATAAGTATCTTCATCCCGAAGGGGAGACGCTCTCTCCTAGTCGCTTCAATAGCTATATCAGTTGTCCTCTGCGCTTCTACTACGAGGTGATTGAGGGGCTAAAGGAGCCTGAGGAGCCCTCCATAGTCCTTCAGAGTAATGACTTCGGTACAGTGCTACACCGCACGATGGAGGAGGTCTATAAGCGAGTAGGAAGTGAGGTAACCAAGGCTGCACTTGAGCAGATGCGGGGGCAAGTAAGCTCCATTCTCAAGGACCAGTACCTAGAAGTAATCTATCCTCAACCTCTGGGACAGACTAGACAGAGACAGCGGAAGCTCGGAGGGCTTGATCAGATTTACTGTCAGATGATCGAGAGCTATGTTCGCTCCATCCTCGAGTATGACATACAGATGGCTCCATTTACCTATCTAGGCAGTGAACAAAGCGGCAAGACTACCTTTCTCCTGGAGGATGGTCGTAAGGTCTACTTCAAGGGAACAATTGACCGCATGGATAGTCTCGAGATGAAGCAAGGAGCTAATTTGGGTGAGGTCCGTATCCGTGTCGTAGACTATAAGACTGGAGGAGCGGAGCTGAAGTTATCCTCTTGGGATAAGCTCCATGACTCGAAATACAAAGCTATTGTACAGACACTCATCTACTGTGCCTTCTCGGTGAGTAGTGGGCAGCCAGCACAGAGCCTCTATCCAGCCATCTATGCGCTGAGGGGTACGGAGGGACTTATGGTCTCTACTGAGAGTTTTGACCCACTGGTCAAGCTCCCTGATGAAAACGGGAAGAATGCACTCTCCCGTCCTTATTCAGAGGTCGAAGAGAGGTTCAATGAGTTCATGAAAGAGGTCTTATCTGAGCTCTTCGACCCTAGCGTCCCCTTCTGCCAAACAGAGGATTCGAAGGTATGCGATTATTGCCCCTTCGCCTCTAGCTGTGGACGATAGAGCTCCCTGCTGATACTATGCCCCATAAAGAAGTGAGGGGAGAGTTCGCACCACGACGAACTCTCCCCTCACTTCTTCTTTGCCTCCTCCCCTTCCTTCTGATCTACTCTATTCCTTCTCTAGGCTACGAATCTCATCTCTGAGCTCTATTAGCCGGCGAGCGACACGTTCAGGGAGTGTGCCATCTGTCCCCAGTGCACCTGGCTCAGGGCAGAGCATGTGATAGCGAGAGTATTTGTCGCACCAAGAGAAGCCCATCTCCTCAAGCTGGGTCTGTCGGGGGGAGTGAGAGGGGTGACTATCCACCCTTTTCTTATACTCAATGCTCAGAGTATAGTGCCCTTCCTGTGCATCAAAGAATAACGTCAGCACATGCTTTTCTCTCTTCCCAACTCAACCTCACAGAGGCTACTAGTGCTAGTTTGTTCTCTATATAGGCAGTCTTTCTCTTCTAGGATATGGCGGTAAATGTAGTAGGAGTAGAGCTCTACATGCCTACCATTCATCTGTGTCGTACCTAGTAGGAAGATCTGATGATCCTTTAGAGAGGAGTCTCCAGCCGGATAGAAGGTGATAAATCCCTTGGAGCAATATTCGATCAACTCCTTAGAAACCACTAGGGGATAATACCATTCTGTCTTAGGGCATTGGGAGCAGATCTGTCTCAGAGAGTCCTCGATGTTCTCGATTTGGAACAGGGGATCATCTAAGACTGCTTGAACCCCCTTTCTACCCTCCTTATTCTTATCTTCTTCATCCTGCCCTTCGCTGGGCACTACACGGAATAGACGCTTCCAACTGAAGTCTCGTCGAATGTTTCCACCCACCTCGCAGGTAGAAAGTAGATTACGCCGCCAGGCTGTCCCCCAAATGGGATATTTTCCTCCTTTTGAGAGTACTGCACGCTCAAAGAGATAGTCTGTGGGCTTAGTTCGATCAGCATAGCTCTGGGAGAAGATAGCCTTGGCAGCCTCGGCATAGCAACTGAATTTTCGCTGGTACGCTTGATCCAGCTCCTCTGCCCAATCACAGCTACCGGCATGTTCCTCACAATAGGTATAGATACCCGCAAAGTCTAAGAGGAAACCTATTTGCCCCGTGAAGTAAGGGTTCTTCTCAGTCGATTCGATCAGCGTACGCCACTGCGGACTTCGCTTAATCAATCGAGCCTTAACGAGCTCCTCCTGCTCTTGCCAACGGAAGGAATAGCTTGGGATCTTCTTCTCGGAGGAAAGGTAGTCTATAATCTTGTCGGCATAGGGTAATAACTCCTGAACGGACTTCACGGCTGCTATGAAGTGGGGTAGACTGTCGAAGGGGATGTTCTCCTGGTGATAGAGATTACTCATCAGGCACATCCAGTCATGGAGTCCCTCGGGGGCACTCGTCCCGTAGCGTATCAGGTAGTGGATGTAGGCATAGAAACTAATACGCTCGCTATAGGAGGTGATACTGTCTCGCAGTACATTCTCGAAGACCTCATTCTCCTTGTAGTATGGGCGATCCTCTTCGGGGAGGTATTCTTTGATCTTCTTATCCCCATTGCTGAGGGTATCTAGAGCCTTGATCAGGGTATCACTAGCTGTCTCTCCCTCGACTAGGACGCTCTCCTTGTAGACACTGAATGGGTTGGACTTATTAGCACTGATGAGTTCTCTGAGAGTTTCCACTGGTTTCTCCCTGCTCACGTCTTCACGTTCCGCATAGGCTCCAGCGAAGATAGCCTTGATGAAGTTACTTAGTTCATCATCATAGGTATCGTTCCCGTCTATGCCCCGGTAGTTCCAGAAGAGGTCTGCCCACTTGGTATCGATCTTCTGCTCGAAGTCTATCCTATAGTCTGGGTGTACCCTTCCTAGATAATCTTCATACTGCGCCTTGAAGTTCTCGAAGGGGGTAAGTTGCTTCCCTCGGGCATTCATCTTGATATAGAGGTCATCCGTGAGCTTGAATTCCTCGAGATCGAGATAGAGCATGGTGATGATGGGGCGATCTACGTTCAGGAGGAGCTCCAGATATTCCTCCTTATCCCAGAACTTTCGATCTATCGCATCGAGCATCTGGAGCATAGCTTGTATCGTAGGATCGAGCTTCCAGGAGCGCAGGAACCATGAAGCATCCTCTATGAGACGAGAGATCCGCCGCTCTTGGACAGGCTAAGAGAAGGGATGAAGCGCCTCATGCAGGCTATACTCTGGGCGAATCAGCAAGTCACAGAATTCCCGACTACTGCTCCTAGTCTCATAGGTGAAGCGGGCTGCACCATCCTCCCTATGTAGAGCAGTGAGGAATCTGTCACGAAGATCCTGTTCTGGTGTAATCTGTGCTAGATACCAATGCAGGAGGAAGAGCGTCGTCAAGCGTTGCTGGCCATCGAGAGGAATAAAATAGGTCACGTCGCCTATGCGTCTACTACTCCCGTAGACGAAGTCTAGGTCTCGATGAGGCAGTCCCCCTTCGAGGTAAGAGGCGAGAGTATCGAGGAAGGTATCGCGTACCTGCTGGTGCCGATCGCACCCCTGGGTATAGTCTCGCTGGATAATCGGGATCTGAATGATATAGTCCCGCTCGGTGAGGAGCTGGTAGAAGGAAAGGCGTACGCCAGCCTCTCCAGTAGCGGAGTTATTTGCTGTCATCGTTCTGATCGCTTGTTACGGAGGTATCTGTAGGATAGAATTTCTTTAGTTGTTGTCCTATGGTGCTGAGGTAGTCCTTGGCATCCATACTAGACCAATAGAGCATGCTCATTGGGAACCTCGTGTAATACTTGAGGAAGAGGTTCTTTGTCGCAATGGGTATGAAGCGTCCATGCTGATCAAGGTCAATAATAGTCATCCTCTTCACAGCAAAGAAGGCTTTCTTATAGCTCTTGTTCGTTCGCTCATCAAGTAGAGCAAGGTTGCCTAGGCCATCCTTATCCTCTTCCTCTATCTGATCACCTTCGTGGAGCCACCTAGCGACCTCCCCGTAGAGCCTATCAAAGGTTCCATCGTCGTACTCCTTGGTGCCCTTGGCTAGCTCGTTTAGCTTGGCTCGTATACTCTGCCCTTTCTCTTGTTGTATATCTTGTCCCTTCTTCGCTCCATGGGCGGGCTGATTGGTATTGGGGAAGAGAGGAATAAGATCTTTAGCCCAATCTCCCCTTTTATTCTTAGGGATACGCTTAGAGGGAGTGATGTCGTCTGCGACAGAGCAGATATGCTCAATGTTCCAACGTTCCTTCTTGAATAGGTGGAAGGGGAAGCGTGCCTCACTCTTATCCTCCTGTAGCAGGGTCTCTATGTTGAAGAGCAAGAGTATCCGCTCAATAGCTTTCCTATCTGCAGAGTAGGTCAACTCGCTGAGCGTTTTCTTCTGGGGTAGTCGATCCTTTATCTTCCCTTCCAGTTCCTTCAAGAAGTCCGTCTTACTCATCTCCCGAGAAGTAGATAGTAGTTTCCGTAGCAGGTCTCGATAGTCTTCCTTCTTACTAGACCCAGAGGTATCATGGGTCTGTATGAGGAAGCCGATATAGTGATAGAGCTGGCGATCTGTGAACCACTCGATTAGGCGGAGATAGCAGTGTTTGACCTTGAGCCATTCTTTTTCGATATACTTTGCCCTGACGATTTGATCTTTGTCACGAAGCCCTTCATAATAGGAAAGGAATGGACCTAGGGTGTCTCTACGATCATCTGGCCCCTTGACCAAACTAAAGAGTAGATCGATACGAGTGCTCCCCGCCATTAGGGGCTCATTGGTTAGGAAGCACCAGAGCTCATCCTGCTGCAGTCTTTGCTCGATCTGATCCCATTCGGTCGCTATCTGTAGTTGCTTGAGCGAGAGAAGGGCTGGGTCAAAGTTACGCTTCTGCAGGAAGAGTGCTTTGATGAGCTCAGCTGAGGTGAGGGGGATCTTACCGATATTGAGACGAGTAAAGACTTGTATGGATTCCTCCTTCGAGCCTTCTCCCAGATTATACCAGATGATACGGACGTTGGATAGCTTTGTCTTATCGTTATCGGATGGCGATAGGATGAGCGCATTCAAGAAGGGATCCATATGCTGGTGAAAGTTATGTCGCTTATCAACAACCCAATTCTTCACCGATTGGTAGGCCTGATACATGAAGTGATAGTCTATGTTGGTATCAGCCTCCTCTTGAGTCACCTCCTTCCCTAGACGCTGTAGGAACTGATTGCTATCATATGCTCCCTGTTGCCGCGTCTCATACTCTAGGGCGTACAGCTCAGGAAGATTGTATCTGAGGAACTCTGGCTGTGGCTGGAAGTACTTTAGGATGATGTAGAGAGTCGTTAGGCGCTGCTGTCCATCGATGACCTCATAGTATGTCCCCCTATCATCAATACCCTGACGTACGACGATAGGTTGCAGACAGTAGAAGCTCCCTGCATCCGTATCCCCCGCAGGTCTTTGTACAAACTCGAGAATGTCATCAAGGAGTGCCGTCACTTGCTCATTTGTCCATCGATATCCTCGCTGGTAAGCTGGGATGAAGAACCGTAATCCGAATAGCTCTCGGATACTACGTAAATATAGTTGGCGTTGTTTCATATGTATTTCTGTGATATTGTGAGCTTACAAAGGAAAGGGTTTCCTCTGAGAAATACAATCGGGTACGGAACATACAACGTAGAGCGGGAGATACAGCTCTCATTGTATCCTCCACTCTTTGTCCCTTTCTGAGGGGATAATAGCATGTCCAAGAAAGGCTTAGACTTAACGAGAGCGCCTAGTCCTTAGCTCCGCAGAAGCCAATGCGGGAAGACTCTACTGAGCTCATACCTAGAGCGAGGTAGTGTACACGCGTGTACACAGTAGTATACACGTGGGTATACAGTAGTGTACAAGCGTGTACACATTTCCCTCTTAGGTAGCAGGTATACACTTGGTAAGTCTATACCTAGGATACAGATGCTTCTATCCAGGGTGTAGGCTCTTCACCCACTTAGCCCCTCGATCTCTAGTGGTTTCGTGGATTAGCCCTCAGCTTTAGGGGCTTGTATCGTGCATCTCTCCGTAAAGCCTTCGAATTGGTAGTATAGTACTTAGGTGAGAATAAGAGCCTACGATGGTATGATACAAGAGACTAAAATCCATGATCCTGCCGGTGACTACGGGGTGGAGAATGCACATTGCATGTAGTGGGCGTATCTACTGCCCTACAGAATACATATAATGAGCCTAGGAGAGGTGTCGGTATGTTCGCAGTCGTCACCTATGTAAGGTGACGACTGCGAACATTATATGTCCTATTCACCCTTCTCAGTATGTCCACTAGCTCCCTCTCGATGTGTGCGATACAGAGCTAGTTAGATCGGAGGGTAGGAAGACGCTTTGCCATTGGGGGGACGTGGCAAACAGAGCTATCCTAGGAGACAGTCAGATAGGGGATAGAGGCCTAGATGGGAGACGCTTAGGTTTTCCCTTTGGAGAGCTTTGTACCTCGTAGATGGGGTGCTAGTTCTTCGATAAATTACACCGAATATATAGCTATCTGGCACATGGCTCATTGTAGGGGCGCATGATGATGCCACTCTCTGATACGTCGCTCCTCAGCCATACATATATATAGTAGTTCTGGTGCACCTCTATGTCCCTCAGTGGTGCGCCTAATTCTATTAGGCTGAGGGGGCTAATTTATGTATCTTTGTAAACAAAAAGACTTCGGCACAGGGAACAAAGCAATGAAGCAATATCAAGACTTACTCCGCCACATCCTAGCGACAGGTAGAGAGAAGGGCGATCGTACCGGTACGGGGACGATCAGCACCTTTGGCTATCAGATGCGCTTCGATCTTAGGGAGGGATTCCCCCTCTTGACGACCAAGAAGCTCCATCTGAAGAGTATTATCTACGAGCTCCTATGGTTCCTACGGGGCGATACCAACGTGCATTACCTACAGGAGCATGGGGTGAGGATCTGGAATGAGTGGGCACGTGAGGATGGAGACCTGGGGCCCATCTACGGCTACCAGTGGCGCTCCTGGCCTGACTACCAAGGGGGGCATATCGACCAGATTCAGCAGATCATCGATCAGCTAAGGCGAGACCCCGATAGTCGGCGAATGCTCGTCTCGGCATGGAATGTAGCCCAGCTTGATCAGATGGCACTCGCTCCATGTCACTGCCTGATGCAGTTCTACGTGGCCGAGGGGAGACTCAGCCTACAGCTCTATCAGCGTAGTGCGGATGTATTCCTCGGTGTACCCTTCAATATTGCTTCCTATGCCCTGCTGCTGATGATGATCGCACAGGTGACGGGACTGGAGGTAGGGGACTTCGTCCATACCTTCGGAGATGTCCATATCTATCGAGATCACCTAGAGCAGGTCGAGCTCCAGCTAGAGCGTACACCTAAGGAGCTACCTCAGATGAAGCTCAACCCACAGATCCGTCAGCTGGAGGACTTCACCTATGAGGACTTTGAGCTCATAGGCTATGAGCCCTATCCCCACATAGCAGCAAAGGTCTCCGTCTAACCCCCCTTATAGGACAAGATACGTAGATATGATACTCTCCATCATCGTCGCTATGGGTGAGGATAGAGCGATCGGTAAGGACAACCAGCTCCTATGGCGGCTCTCTGACGACCTCCGACGCTTCAAGGCTCTGACGACAGGACATACCATACTCATGGGACGACGTACCTATGAGTCCCTCCCCAATGGCGCTCTGCCCAATAGACGCAATATCGTCATCAGCCGTACTCTAGGCTCTCTGCCCGGGGCAGAGGTTTATGCCTCGGTCGAGGAGGCTCTCTCCGAGGTAGAGCAGGACGAAGAGGTCTTCGTCATCGGTGGAGGAGCGATCTATGGAGCCTTCCTCCCACGGGTAGATAGGATCTATCTGACATACGTCCGAGCTTCCTTCCCTGGAGCGGATACATTCTTCCCTGCCCTTGACATGGAGCAGTGGGTGGAGCAGGAAGTGCAGGAATATCCCGCAGATGAGCGGAACGAATATGCCACACGATTTAGCCTTCTCGTACGAAAGAGGGGGCAGTGCTAACATAAGACTTCGATACTTAAGACATATATTAAGCTACTAAGCGATGCAGAAACCAACGATCCCTAAGGGTATGCGAGACTTCGGGCCAGTAGAGATGGCACGACGTAACTATATCTTCGACACCATCCGAGAGGTCTACGCTCTCTTTGGCTACCGCCAGATCGAGACCCCAACGATGGAGCAGCTCTCTACCCTAATGGGCAAATATGGAGAGGAGGGCGACCGTCTACTCTTCAAGGTGCTGAACTCTGGGGATGCCCTACGGGACTTCAGCGATGAGGAGCTACTGGAGCGCAATGCCACACGCTTCGCCAATAAAGCTTGTGAGAAGGGGCTACGCTACGATCTGACCGTACCCTTTGCTCGCTACGTGGTCATGCATCGCTCAGAGCTTACGTTGCCCTTCCGTCGCTATCAGATACAGCCCGTATGGCGTGCTGACCGCCCACAGAAGGGGCGCTACCGAGAGTTCTACCAGTGCGATGCGGATGTGATCGGCTCCACCTCGCTCCTCAATGAAGTGGAGCTACTACAGATCATAGACGAGGTCTACCGCCGTCTAGGTCTGCGTGTACGCATCCTACTGAACAACCGAAAGATACTCGGCGGTATCGCTGAAGTCATAGGAGCTGAGGATCGGCTGATCGATATCACGACGGCGATCGACAAGCTCGACAAGATAGGGGAGGAGAAGGTATTCGATGAGCTCCGAAGCAAGGCCTTCACCGAGCAGGAGCTAGAGCGACTACGCCCTTTGCTCTCACTCTCGGGCACTAATCGGGAGAAGCTCCAGCGGCTATCCTCCCTACTAGCTCAGTCAGAGCAGGGGCAGAAGGGGATCGAGGAGCTACTCTTCATCCTCGACCATACCGACCACCTGGACTTCACCGCAGAGCTAGCTATAGACCTTAGCCTAGCCCGTGGGCTATCCTACTATACAGGAGCTATCCTAGAGGTCAAGGCTCTGGATGCCGCTATGGGAAGTATCTCAGGCGGTGGACGCTATGATGACCTCACGGGGATCTTCGGCCTCGGAGGACTGAGTGGGGTAGGGATCTCCTTCGGCGCAGACCGTATCTATGATGTCCTGCTAGAGCTAGGGCTCTTCCCCGAAGATGCAGAGACCGGTACTCAGGTGCTCTTTGCCAACTTCGGGCAGGAGGATGCGCTCTATCTCATGCCCATCATCGCCCGCCTTCGCCGTGCGGGAGTGCGCTGTGAGCTCTATCCTGAGCCCACCAAGATCAAGAAGCAGATGAGCTATGCCGATAGCCTACATATCCCCTATGTCGTCCTCGTCGGCGAAGAGGAACGTCTCTCGGGACGCTTTACCCTAAAGGATATGCACCTAGGCGAGCAGAAGACGCTTAGCGAAGAGGAGCTACTAGAGTATATCTATCACTAAAGGCCCGTAAGACGTGCTACAACAAGAGGAATCACAGACCACCCCCACCTCATCAGCTGAGATAGGCTATCCGCTCCTAGACAAGATCCGGGAGCCTAGGGATCTTCGCCGTCTCAGCCCTGATCAACTACCGCACCTCTGTGCCGAGATCCGTCGCTTCATGCTTGAGGCGCTCTCGGTCAACCCCGGACACCTCGGTGCAAACCTTGGAGCCGTAGAGATCACCGTAGCCATGCACTACGTCTTCGATACTCCTGAGGATAGGATCGTGTGGGACGTGGGGCATCAGGCCTATGTCCATAAGATCCTCACAGGGCGCCGAGAGGCCTTCGGCACACTGCGCAAGTGGGGTGGGCTAGCAGGCTTCCCGATCCCATCCGAGAGTGAGTACGATACATTCGCAGCAGGGCACGCTTCGAACTCTATTTCGGCAGCTCTCGGGATGGCTGTAGCCGTTGCGCTGAAGGAGGAGCATCGCCGTGTCGTAGCCTTTATCGGTGATGGTGCGATGTCGGGAGGGATGGCCTTTGAGGGGCTGAACAATGCCTCCTCCTTCCCCAATAACCTCCTTGTGATCCTCAACGACAACAATATGTCCATCGACCACAATGTCGGTGGGCTCAATAAGCACATGGTCAATCTGCTGACCAATCCCACCTACAACAGCATGCGCTACGATATGTATCGTGCCCTGCGCAAGCTGCACATCATCCAGGAGGATCAGCGCAAGGGGTTGCTACGCTTCAATAATAGAGTCAAGTCCCTAATCTCGGGGCAGAGCAACTTCTTCGATAGCTTCAGTATCCGATACCTAGGCCCTACAGATGGGCACGATATAGCGCACCTCGTACAGATCCTACAGGATATCCGTGATATGAAGGGGCCTCGTATCCTACATATCAGCACTAAGAAGGGGAAGGGCTACACCCCAGCAGAGGAAGATCCCACGGTATGGCATGCCCCAGGGAAGTTTGATCCCATGACGGGAGAGCGTGTCCTAGGTAGTGCTACCCCCCAGCCGCCTAAGTATCAGGATGTCTTCGGGCATACGCTCGTCGAGCTCGCTGATGAAGATGAGCGTATAATAGCCGTCACACCAGCCATGCCAACAGGATGCTCAATGACCTATATGATGGAGGCTTACCCTCAGCGATCATTCGATGTGGGGATAGCAGAGGAGCATGCTGTGACCTTCTCCTCTGGCTTGGCCGCCGAGGGCCTAATCCCCGTGTGCAACATCTACTCCACATTCATGCAGCGAGCCTATGATCAGCTCATTCATGATGTGGCACTCACGGAGAGTCATGTCGTCTTCTGTCTCGATCGTGCAGGGCTAGTCGGGGAGGATGGAGCGACCCATCAGGGTGCCTTCGATATAGCCTATCTCAGGACAATCCCTGGAATGACCGTTTGCTCTCCTTATGATGAGATACAGCTAAGGCACCTGATGCGCTCCGCCTGCTTCGAGTGGTCTGGCCCTATCGCTATTCGTTATCCTAGAGGCTCGGGGTCAGTCATAGACTGGCGACAGCCGATGCTGTCCTATCCCTATGCTAAGTCACGGGTACTCTCCTCGGGTGAGGACCTTACCTTCCTATCCCTTGGCCCACTCGGAGTGACAGTGAGCCGTGTCGTAGAGCGCCTACAGAGAGAGGGCTACGCAGTGGGACATGTCGATCTTGTCTTTGCCAAGCCCCTCGATGAAGGGACTTTGGAGCAGGTATTCCGCCAGAGCAAGCGTGTAATTACCATCGAGGAAGGATGCCTCAATGGGGGCGTAGGCTCGGGTATTCTACAGCTCGCTATGGAGCGAGGCTTCACAGCGAGGATCAAGTGTCTCGGACTACCCGATGAATTCATCGCCCATGGGACGCCCGCAGAACAGCGGAAGTACTGTGGCCTAGATGAAGAGGCTATATATCAGACGGCTAAGGAGCTCCTAGCCACCCAACCATAGAGAAAATGCGGATCATAATCGCAGGTGCAGGCGAAGTGGGGACACATCTGGCTAAGATGCTCTCCAATGAGGATCAGAACATCGTCCTCTTGGACTCAGATGCGAAGAAACTTGAACGAGCAGCGCACCACCTAGAGGTTCTTCCCATAGAGGGTAGTCCTACGCTCCTCTCAGACCTAGAGAATGCCCATGTAGAGGGTGCAGATCTCTTCGTAGGGGTGACTCCCAACGAGTCCACGAACATTATGGCCTGTGCGCTAGCCAAGCGTGTGGGAGCCAAGCACACCATAGCTCGCATCAATAATGCAGAGTACCTGGAGGCAGAATATGGTAAGCTATTAGAAGAGCTCGGGGTAGACTGGATGATCTATCCCGAGGAACTCGCTGCCAACGAGATCGCTGCTATCACGAAGTACCCCTGGGCTCGTCAGTACATCACTCTCTTCAATGGTGCACTAGCACTCATCGGAGTCAAGGTACGCCGAGGATCCCCCATTGTGGGCAAGCACCTCCACGAGCTCAAGGGAATGCTACCCGAGGCGGAGTCCAAATCCTATCATATCGTCGCCATAAAGCGAGACTTAGATACGATCATTCCGAGTGGTCGTACTCTGATTGAGCATAACGACCTCGTCTTCTTCACCTGTGGAGTAGAGCACACTGATGTTATTCGTCAGCTAGCTGGTAAAGACGCTCCTGAGATACGGCGTATCGTCATAATGGGGGCTAGCCCAGTAGCACTAAGAGCCATCACCAAGATCCCATCCAACATCCAGATAGCCCTCATAGAGATCAATAAGGACAAGTGTCTACGTCTCTCTGAGCGTATGCCTGCCAACGTAGAGATCTATCACGGAGATGGACGTGACCCCGAGATCTGTGAGGAGGTAGGGCTAAGTGATGCTCAGGTATTTGTCGCTCTCACGGAGAACTCAGAGACTAATGTCCTTGCCTGCTTGGCTGCCAAGAGGTACAACGTCTACAAGACGATCGCTAAGGAGGAGAATATCGACTATATCCCCTTGGCCTATCGCCTTGATATTGGGACTCTGATCAACAAGAAGCTCCTAGCTGCAGGCTATATCTACCGCATCCTCCTCGGACAGCAGACAGGGCAGGTCACCTGCCTCTCACTCGTAAGCAATGCTGAGGTCGTCGAACTCGTTGCCCGCCGAGACTCCAAGATCGTTGGGAAGAAGGTCAGCCAACTGAACCTCCCCTCCAACATTACCTTCGGTGGGATGATCCGCAATGGCACACCTGCTATGATCGATGGTGACACGGTCTTCGAGCCCTATGACCATGTGGTCATCTTCTACCACGATGTCTCTATCAATGAGCTGAACAAGCTCTTCTAGTATAAGGTGGAAGCTATGCACTCCATTAACTTCCGATTCATCAGTCGTGTCCTAGGCATGATGTGCCTACTGGAGGCTGGTGTCATAGTCGGGATACTTATCTTAGCTATCTGCCTGGGTGAGTCTTTCCTCCCTTGGGCTGGAACGGTCTTAGCCTTCACTGGCGTAGGGCTTCCCCTCCTAGGACTAGGAAAGGAAGTCAAAAAGAAGAAGCAAGCGACACGTCGAGAGGGGATGCTTACAGTGACCCTAACTTGGGTCTTGCTCTCGCTTATCGGGATGCTTCCCTTCCTCATGTATGGAGCGACAGATAATGCTCTTGATGCTTTCTTCGAGACGGTCTCGGGCTTTACGACTACGGGAGCTACGATCTTTGAGGATGTAGAGTCTCTGCCACGCTCTCTACTCTTTTGGCGCAGTATCACACAGTGGCAGGGTGGGGTAGGTATCGTCGTCTTCACCGTAGCACTGATGCCTATCTTCGGTGGTGGAGCTACTCAGCTCTACAATGCCGAGACGACTGGTATCACGCATGACCGCTTCTTCCCTCGTATTACGGACGTTGCCAAGGCTCTTTGGCTCGTCTATCTGGCAGAGACGTTGGTGCTGATTGTACTCTTATGGCTAGGACCGATGTGCCTCTTCGATGCTGTCTGCCATGCCTTGACCTGTATCTCTACTGGTGGATATTCTACCCGTAATGCTAGTATAGAGGCCTTTCACTCTCCCTATGTAGACTATGTGATCTCGGGCTTTATGTACATCGGGAGCTTGAACCTGACCCTGGTGTTCTTTGCCCTCACGGGGAAGCCCGGACGCTTATTTAAGGACGAAGAGTTTCGCTTCTTTAGCCTCTTCATCCTCTCGATTGGCGTAATGATGGCAGTGAGCCTATACCAACGTGGCCAGTATCCCACCATAGAGGAGAATGTACGCTTTGCCCTATTTCAGACCATCTCCTTAGGCTCCAGTACCGGGTATGTATCTATGGACCTGACCCATCTGGGGCCATTTATATGGATGCTTGCGCTTATCCTAATGTTCGTCAATGGCTGTGCAGGTTCGACCTCTGGAGGGCTGAAGAGTGCCCGCTTCCTAGTACTGCTCAAGAACCTATACAACGAATTCAAGAAGCAGATTCACCCGCATCTACTTACCCCCGTGCTGATGAACAAGCGTCAGCTCAGTGTGAGTGCGGTGCATCAGGTCTTGGCTTTCTGCGTTATGTACATCATGTTGATCTTTATGGGGGCTACCCTGCTCTTGATGGATCAGAATGACTTCATTTCCAGTGTCAGTATAACATGCTCTGCTATCAGTAACTCTGGCCCAGGCATCGGTAAGTACGGACTCTCAGTGAGCGAAGCAGGAGCCTTTACGAAGAGCATACTTTGCTTCCTTATGCTCGCTGGGCGACTAGAAGTCTTCACAGTACTCGGTATCCTTACTCCATACTTCTGGAAGAGGTGATCTATCACGACCACTCTCTTCTACATAAAAGGAATAAGCCCCAGGTGTGCATTTCACACCTGGGGCTTATTCCTTTATGCTAAAATATGAGCCTCTGTCCTTTCTGATGGGGCACCCATCCTCTGTAGGCTATCGCCAAAGGTAGAAGTCTTGCCAGTCAGTCACCATGTGGAAGAGTAACCCGACTCCTACGACTCGCACCCACCATGGTAGACCGAGCCTGCGCAGAGGTAGGATACAGAGTAGCGCATATAGAGCGATCATCGGATAAGAGTGCAATAGATGGAAGCCTACACTACATCTATTGGGGTCAAAGATAGGCCGTACAAGTAGGTGATCCAGATCCACCAGCATAGTAGCTAGTAGGATGAAGTAAGCCTTGACCTGCCTAGACCTCCCCCACAAATAAGCAATGAAGTAGGGAGCGATGAAGTGTAGACCATAATGAATGATCCCGCGAAGCATACCCTATAGCTCTCTTAGCTCGAGGCATAAGCTAGAGGGTTATTCCCCCTCCTGCTCTGTCTCACGCTCCTTCTGTTCGAGTAGTCGGAGCTTCTTCTCAGTAAGCTCAATATCTGCTATTAGGGCATCTCGCTTCCGCTCAATCTCATTCAGGAGAGTCGAGCCACTCTTGCTACTTACGTTGAGGAACGTTAGGTTGTTCTCGTACGTATTCAGCTCTGCACGCTGTCTGTCGAGATGTCGCTGCAGGCGAGAGTGCTCAGTCTGTAGGTTGCTTCCCTTGTTCTCTAGGTTATCTAGGGATGCCCCATAGCCAGAGAGTCTTCGCTCGGAGCGGTGCTTCCTCAGCTTGCCATGAAGTGCATCGAGGAGTTCTCTGTAGGCTGCGTTGATGGCCTCTTTCTCCTTGTGGGGGACAGAGCCAGCCTGCTTCCAGCGCTCGTTATATTCGGCTAGTAGTTCTCTTAGGTTCTCGGGCTCTTCGCCTTCGTTGATAGCTGTCAGCTCCTTGAGGATCTCACGCTTTATGGCTAGGCTCTTACGTGCCTCGTGGTATATGCCAGACTTGCGTGCTCCTTCCTTCTTACGACGCTCGAAGAAGTAGTCGAAGCTCTCTCTGAACTCTTCCCATATCTTCTGACTATACTTCTGCGATACAGAGCCAGCTTCCTGCCACTCCTTCTGGAGCTGCTTGAGAGCCTCGGCAGTGGCCTCCCAGTCGGTGCTTTCACGTAGAGCCTTGGCGCGCTCTATGAGGTCACGCTTGACCTTCAGCACCTCATCGCTATGATCCTGAACCTTCTTCATAAAGTCACCACGATGGCGGAAGAAGGCATCTACACCTGCACGGAAGCGCTGGTAGATCATATCATTGTCCTTGCGAGGAGCATAGCCGATTGTGCGCCACTCGGCTTGCATAGCCTTGATCTGATCGGTAGCCTTAGACCAAGCAGCATAGGTGGTTAGGACACCATCGATCAGGAGCTCTTCGACCTTGATACATATATTGGTCTTGGCCTGGAGGTTTTCCTCCTCTGTGGCCTTACGCTTGTCGTGGAAGTCCTGGTGACGCTTATGTAGTGCACCTGCTAGCTGCTTGAATTCGGTATTAATCTCTTGCCTTAGTTCCTTAGACACAGGGCCGAGCTCATGCCATTGTGCTGTCAGCTCCTGTAGCTTACGGTGAGCTGCGATGACATCCTTCACGGCATCGAGCTCACGGAGCTCCTGCAGTAGGGCTTGCTTGGCCTCTAGGTTCTTCTTAAAGTCAAGTTGGCGAAGGTCGTCATTGATGGCCTTTAGGTCGTAGAAC
>NZ_CAJZFJ010000048.1 GCF_915070105.1 uncultured Porphyromonas sp.
CCTCGGGTAGAGTATCCCGATCTAGGCTCTTAGGTCTATCACACTGACGGGGCATCCACTCTGACATAGGAGAGGTTGCTTAGTCCCCTAGGCATCCTCGGGTAGAGTATCCCGATCTAGGCTCTTAGGTCTATCACACTGACGGGGCATTCACTCTGACATAGGAGAGGTTACTTAGTCCCCTAGATTAGGGTAGCAGGCTAGATAGTCAGTGTACAATAGCTACCTTTGTGGGCATAAGTATGGGAGATAATAGAGACTTACACATTGAGCCTACGGGCAGTCGATGGAGCGAGCGCCGCAGTTCACTTGCGGAGCTACTCCGCATAGGTACACCGATCATCCTAGGACAGCTAGGGATTATCACGGTGAACTTCGCCGACAACATCATGGTCGGCAAATACCATACGGATGCCCTAGCCTCCGCCTCGTTCGTCAATAACATCTTCTCCGTCTTCTTCGTCCTAGGTATGGGCTTCACTTATGGGCTCACACCACTCATCTCCAGCTCCTTTGCACGAGGAGATCAGCCACGACTAGGGAGACTACTGCGACATAGTAGTCTACTAAACCTCTGGGTAGGCGGAGCACTCACCCTCGCTCTGCTCGTGATCTATACCCTGCTCGGGCAGTTCAAGCTACCACCGCACCTCCTCCCTCAGGTACGATCCTACTTCATCCTACAGCTCATCTCGTTCGCCGTCTTCATGGCTTCGGGAGCTCTCAAGCAGTTCTTTGACGGGATCGGACGTACGAGGGTACCGATGTGGATCATCCTAAGTTCGAATGCGCTGAACATACTAGGCAACTACCTCCTGATATTCGGCGAGCTGGGAGCTCCCGAACTTGGGCTCTTCGGGGCGGGACTCTCTACCCTACTAGCCCGAATCTATATGCTCATCGCCCTAGTCTATGTCCTGCGCCGAAGTCAAGACCTCAGGACACCCTACCGGGCCTTCCGGGAGCGAGGCTGGCGTACCCCCTACATACAGCGTCTCTTCCGACTGGGTTTACCCATCGGGGTGCAGATGGGAGTAGAGGCAGGAGCATGGGCCTTCGCTATCCTATTGGTCACCCCTCTAGGAGTAGATGCCCTAGCTGTACATCAGATCCTAGTCACCCTGACTCTACTCGGCTACCTCGTCTACTATGGGCTAGGAGCAGCCACGACGATACTCGTGAGCCGTGCCCACAGCACAGGGGACAAGAGACGGGCAAGGCAGACCGCCGTTATAGCTCTCGCTCTAGCGGAGGGCACAGCCCTAGTGGTCATGCTCGGGCTACTCGTCCTAAGGCACCAGGTCGGGTATATCTTCAGTGACGACCCAGCCGTCATCCTGATGACCTCCGTAGCAGTCATCCCTATGGCGCTCTACCAACCCGGAGATGCCCTACAAGTAATCTATGGCAATGCCCTAAGAGGTATGGAGGATGTCAAGCGCATGACCCTCTATGCCTGTGCTATTCACCTCATACTCGCTCCTTTGCTCTCCTATATCTTTGGATTCCTCATGGGTATCGAGGATGCAGGGCTGAGGCTCACGGCTATATGGAGCTCCTTCCCGATCAGCCTCCTCCTGCTGGGGATCTTCCTATATAAGCGGTTCTACCAGATCACGAGATAGAGCCCATACCCTCCTCTAGGACAAGAATTCGGGTATCCACTCGACAGCGAATAGAGCTACGCACTCCCCTAGTAGCTTGCTACCCCCTCTGCTACCTCCTAGGGACACCACAGAGGACTCCGATGCAAGGCTATCATAGATGTGCGACACTACGCACTCTGCTATCAGATATGAGTGGAGGGAAGTATCCATCCCGATACACCACAGCTCTAGGAACGACCTCACACCTCGGGAATAACAACCTCTCCAAGCCCCCACCCAAGGTCATATAATCCCCCTAAAAGAGGACACGTAATGCTCGCTCCCATCACCTATGTAAGGTGACGAGAGCGAGCATTACGTGTTCTCTTCCCCCCTCTCGGTATGTCCTCTCTCACCCTCCTAGAATATCCGATACAGAGCGTGCTACAGAAGGAGCATATCCTTCGCTCCAGCCACCTACGCCCGAGACAGCCCAAAGCTAATTAGTCCTCTTCCCGACACACCCCAAATAGTAAGCCCACCTCTCTCTGGCCTAGTGTACCAGAGTGAGGTGGGCTACCCAGTGCTAAGACTTACGGAGTGGGTTAGATCTTGAGACCTAGACCTAGGGTAAGCGTAGCGTTCTTGAAGTTATTCTTATCACTGATCTGGAGCTGCTTCAGTGAAGAGTTGTTCTTATCAAGCGTATTGATCAACCCATGCGTATAGCGAAGGTCGAGTAATACCCCCTTGGTGATCAGGAACTCAACCCCTGCACCGACACCGAAGTCAAGCGAGGCAAAGGTGTCCTTATTGAGCTTCACAGAGTTGTTATTGAGGGCGATCTCTTGCGTGGGCGTTCCGACGAGGAAGCCCAGCTGAGGTCCAGCCATGAGGGAGAGGTTCCCGAGCTTGAGCTTAGCCATCACGGGGACATTGATATAGCTGGTCTTGAGCTGTAGGGAGACCGTCTGTCCTAGGTGCGTTGCTTCCCACTTAGCGCCCTGCTGCGAGTAGATTACCTCGGGCTGTAGAGCTAGGAAGGAGGTCATCGGAAGTTCGATGAAAGCCCCTGCGTAGAAGCTCCCACGTCCCTTCATCTCGGCACCGTTCATCTTACCACCGTTGAGTGTGGAGTAGCCGATACCCCCCTTGATCCCGAAGCTCTGAGCACTGATCCCTAGCGTCGAGAAGAGGAGTACAGCCATTGCAAATAGTTTCTTCATCTTGTTGTTCTTAGTCTGAAGTTATTAGGGGCATAGCCCCATGTATGATATACATCTTGTTACCCTAGGTAAACGGAGGAAGTCCATTAGATGGTATAAGTCCCCCTTAGCAACTAGCAGGATAAACAAGCGTTAGTCCCCACCTGGAGGACTCATGTGAAGAGTTAGACAGCTAGAGAGCGGAAGAGGTAGGCGAAGATCTCCGTATAACGCTCGGGGCTGAAGTCACGTGCTATACGCTCACGTCCTAGACGCCCCATAGCTCTACGCTCCTCGGGATGCTCTAGCATCCAAAGGATAGCCTTAGCCAACGCTTCGGGATCTTGGGCTGGTGCGAGTAGCCCCGTCTCACCTGGCAGGATCAAGTCCCTACTACCCGGGATGTCACTGACGATCGTGGGCAGAGACAGAGACATCGCCTCACGTACGACACGTGGAGAGGCATCACGCCAGCTCGGAAGGACATAGACATCGGAGGCAGCCATATAGCGCATAGCCTCTGGTCGCTCGCCTAGGAAAAGGATATTGGGGGCAATCGGGCTAGACTGGACGAAGAGCCGCTCCTGCTCATCATAGTCTCCCACTAGCGTTAGTCCGATCCTATCATCTCGGAGTAGTAGCATGGCCTCTAGTAGGGTGTGTAGCCCCTTAAAGGGACGCCCCCTATTGTTGGCGACCATCACCAGACGCAGTGACTTCCCCTGTAGCTCGGGCAGCTCAATGGGAGAGCGGAGAGCTTGATCAGCCCAGGGCAGAGAGAAGGGCTTGGTCGCCACCGTGAGCTTGGATGGAGAGAAGAAAGTACGTAGGTAGGCAGCCACATGCTCCGTCTCACAGACGATATGATGTACCCGCGGGTTCAGGATACCGAGGTAGTAAGTGGGATCCGTACGACGAATACGAGCTCCCGTCCCCCGGTAGGCTATATTCTTCACCGAGGAGAATAGGGTCGCTAGGAGTGCATTCGATAGCCCCGAACTACCCGGGGAGTAGGTGTGCGTGAAGTGGTACTGGCGCATATATCGGCGCAGGAGACGACACACCGATAGGTTCACCTTGCCCGTGATCGGGGGGCTGGGCAGGTAGGTCACCCCTCGCTCAACGACAGCTGAGGCGATACCCTCCCGAGTCATGTATACCTCGAAGTCTGGGAGAGCCGCAAGCCCCTCCGCTAGGATGATCGTAGACTCATCGGCCTCACGATGAGTGATGAGTAGACGAATATTGGTCGCTGGATAAGACATCTATACTTGGATAGGAGAGATACAAAAAGCAGACCTCACCACACCTCACCCCTAGATCATCAGAGGGCAATGGTGTAGTGAGGTCAGTAGCTAGATAGTAGCATATCGAGAGGGGAAGACTAAGCCTTAGGCTCGAGAGCCTTTGCCTCCTCCCAGAAGGCATCCATCTCGCCAAGGGTCATATCCTTGATCGAGCGCCCCTGCTCCTTGGCTTTTGCCTCTATATAGCCGAAGCGATGAATAAACTTCTCATTCGTACGGCTAAGGGCATTGTCGGGATTGATCTTATACTTACGTGCAGCATTGATCACACTGAAGAGGAAGTCCCCGAGCTCTGCCTCCATGGCATCAGCATCGTGGTGAGCTACGGCCTCACGAAGCTCCTGGAGCTCCTCCTCGACCTTAGCCCAGACGTCCTCGGGCTTCTCCCAGTCGAAGCCCACACCACGAGCCTTATCCTGTATGCGATAGGCCTTGATGAGGGTAGGTAGGGAATCTGGGACACCCCAGAGGACGGTCTTGTTACCATCCTTCTCCTTTTGCTTGAGCTCTTCCCATCGCTCTAGGACTATATCTGTGCTCTCGGCCGTAGCCTCCCCATAGACATGGGGATGACGGTAGATGAGCTTATCACAGAGCGCATGCGAGACATCGGCGATATCGTAGAGTCCCTTCTCCTCACCTATACGGCTGTAGAAGACGATATGCAGGAGGACATCCCCGAGTTCTTTCTTGATCTCCTCGGGCTCTCCCCTGAGGAGGGCATCGGAGAGCTCATAGACCTCCTCGATGGTATTCGTACGAAGGCTCTCGTTGGTCTGCTCCCTATCCCAAGGGCACTCGGCACGCAGGCGCTCCAGCACGTCTAGTAGACGGCTGAAGGCTGCGAGCTTCTCTTCTCTTGTATGCGACATCTTACTTCTTGCGAGCTGTGTACTCCGCTAGACCACTCTTGAGGAAGTCCATATAGGCAGGTACATCTTCGTTGTAAGCATAGGAGGAGGCAAGAGGCTTACCCTCGTTATCCAGTAGGACATAGAAGGGCTGGGCATTAGCACCGAACTTCATGCGCTGTAGATAGCTCCACTTGTCGCCGATCGTACGTAGCTTGACCTTCTTACCTGCCTCCTCGACCTCGATAGTCTCTGGTAGTGCCGTCTTCTCATCGACCATGAGGGTGATGAGGACATAGTCGTTGTCGAGGGTGGCCTTGACATTAGCATCAGTCCATACGGAGGCCTCCATCTTACGGCAGTTCACACAACCATAGCCCGAGAAGTCTATGATCACAGGCTTACCTACCTGCTTAGCATAGGCCATACCCGTCTCATAGTCTGAGAACTGAGCGTGTACCTCACCCTTATAGAGATTGAGATCCTGCGTGCTCAGCGGAGGAGAGAAGGCACTGATAGCACGAAGAGGTGCTCCCACGAGCCCTGGCACCATATAGAGCGCAAAGGCAAACGAGACGATCGCTAGGAAAAGGGCTGGTATAGGAGTCTTCTCCTGAGGGGTATCGTGAGGGAAGCGAATCTTACCAATCAGATACAGTCCGAGCAGAGTGAAGATCACGATCCAGAGCGAGAGGAAGACCTCACGGTCTAGGATGTGCCATCCGTAAGCTAGGTCTGCGACAGAGAGGAACTTCAGGGCGAGAGCGAGCTCAATGAAGGCTAGTACGACCTTCACAGAGTTGAGCCACCCACCACTCTTTGGCATGGACTGCAGGAGATTCGGGAAGATGGCGAAGAGTGTGAAGGGAAGGGCAAGTGCTAGAGCAAAGCCAAGCATCCCTATAGCAGGAGCCAAGATCCCCGAGGAGGACGTCGCTGCCTGTACCAGCAGTGTCCCGATGATAGGGCCGGTGCAGGAGAAGGAGACGAGAGACAGGGTGAAGGCCATGAAGAAGATGCTCACCAGGCCAGAGGCAGAGTCGGCCTTTTGGTCCATCTTGCTCGTCCATGATGCGGGGAGGACAAGCTCGAATGCCCCGAAGAAGGAGATGGCAAAGAAGACGAGTAGGAGGAAGAAGGCAATATTGAAGTACGCATTCGTCGCTAGGTCATTCAATGCACTTGCACCAAAGGCAGCCGAGACAGCCAGCCCTAGAGCCACGTAGATAACGATGATCGAGATCCCGTAGAGTATAGCATCACGGATCCCCTTCTTGCGATCCTTAGAACGCTTGAGGAAGAAGCTAACCGTCATTGGGATCATAGGCCATACACATGGGGTGACGAGGGCAACGAGCCCTCCTAGGAAGCCCCCTACTAGGAGCATCCATAGAGAACCATCAGCCTGAGTAAGAGCCTTGTCACCATAAGCCTTTAACTCTGGTATCACAGGTGCCCACAGATCTGAGACAGCATCCTTGGCCATCCCTTGGTCCACCGATAGCGTATCTGGGGCAGATGCAGCGCTATCGGCTGAGGGCTCCCCCACGCTAGGGGTAGCATCTTGGGGTGCTGGAGTCTCTGTGGTAGCAGCAGGAGCAGCCTCAGAGAGCTTACCGAGATCCTTAGCTTGAACGGAGAAATCCCAGTTACTAGGTGTGAGGCAACGCTCATCATCGCAGGCCATGTGGCGAATAGCCCCCTCGAAGGCAAACTTCTTGGGGTCAGTAATGCGTATCTTCTGACGGAAGGAGACCTTTCCGCTAAAGAAGCGAAGGGTCATCTCGAAGTTAGGATCATACTTCTCTATGGGCTTAGCATCAGAGGTAAGCTTACCGACAAGCTCTGCGCCAGAGATCTTGTCCACGAGAAGGTGTGTGGGGGTAGGACCACCTGCAGGTAGCTCTGTGGCATAGAGGTGCCAGTTGGGCTTGATGCTTGCCGTCAGGACGATCGTCTTCTCCGTAGGTGAGTTATCCTCTACAGTACGTGTCCAGCTGACGATGTCACGCAAGATCTGTGCTTGTGCACCTGTGAGCGCCATGAAGGCAAGTGCTACACCGAGAGCACTCCTCCTTAGGTAACGAAGGAGAGAGCGCGAGGGCTTGTGTTTAGTCTTCATAATTTATGATTTGTGCAAAATGTTGGTCTATACATTGAGGGCTTCCAGCGGTACTACTTACCACGTCCCTGCCGTGGCTTCGCTCTCTTAACGCTCCTAGGTGACGTATTCGTACGCAGGAGTTTACGGAAGAGAGGCGGTATAGGCTGGCTAAAGTCTAGCTCTTCACTTGTCACTGGATGGACGAGGCTTAGGTGAATACCCTCTAGGGCTACGTACCCCAGCTCCTTCTCCGATGAGCCATTACGCCAGTCCCCGACAATGGGACAACGGAGAGAGGCAAACTGACGACGAAGGCGGTTATTGCGCCCCGAGATAAGATCCACCGAGAGGAGACTACGGGTCTCTCCTGTGGCAAGAGTGCGGTAGGAGGCACGTCCAGCCCCAAGTGTATCCTCTGTCGTACGGGAGCGTCCTCGACGACCCTGCTCCTCCTGAGCCTTGCTATCGGAGGCAGGTACGAGGAGACCTTCACTTGGGTTAGGCTGTCTCTCTGTCACCACGGCGAACTGCTGACGGCGACAATACTTCTGCCACTCCTCACTCAGTCGGGTCTGTAGCTCCCTGCTCTTAGTGAAGACGACAAAGCCTGCGCTGTCCTTATCTAGTCGAGTGACGTGGTAGACCTTAGCCTGAGGGTTGAAGGTCTTTAGATGCTCCGAGAGCAGACGCAGGGCAGTCTTATCCTTCTCTTCGCCGCTAGCTACGGTGGGGATACCTGCAGCCTTGCGAATGATGATCAAGTACTCATCTTGGTAGATGATGTCGATCTGTGGGTGTACGAGCCGACTAGGCAGAGGGTTGGGATGAAGGCTGACGACATCCCCCCCCTTAAGCGGGGTATCAAACTGCGTCGTGGGCTCTCCATTAACCGAGATAAAGCGGTCATGGAGGAGTTGTTTGATCGTAGTCCGACTCTTATCTGAGAGAGAAGCGATCAAGAAGGGCAGAAGAGTCCCCTCCTCAGCCACTGTCAGCTTCAGGAGTTGCTTTCTACTACCAGGGACGGAGACTCGCTGCTTCGTCCTTGTCTCAGTAGGTTTCTTTATCTGTTTATCCATTCTGATGGAGGATATTCCGAGGTTATTGCTGTTTTGATTTCTTATCTCCGATATAGAGCAGGATATTGCCATAGCACATATACACTAGTCCGAGGACTAGGAAGACGAGCCAGGCATTCTGTCCATAGGCATCGAAGAGTCCGAAGCGAGCCACACCAGAGAGCGTAAAGAGTAGCCCAGAGAAGACCCCCATACGTGCGACACGGCGTACCAACCGAGGCTGATCCCTCAGCGGGGCTAATATATAGTACAAGGTATAGCCTACCCCTCCTAGGGTATAGAGCACATCGAAGGCCGTGTGCCGAGTCATCGCTAGGGCTGCCCCCGAGAGGAGCATTAGGACGCTGACTATATATAGGTACTTATACTTCTTGTCCATATTTCATCTAGTTATTTATCTTGCGTCTGCTCAGGAGGTGCTATTACGAAGAGTTCTTCTCCAGGTGCATGCATATAGTACTTCTCCCGAGCGATGCGCTCGATAAGCTCTGGATTGTTGCGGATCTCACTGAGGCGAGCGCTGTCGGCTTCGTATCGGGGACGATAGTAGTTATACTCCTTCTCTAGGAAGGCCTTTCGCTCCTTGTGTCTCATATAGGAGAAGATCGTGCGCTCCCCTATGAAGAGGGTAAAGACAATCGTGACTGCCCCTACTAATACGTAGCGGAGCCACGAGTGGCGGCGACCAAATCCTATAAGCGCCTGATAGCGGGCTCTAATATAGTCACGAGAGGCGTCCTGAGGTAATGCCATGATCAATATATACTGCTAGAATAGTCGATATCCATAGGTTGTTCACACGACACAGTCCTGTAAGAGGAGCATTGCTCCCACTAGTAGCGCGAGGAAGAAGACATTCCTAGCCGTCAAACCTAAGACTCGATTAAGCTCTGCACCCTGCGCTGTCTGTAGAGCTCGGTGCGCATGGGTAAAGAGAAAGACGTATGGGAGCAACAGAAGCATCCCCCAAAAGGAGAAGATCGGGTAGAGTAAGCCCATAGAGAGCAACCCGAGAGTGAGGTAAAAGCGGGGAGCGAAGTCCCGTCCCATACGTACTATGAGTGTTCGCTTACCGACCTTACGATCCTCCTCTACATCCCGATAGTTATTGACGACAAGTATATTCACACTCGCCAGTCCTATGGCTGTGGCTAGATGCCAAAGGGTCAGGTCCATCACCGTCCCCCTAAGGATATAGAAGCTCGTTACCGTCGGTACCCATCCAAAGAAAACGAGAACTGCGACATCCCCTAGCCCATGATAAGAGAGCGGGTAAGGGCCTCCCGAATAAGCAAAGATCCCGAGGACGACGAATACCCCTACGAGGATCAGCCACCACGAGGATAGTGCGACCAAGGCAACCCCAGCACCGACTAGGAAGAGTAAGCTAAGGTACAACGCACATCGTACCTCTCGCTCTGTGAGCAGTCCCTTAGAGAGGGGGCGCAGGGGTCCCGTCCGCTCTTGGGTATCTGCCCCCTTCCGATAGTCAATGAGATCATTAGCGATGTTACTCCCGATCTGAGCAGAGATAGCTACGACGATCAGTAGCACAGCCTTCACCCAGTCGAGTGCACCTAGGCTAGCGGCATAGAAGAGAGCCACCAGCACAGAGCTAAGCCCCGAGAAGAGGGTACGCGGGCGAGTAAGCCCGAGCCATAGGGCTGTACGGGAGGGAGGTGGTGCTACACTCATCGCTAGGAGTTACGTCTGAAGAGGTGTTCACTTAGGGCGAGTAGTGTTCGCCGTTTATCCTCGGCCTCGACCAGTACCGTTAGGTTATAGTCACTCCCACCATAGGAGATCATTCGGATGGGGATCTCACTTAGGGCATTGAGGATCTGTGCTTCAAAGCCGATATTCTCCCACTCAAGATCTCCCACCACGCATACGATCGTCAGGTCATGCTCTACTTCTATAGCCCCTAGCTGGAGAAGCCCACTACGTAGGGAATCGGGCAGGGTTGGCCGCTCGATAGTCAGCGAGATAGAGACCTCGGTAGAGGCAATCATATCTATGGGGATGCAGTGGTGCTCAAAGAGGGAGAATACCTTGCCCATGAAGCTCCAGTGAGAGAGCTGATGGTTACTGCGGATACGGATCATCGTGATACCATCCTTTGCCGCTACGGCCTTGATGATATCCTTTTCCGTATCTAGCGAGATCAGGGTACCGGGAGCCTCGGGTACTAGCGTATTCAGCAGACGAACTGGGATACTACGTTTCTTGGCTGGCTGGATACAAGTAGGATGAAGAATCTTCGCTCCGAAGTAAGCGAGTTCAGAGGCCTCCTCGAAGTGGAGACGGCGCACAGGCGAGGTAGCATCCACGTAGCGTGGATCATTGTTATGCATACCATCGATGTCCGTCCAGATCTGGATCTCATCGGCCATGAGTGCTGCTCCCACTAGGGTAGCAGTGTAGTCACTTCCCCCACGTTGTAGGTTATCAATGTCTCCAAATGCATTGCGACAGATGTAGCCCTCTGTGATGAAGAGTCGAGTGCCCTGTGGGGCATGGCTGATTAGACTCCTTAGGTGACGTTCGATGAAGGCTTCATCGGGCTCGGCCTGCTTGTCTGTCCGCATGTACTCCAGAGCGGGCAAGCCTACAGCATGGACACCTCTATCGGCAAGGTGGCGCAGCATCATAGCCGTACTCAGGAGCTCTCCACGAGCCAAGATCTTCTTCTCATCAAAGAGAGTGAAGGTCTCGGCATAACAGATTTGTTCTAGGAAGAAGAAAGTCTCATTGACCAGTGTCCATGCCTTATCATAGCTCTTGGCTTCGGGGAAGAGCAGACGGGTCTCCTCCTCATACTTATGTTTGAGCTTCGTTAGGATGGTCAGAGCCTCATGCCGGTGATGTGCCATCAGTTGGCGACCGATCTCCACTAGGGCATTCGTCGTACCTGCCATAGCAGAGAGCACTACTACCTTGGGCTCGTCAGTAGCTGTGATGAGGTCAGCTACGTGCTGGATACGCTGGGCGGAGGCTACTGATGTGCCTCCAAACTTCATTACTTTCACCTATCGATACTTCTTTGTTCTTTGCCGGATACGTTAGAGGTCTTCCATCTCGATACATCGCGCAGGGAATCGCTCTAGGACGACCCTATTGTGGGTAGCCATGAGGACGGCTGTCCCTCGTTCCTTTGCTACGTGATGTAGGAGCTCGACTGTAGCGAGGCCATTCTCCACGTCTAGGTTGCCCGTAGGCTCATCGGCTAGGATAAGGTCTGGATTCCCGATGAGGGCACGTGCGATGCAGACACGCTGCTGCTCTCCCCCTGATAGCTCGTGTGGGTACTTGTAGTCCTTACGCTCTAGTCCCACCTCGTGGAGAGCCTCCTGTATCCTAGCCTTGCGGTCTGCCCCTCGGCTGACGCCGAAGGCACGTAGGATGATGTCGAGGTTGCTGTAGACATCTTGATCAGGGAGAAGCCTGAAGTCCTGAAAGACAATTCCTATCCTGCGCCTTAGGGCGGGCAGCATCCTACGTGAGATCTTAACCAGATCAATGTCTAAGACTCTAGCGTGTCCTTGCTTGATGGGGACCTCGGCATAGATCGTCTTCAGTAAGGTACTCTTACCTATACCGACAGGGCCTGTTAGGTAGACAAACTCACCTGCTGCCAGCTGAAGGCTAAAGTCCTCAAAGATGATATGCTCATGCCGAGCGATCTGGACACTCTGAAAGTCTAATATAGGCGTTGCTTCTGCCATCTAATTCTGCATTCTTTTATTGTATGCTCACAAAGATACACAAAGTGACGTACTTAGAGCGAACCATCCCTCATCCCCCATAAGAAGAGCCAGCCAGCGCCCCGCCTTCTCCCCTTGAGGCATCGGGGAAACCTCACTCAAGGTACCCTCAGTACCTCACGAGAGGTGCCCTCGCTACCTCCGATGAGGTTCCCCTAGCACCTCTTTGAGTACAAAAGCATCCCTTAAGAACACCCACTCACACATACACCGAACACATAGGCCTTGGAAGTAAAGTTTGCAACCGAGGCAGATTGGGGTGACTTAGCGTTGCTAAAGGCTTGTTATTCGCTAGGAAAGGGTTATTTTTGCCAAACATACACCCTCGGCCTGACATGCTCTGGAAGGATATCAGGGCTAGAGGAGAAAGCTATCAACAAAATAAGGAAGAAGTGGACAACCTACATCGTACTCACACCTACCTACTAAGACATGGTCGTGCTGGTCTGCAACGCAGGCTAATGGATGAGATTGACTGGAGTCAACGCATCATCGGTATCAAGGGATCACGTGGCGTAGGAAAGACGACATTCCTACTCGACTATGCTCGTAGGCACTTCGCACCTACCTCGCCAGAGTGTCTCTACATCAACCTCAACCAATTCCGCTTCACTACTCATTCCCTTGTGGACTTTGCGGGGAGCTTTATCCAGGGTGGAGGGCGAACACTCCTCCTAGACCAAGTCTTTAAGTACCCCAACTGGAAGGAGGAGTTCAAGCAATGCTACCGCATCTACCCCACCCTACATATCGTCTTCACCGCCTCGGCGGTTATGAACCTAGATGAGGAAGACCCAGAGCTGGCAGCTATCACATCGATCTATCACCTCGCTGGGTTCTCTTTACGGGAATTCATCCACCTAGATAATGGGATTGTCCTACCGACCTTTACCCTAGAGGATATCATGGAGCGTACCCAGGAGGTCGTAGGAGAGATCACGCGTTCCGTCAATCCAGCCCTATGGATGGATCGGTATCTGGAGTATGGCTACTACCCCTTCCATCTCGAGTCAAGGCTCTACTCGGAGAACCTGCTGAAGACCCTCAACATGACCCTAGAGGTCGACCTGCTCTTCATCAAGCAACTCGAGCAGCGACTCCTGCATAAGCTCCGCAAGCTGATCTTCCTCCTTGCCCAGCAGCCCCCCTTGTCGATGCTCAACGTCTCCCAGCTTGCCAACGAGATAGAGACCTCACGGACAACGGTGATGAACTACATCCGCTATCTATCGGATGCCCGTGTACTGCGTCCTACCTTCCGAGTAGACGAGACCGATACGAAGAAGCCTGCCATGATCTACCTTGGCAACCCCAACCTCTACAAGGCTCTCTCGGAAGATGAGCCCGACCGCTCGGAGCTCCTGAGGACATTTGTCTTCAATCAGATAAGCAAGGGACACGAGTTTCGCCTAGCCTCACGTTCCTCGATAGCTCTATTCGAGATAGATGGTAAGTACCCAGTACAGATCGAGTCTGAGCTCGGCGGACGTTACCGCAGTGACCGCTACTACGTGCTAGAGCAGGGTGACCTAAGCCGAGACAAGACCATCCCCGTATGGCTCTTCGGCTTCCTATACTGATTTCCTTTTAACCCTATACATTGTATCGCATGACACGTATACGCCCATCATGGGCTCTCCCTCTAATGAGTGCACTCATCGCAGGCTCTCTGGAGGCTCAGAGTCTCATCCCCGAGCTATACCCACGACCGCAACAAGTCACAGAGAGTCTAGGATGGCTCAAGATGAGCACACCCCTGCGACAGCTGCGCCAGAGGCTAGATACCCTCACCCTCACACAGATCAGAGAGAGCAAGGGGCTATATGCCAAGGCTAATCTACGCCTTGGGCTAAAGACTGACCCTAGACTCAGCAGCTACCGCACCAAGGTACCTACTCAGGATGAGAGCTACTACCTAGAGGTCAACTCTAGGGGGATCACCCTCGTGGGTGCAGACTCAGTAGGGCTCTACTATGGACTGCAAAGCCTCCGACAGCTCCTCGCATCCAATCAGGTACCTTACTGCAAGATCACTGACTATCCTAGCGTAGGACTACGTGGGGTAGTCGAGGGATTCTACGGCAACCCTTATAGCCATAGCGACCGCATCGAGCAGTTCAAGTTCTACGGACGCACCAAGCTCAATACCTATATATATGGCCCAAAGGATGACCCCTACCACAGAGACAAGTGGCGGGAGCTGTACCCCGAGCAGGAGCGCAAGCGTATCTCCGAGCTCGTCACACAGGCACACCAGAGAGGTGTACGCTTCGTCTGGGCAATCCATCCTGGACTAGACATCAAGTGGACCGAAGAGGATCGCAAGGCTGTCGTACGCAAGTGTGAGGATATGTATCGCCTAGGTGTACGCTCCTTCGCAGTCTTCTTTGACGATATAAGTGCAGACGATGAGTCCGCTCACCATCAGGCAGAGCTCCTCAACTACCTCTACGAGCACTTCGAGAAGACCGGTATGAAGATCGGCTCGCTCATCCTATGCCCCACGCAGTACAACCAAGCATGGGCCAAGGGTGCCTACCTCGATATCTTAGGCACGAAGATGAATCCTAAGATCGAGATCATGTGGACAGGAAAGACCGTCGTCACCATGATCGACCGAGAAACGATGGAGTATGTCAATGCTCGTATCCGCCGCAAGGGATATATCTGGCTTAACTATCCAGTGACAGACTTTGCAGTGGATCACATCCTCCTAGGCCCCATGCGAGGAAATGCCTCCGACATCGACCAGCTGGTTAGTGGCTTTGTGGCAAACCCTATGGAGTACGCAGAGGCATCCAAAGTCGGAGTATTCGGTGTAGCGGATTACCTATGGAATATGAAGGCTTATGATGCAGACCGTGCTTGGGAAGGTGCCGTCAAGGAACTTTACCCTCACTCGACAGAGGCCTTCCGCCACTTCGCTCAGGACAACGTCGATCCTGGTGCCAATGGCCATCGCTTCCGACTACAGGGTGAGTCCCGAGATATAGCCCCCGTCATCGCCCGCTTTAAGGAAAGCCTACTCGAGGGACACGTGGATCGCATCGCATGGAGTAAGCTACAAGATCGCTTCCGTACCATGGCAGAGGATGCCACCATTCTCCTCGCAGACAAGACAAACGAAGCCCTAAGCAAGGAACTCCGTCCTTGGGTAGAAGTCTACCACCACATGGCTCAGCAAGGGGGACTACTTCTGCGTATGCAGCGCCTACTGGCTAAGGGCAAAGCTGAGGAGTTCATGGCTAGCTACAAAGAGCTACAGAGCATCGAAAGCAAGCAAGGAGCTATACGCTCACGTGACTTCCCTGGCTCTCTGAACGCTCCTTACCCTAAGCCTGCAGACCAAGTCATAGCTCCCTTCCTCGCTTGGTTCAAGAGACAGCTCTACTCCGGCTACCGCAAGACCCATACCTACGAGGTAGATAAGCTACCAACTTCACTTATCGAAGCAGGCTCCTACTACATACGTGTCCAAGGTGCCTACCTTACCAATACAACTGAAGGTGTACAGCTCGTAGCAGAGGCAGATAGCATCAACCCTCAGCGTCAGGTATGGAGCATCTCCCTAGACCAAGAGAGTGGCAACTATATCATCACCAACGCACAGGATCAACAGCGTCTCAACTCTTCGCTCAAGCTTACCCGCAGTGCAGATAACCTCAGAGACTCCTTCGTACTCCACCGCAATGACAAGGGACACTTTGCCCTACAGAATGCCAAGGAGGCACTAGGATACATCTGGGGACTAAAGGACGGAAAGCTTCAGATCATCTACCGCAAGGCTGTCAAGCCCGAGGACTACATCCTCGAGCTACAACCTAGGGAATAGACAGATTAACTAGAGAGCTAAGGGCGGGGGCGAATAGCCTTCGCCCTTAGTATATTATTTGGTTTGGTGTAAGGGTAATTGCCTCCTCTAGGGGCATCATGGCATTGATAAGGTATATCCTACGGCTACGACGAAGGTCTTCACATGTTAGCCCCGCCTGCTCCTGTACCTTTCCCTGCTCTAGTAGACGACTTAGTTGAGTGCCCTTCAGTAGAGGTTGCGAGGGTGTTATTAGGTCACCTTTGGGTAGCTCCAGCAGGATGTTGGTGTAGGTCGTGTCTGTAAGACTCCCATCAGAGCGGACAAAGAGTACTTCCTCTTCCGATGATAGCCCTTGCCCTACACTTAGGAAGAAGCTACGATCAGCATACTTATAGCGATAAGAGAAATCCTCGGGGAGCTTACACAGACGAAGCCTCTGGATCTGTCTGCGATGGTAGGGAATACTTCGCACCTCGAGTACCTCCTCCCTGTTATAGTAGAGGGTTACCCGAAAGAGCTCCAACGACTCCGGAGCAGATGAGCATAATGCCTGCTCGACCAAATCAACACCTATATGTCCTCCATGAGCCAAAGCCGTAGCACGAATGCGCTCTAGGTGGCGAGGAAGATCAACGAAAGCTCCGCTCTCGTATCGAAGGGTATCGATGAAGGTTATTGGGGGATATAGATTTTCTGTATACACTCCTCGTATTCGTCCTTTGGCTGGCTATTAATCGTGACACCTCCACCTGATCGATAGTAGAGTTGCCCAGAGTAATCCTGCTCAATATAGCGGATCAGCACCGCTGAGTCTAGCTCTGAACCATCATAATACCCGCACACTCCCGTGTAGAAACCTCTCGGGCTATCCTCCGCTTGGCGTATGAGTTCTACTGTCTTCTCCTTTGGGGCTCCACTGATCGAACCTGCAGGTAGTAGCTCAAGCAACAAGTCCCCGAGAGCCCCTAGATACTTAGGTTGAATCCGCCCCCGTATCTCTGAGCTCATCTGAAGGAGGTCTCCCCGAGAAGTGTGCAGGCGGGTGAGGTACTTAAATCTAGCCACCTCTACCTCTGTCGCCACACGATTTAGATCGTTACGCATCAGATCGACTATGGTGCAGTGCTCACAGCCTTCCTTGTAGTCCGTACGAAGACGCTCTGCCGCATCAGGCAGGGTGGCATCAATAGTTCCCTTCATAGGGTGCGTACTGATCTTACCCTCACGTATCGAGACAAAGCACTCTGGTGAGAACGATACAAACCGCCCGGGCAGTAGTACTCTATACCTTGCCTGCGAAGTGAGGTAAATCTGCTCTAGACTCGCCTGACAAGTGATGGGGGTTCGCAGAGTAAGGTTGGAGAGGAAGCTATCGCCCCTTAGCAAACCCCTATGGATAATCTCATATCGACTTAGATAGGAAGCGTAGTCCTCTGGCTCTAGCGATAGCTCTACTGGAGCTACGGAAGCCTCAGGG
>NZ_CAJZFJ010000049.1 GCF_915070105.1 uncultured Porphyromonas sp.
CTCCTTGAGTGCCTTAAACCGAGGATGGCTGGATACACTTCTGTATACCTCATGTGAGCGACGCTGGAGTTGCTTCAGCCTTTTCTCGGAGACGGCTTCGATGTGGGGGATGGAAGCATTTCCTCTCGCCAGCTTGAACAGCTTAGCATCTTCCCCGAGCGGTAGCTTAAGGGTTTTGATGCTGGTAGGCCCGACGAGTAGGAGTGACGCTGCGTTCAGCGAGGCATTAGTGTGATCTCCTCGTAGGGAACTGTAGAATACATTGAGGATGTCAGGTGCTGTATCTAGCCCCATAAAGCCAAGGACAACCGAGGCCAGATCAAGTGTATTATAGACTGGCTGATCTATATATCGGGCAAGGAACCAATCCGTCTTGTCCGTGAAACTATGTTCCGCCCGGAAGGTGAAACCTGATCGAACACTGGCATTCAGTCTCTCCAGCACATTCTCATAGGCGTACTGTAGTAGGTAAGCCTGGTAGTTCTTGATCCCCTTGCCATTATCCGCCTCCAGATACTGCTCTCGGTAGTGGATGGGCATACGCACTTCATGGAGCTCGTACTGCGTCAGGTCGTCAGCTTTCTTGGAGTAGGTAAGCAGTGCTGAAGCATAGTATTCCTCGAGCCATCGCTCATTCTCTGAGGAGCTAAATCCCTCAGGGATAATCCCCTCTCGCTGCCCTGTCGTACGGATCCCCTCTCGCTCATTGTATTGTTGGATGATGGTTGCCAGCGTGTCTACGCCTTTCTGGAGATAGGGGATGACCGACACATTGTAGGGATAGCCACTGACAGCTTCACCCTTGTGGTTATCGGCAACGATCGATATAGCACGTGAGGCATTGAAGTAGCCACGATAGGTCGTCGTCTTCTTGGCCGTGTGCGTGAATAGGTCTAGGACAAAGTCCCGAACACTACGTCCCAAGGCCTCCTGCTGAGCAGGATTATGATCTGTCCGTAGCCCATGGACATTGACCGAGACGTTCGCTCCAGTGGCTACACCGATCATGTGCAGCACGCGACCGCTCCGACCTAGGGATTGTAGTCCAATATAGGGTACTGTGATGAGGATATCCCTATCCCCTAAGCCCGCTCGCTCAAAGACCTTGAGGGCAAGCTTGTTCCACTCCTTCTGATCTAGGGATACCGTCCCGACCTCTGTCTGTACGACGACGAAGTGAGAGGCGTTACGCTGAGCATAAGTCACTAACTTGTCCTCTAGTACTTCGCCTAAGAAATTCTTCTCCCTCCCGAATCGAGAGACTTCATCGGTGAGTGCTCGGACGACTGGCTCCTGCTCGGATAGAGGAGTAGTATTCTGGGCAAGCGATTTCCTGGCAAAGTCTATATGCCTGAGACTCGCCTGGTCTATAGAGAAGAGCCTTCGATCAAGCACCCTCGGGGGGAGCTCCGATCCACACCCAAAGTCGGCCTCGCTGAGCTTATAGATATCTCCCCCGAGCGTGATGGTACGGACCGAAGCATCTACTTTGATGGAGAGTCGATCTCCACTAGCAGTCTGTATCGGATAGAGGATTGTATCCTGCCTAGAGAGGAATCTGTAGCCTGCAAACTTGCCTCCCCGCTCTGTAGTCTGATAGTGTCGTCCCCCGATAGAGAAGGAGGCAATACTACCATGTACGGCAGGATGTATGGAGCTATCATCATAGAATATTCCTCGGATGACGGCACCCGCAGGTAAGCGAAAAGCACTACCATCTGGCGCTGTAAGGGTCTTGCCACTCTCTATAATCAGCGTGGATAGCTCGGGGGGGATACAAGCGATTAGGCTCTTTTTATGCTTTAGCTTCTCCTCCTCGGCTTTATCTGCTGCGGTGAAGACGGCAGGATTAGCTAGGACATTCCACTGGAAGGCAGCAAGCTCTTTGCCCGTGGCGTAGTCCATGAGGTTATCTGTCTGCCCTTGGCTCTTTCGCCCGCCGTACTCATCATCGAAGGTGTGCTGTAGCGTGAAGAGCCCGTGCCCGAGCTCGTGGGCGATGGTATAGCCTAGGTCGGACGTACCCCCATTGGGGCTATTCCCCGAGAAGATGTACCCGAAGCGACTCCGACGGGGCATCTCACCGAGCAGACTCTGAGGCTTATCCTCCAGCCCCTGCGCAGCATCGATGACGAAGAGGTAGAGACCATCTAGCGTGCCGGAGAGCTGACTGTAGGCCTTCTTCAGGTAGTCCATCTCGGCACTCTCCTTTACCTCACGCACCCGACCGAAGAAGCTCCTACCTACGATGCTGAGCTTGCGGTCTCCATCCCGATCCCAGCTATAGTCTCCACGCATGCGCTCATCCACTTCGACATCGAAGTGAATACCCACCGAGCCGTAGATACCATTGAGTTCCCGCTCTATCTGTGCCTTGTCAAGCTTGGTATCGTTGATAGGCACTAGCGTCAGCTTATGACGTTGCTGAGCATAGCTCGCGACACGGAGCTTGCCCAAGACCTCACCCTCATAGACGGCAAAGACCTCATAGCTCTCACCCGACGACACGGATGGAAGACTGACGCTCCAGCGCTTGCTCGACGTATCGTAGCTGGCAGGCAGAGCCGTACTCTTCGGCTCAGAGGCAAAGCGAACCCCTTGTGGGTCGATAGCCTTATTCCCCGTATACTCTGCCGTGACGACGTCCTGCGCTCCCTCGGGGATTAGTTTCCATGGGGCAATGTAGTCCTTGGCAAAAGGCTTATAGAAGCGATCAAGCTTGACGGACTTTTGATACCAAGACTCACTCCCAGAGTCAAAGGCGTACTTACCCCCTTGCCCACTGAAGCGTATCTGTCCATACCTCTTCGATAGGGCTTCGCTATTGAAGTCACCCATCCGCTCCACACGCTCTGACTGGAGTGCAACCTTCCCGTGGGTGGAGGACGTATTGTGGTCGTCTTCGGCAGATGCTACTGCAGGTTGGATCCGATAGCTATTCCCCTCCTTGTCCGTGACCAGTAGTGGGAAGACGCTCTTGTACTCCTCGCCCTCAGGGAGCTGGAGGTCTATGCGCTGAGCATTGCCTGCGGCATCCTGGACCGTCAGCGTCCCCGTCTTAGAGTCCAAGTGGAACTGTGGACGCTCGGGCAGGGTGAAGCTAAGCTGCTTCTCGCGAAGGCGTAGGGTCGCAGGGCGCAAGTCTCTTCCCCCATCGTCCATATAATCGATGTTGGCTATCGCCCCTCGCTTCTCATCATAGGAGGCTTCGACCGAGCCATCAATCTGGTACTTGTCCAGATTGATGCGTAGGCGGTCAAAGCGGAGGGCTATGGGGGCATCAATGATGGTTTTGAGGCGGGTCTTCCCCTTCCCCGAATACCAACCATCACCCAGAGCGGTGACTTCGGTAATGGTCATGGGATAGTCGCCCCCGATCGTCACGACGTCACCAGCTCGGATACCTAGGTGGAGATCTCCTCGGAGATCCGTACGCACGGGCTCCTTACCACAGTCTGCTAGGAGGGCTTCGTTCTGCTTACTCAGCGTAAACTCTCGCACGTTGGAGAAGACGGGGCGGTCGCTCGTGCAGCGAGTCCCCACACGCCACTCATACGTCCATCCGGGCTTGAGCTGAGCCAGCGTTAGACGCTCATCTACGCTCTCGGTGCGTGCCCATTCGTAGACGTTCAGCTTGGTCTTGGGGCGACACTCCACCACGTAGCCCGTTGTCCCCACGACCTTGCCCCAGGATAAATCGACCTTAGCATAGCGCGTCTGTGCCCTGAGTCCCCGAGGGGCATCACACTGATCATTGAGGCAGAACCAACTGACCTCACTCAGGCCTCCGTGCTCAAACATCCCAACTTCCTCTACTCCAGAGCGCACCAAGGCACGCACCTGCCAAGCATAGCGACGATTGGGGAGGAGGGGAGGGTCAAGGTGCGTATAGCTGAGGCTCGTGCTCCGTGTATGAGTGCGGAAGATCTCTTGTCCGTAGGCGAAGGCCGACTGAGGAGCCGCGCCGTTGTCGGGGAGCTCCTTGAGGACAAACTCGTACTCTGTGCCACTGAGGCCTTGATGACGGGGAGTCCACTGGAAGCGCAGGAAGAAGGGATCACGAAGGGCCACCTCGGCATCTCGCTCGGGGAGGTTCAGGAAGGGGGGCTTCTTGACATCAAGATAGGCACGTGCTGTATGCCAGTCGGAGAGTGGACGCCCCGTATAGTAGTCGATGACCTGGAGCTGGAGCTCAGCATAGCCACTAGGTAGTCGTCCCTGCTCTAGCCGTCCCGTCATCTGTAGGTGCTGAGGCTGGAGATAGGGGGAGAGATCGATGCCCGTTAGGCGAAGGGGGACGCTGGTCTGTAGCTCGAGCTGAGGATAGCTGACCTCCTCTCGGCTCCTTGCCGTGAAGCTACCGGACTTGATCTGTAGGCGGAGCTTGGCATAGAGCAAGGGCTGCTGCAGGTCACGATTTAGGAGCGTGATGATCAAGCGGTCACGACTTCCCGTGCTGTAGTCCACTAGGTAGGGACTCTGAGGCGCTGGCCACTGAACTGTCGCATGAATAGGATAGTACTGCCCAAAGAGCCGACCACTGACACCTAAACAGACTGTCAGTAGGAGCACAAAAAGACGAAAACTATGCCTGAGATGATACATGCGATAAGTACCCATAGTAGCTATTAATTTTTAATCTTGATCCTTAGTTCTTCTTCTTTGTCACCTTCAACAGGGACTTAACCCTACCTACAGTAAGTTCCACGCCGAAGACCCCTTCGGCCTCTCCACGTAGCTCATAGTGGAAGCTTTGACGCAGCACAACCTTCAGCTCCTTTCTGTCCATCTCGACTGCAGTCGGGGATAGCAAGCGGAGGGTAAAGTCACTCGCTTCCTTCAGTTCGACGAGTATCTGGAAAGCACCCGTCGTGGGATTAGGCGTAACGAGGAATTGGCTAATTGGGCTGTCCTCCTTGGGCAAAAGATTTCCCCCGGCGACCACTTCGATACGCTGAGAAATGAGGGTAGTACAGTCCCCGAGGTAACCTAAAAGTCGGACTTCATACGTCCCAGCGCGACCGAGCTTAATAATGACGCCCTCATCGGAGCGCTGCAGGATCTGGGCTTCCTCTGGGAGTTGCCACTCTAGACGGTCTGCCTTCACGCGGCTGATATTAACCACATGGATAGGCTCATTCACAGAGACCGACGAAGGAGCGGTGATATCAATGGGAAGCTCAGCATTGCTTGCCTTAATCTCTACAGAAGCTACAGCTCTACAGCCCTCTTCCGTCGTAGCCACGACCTCATACTTCCCTGGTCTATCGATTAGGAGACTTGCTCCCTCTTCATTTAGGGTCTGCCCATTTCTCCTCCACTGGTAGCGAAGATTAGGAACATTGGCCCGTACACGTAGCAGACGTGACTGATCCTTGCAGAGTGTAAAGCCCTCATCTAGGGTAAGGACAATGGGATCTGGTTCATTCAAGACCATACGATAGTGCTGCGTACAACTCGATCGATCCTTGATATGAGCAACGTAAACACCCGCCTTTAAGCCCTCCCGTCGCAGGGAAGAAGTCGCACGATCATCCTCCCAACTCACGGTATAAGGGGCTGTCCCGCCCGATAAGCTCAGGCTAATGGATCCATTACTCGCACCGTGGCATGAGGGATGGGTGATCGTAGGCTTCACCGATATAGCATCCGGAGCTGTCACCTCGGTACTTCCTGTGATACTACAGCCTCTGCTGTCTTTCACTCGGACAACGTAACTCCCAGATTCCTGTATCTTGAGTGTGGCATCACTGGCACCCTCCTTGTTCCATTCGTAGCTATATGGTGGAGTACCTCCATGCACGTCAGCTACAATCACCCCTTCGGCATCACTGCACGAAGGAGGCGTTGTTCGGAATGATAAGCTTAGAGCTTCTGGCTGGCGGAGCTCAAACGTAGCAGACTCTACAGAGATCCCGTTAGCATCTGTGACCTTGACGAGGTATTGTCCAGCTTCTAGCCCCCGGGCGATACTATCACTCTGTAGGGTGAGGGATGTCCTTACTCCTCCCTGCAGACGATACCAATCATAGGTATAGGGTAGACGAGCGGAGGCAATAGGCTTTCCCCCTCGGGCATGAGCCACGATCACACCATCACTATCTCCATGACAGGATACATAGTGTGACCCTTCGAGAGCTACACTCAAGGGTGGGGGAGCTGTCAGACTGAGCTCTAACTTTGCACTACAGCCACAAGGCTCTTTCTTATCCTCATCTGTCAGCAGACTGTAGCGCTGGTCTTCTGCTACGGCGGTGTATTCACCCTGACCGATATTAGCCAGTGTATAAATGATCCTCCCTCCATCATGATGCGAGGATGTAGGTGTAAAGATCTGGCCATCACTCTTGCGCACAAAGCGTACATCATACCCTGACGACGAAGGCGTCCCACCTGTAACAGCTATTTCCAGTAAGCCATCAGATGAGTTATAGGCAAGTGGGCTTATCTTCTTGACAAGTTCTATTGCAACGGCTTCACTGGGCTCGGAGAGCTGTACTCGCTGAATGAGCTCGTCACCAGACGCAGTATGAGCCACACAGCCATTGCTATCCTTAACACGGACAGTATATGCCCCCGCAATGAGGCGATCGAAGGTAATACTCCCCGCAGTGAAGGCCTTAGTCGCAAGCAGACTTCCATCGGCTGCATATAGATCAGCAGTAAAGCTCCCCGTCCCACCCGAGGCCGTCAATGTAATCGTACCATCACGACCACTAAAGCAACTCACATCACGATGCGACAGACTATGCGTGATGGCAGGGCGCTCGACCACCTGTGCAGTAAACTGATGAGTCGTATGCTCCCCATAGCTCGCTAGGCCGTGGTGGTGAGTCCCCTTGAGTGTGAAGTGGTATGAGCCTGCCGTGAGGTTGGAAATAACAAAGCTGTTAGATGCATCTAATGCTTCGATATTACGAACGATCCCTCCGGGGGTAGAGAGGGCCAAAGCCTCCCCTGGGAGAAGGCCTCTATCCAGAGTGACTCGGATGGATGCATCATCCGATTTATGGCACCGCTCCTGCTCGACACTATAGGAGGAGATATGAGGTAGAGAGTACGTCGGAGTGAGAACGATCTTCTCATAGTTTGCTTCATCCCGGTGATCCTCTGTGATTGCATTGATACGAAAGAGAACGTTCTTTCTCGTCGCTATCAGACTATTGAATTCGTCTTGACTAAATAGATCCATACCCTTAAACGTGATGACAGAGTTAGCTTCTGAATACCGTACTCGGCTAGAGACATCACGCCAAGAACTCTCCCCTGCAACCTGATACTGCCATCGATAGGTAGCGGGAACATACCCTTTGGTCGCTTTGAGGGTAATGACATCATTGTCAGGAAGGAGACCTAATGTAGACTCTCTTCCTTGCCCATCTCCGATGTAGTAGTGGATTTTGATAGAAATCGGGATAATCTCTAAGGTCAATGTCGTCTCTAGTAGAACGAAGAAGTCTCCTCCGTCGTCACCCCGAGAAGTCGTAAGGAGAAGGTAGGGTGGAATATTGCCCAAGGATAGCACATTAGTCCCCTCTCTTGAATCGTCACTGAAGATCCTTCCCCAAGTTCTCTTGCTCCAAAATTGCAGCTTCTTGGGGAGCTTATTTTGAGAGGCATTGATATATCGTACAATGGGAGCAGGAGGAGAAACGGAAATATTCTCGCGAATCTTCCCGGTACTCCAGCTATGAAGTAATTCGGTTCCAGCATCAGAGATGCTTGAGACACGATACTCCGTAGACTTCATATCATTCCCCTTATTCTTGATGGAACTAAAGGTTAGGGTCATCTTATAGTGCCCTTCTGTCTGCGCTTGTCCCCCACATATTCCCCACAATACTAGTAGTAGTCCTAGGACATACCTTCTCATAGCTGCACCTCCTTTCGTACGCTTATTGGTTTGTTCCCTCTCATCTTTACTACGAGCATATACTCATTCTTCTTGCCTTGGGAGACCTCTGTGTCAATGAGCTCTCCCTCCTGAGGTAGATTTTCTCGACACACTCCCATCTTACCCGAGGCATCCACCTTATATAGAGTCACAGAGATCACCACCTGCTTGGGTGCTCGCCACTTCAGAGCAATGCCGTCAGGGACTAGCTCTGTCGTGAAGGATATGTCCCTAGGTTTGGCTCGCCTTGAGAGGAGCTTTACAGCTGGCGATGGGGGTGAATAAACCTTATGCGTAGTATAAGCTGCTATCTGATAGATATAAGTCTTACCCGCTTCTACCTCTTTATCCACATAGCTCACCGCCGTACCATCCTCGAGTAGCCAGGACTTCCTATTCAAAGAGTCGTTCTGCTCAGTACGAGTCAGTAGAAAGCCTTCAAGGAACTTATCCCGCCCAGGTTCCCAGCGAATGGAATTGCCTTCTTCTGTAGCTTTTGCCTCCACAATCAGGGGAGCTGCAGGAGGAATGCAAGCGGGCTTGCGCACAGCAACTGATGTACTCATCTCCGACTGGTTGTAGCGTTCATCCAAAGCCGTAAGAGCATAGTAGACCTCCGCATTCAGGTTATCTAAGCGTACACTATCGATGTAGCTTGTCCCGATAATAGCTTCGCTTGTGATCGGGATTAGCTCCTCCCCTTTAGTCTCCGCCCGATAAAGGCGGTAGCCATATAGATCTTCTTCTCCTCCTGCTTGCCAGGAAAGATATACAGCTCCAAGGCTATCCACTTCAGCTTTGAGTCCCTTAGGACTAGCTGGAGGAATGCTATCTATAGCCTGTATCAGTATGGGGAAAGAGCTCATAGAAGCACCCTGTTTGGCCTTTGCTTCAACTTTATAGTACGGATAGCGCCCGAGGTTCTCGATAACGTATACACGCTGCTTAGCTGAGACGCTATCATAGGGATGATAACGCATGTCATCTTGAGAGCGTAGAATATGGAATCCCTCAATCAGTTCTTCATCCACAGTATTAAAGTTCCAAGACAAACGTGCACCTCCGTGCTTTGCCATGCCGTAGTTCTGTATTTGGGGAGCAGCCATCAACGGTGGATATGACATCCCTGAAATAGGCACACTATAAGCCCCCTGACTACCAAATGGTGTTACACCAGCAACACGATAATAATAAGTCTTGCGATAGGGGATACTATCTAAATAAGTGATCGGAGCGTACGGATTCTTCTCTGAGTCACTCATTCGAGTGATGGGGAGCTCAGAGATACGGCTAAAGGATACTCCATCCTCGCTACGCTCCAGCCAGTAAGCGGGATACAAACTCGATAACCGGTTATAATCCCAGCTGAGATAAGCACCCGCAGGGCCAAACTGAGCGGATAGCTCCATGGGCTGTGGTAGTCTCACTGTATCTCCAACGACAACAAAGGCTGCCCCACCTTCGATAGCTAGCTCTTTCTTGGGGACAAGTGAACTTACACGATAGAGATACCTTTCTCCACTCTGTAGCTTTACGTCCTCAAAGCCCCAGCCTACTTCCTTCGCTACGGGGAAACATAGGTCAGCAGCATACAAGGCAAAGAGATAGCGCTGCTGGCGCTCCTCATCCAGTGCTATAGCCTTCGAAATCGGGCTATCCCCTAGGCTGACTTCGAAGCTATCGCCAAAGACTGCTTGAGCAACCACTGCACCCATAGGATACTTATCGACGAGAACCTTGAGGCGATCAGACTCCATGGGTCTCAGTTGCTCGGCTAGGAGCACCACCTCGGGCTTGTCAAGCAACACCCCATCACGGGCTACTGTCAGACGCTCCAGTTTGACTCCATATTTATTGAGCAGTTGCCAGCTCTTGGCATCACTGGCTACCCAGCGTAAGAGGACTCGGTCTTGATGCACTTCTGTCCGCACATGGATACGAGACTGCACAAGCTTCTGTCCCGACCCGTATAGATAGGAGAAGCAGCAGATCAGTGCAAATAAGAGGTGCCTAGAGTATAACATAAGGAGACTATCTATTTAATTTCAGTGGATTATGGAAGAAGTACTCTACACGACTACTTACACTCCCATCGGGTAGGACATAGCTGATCCAAACCTTATATTTCCCATACTTCAGGACAGGAAGCGTCCCAAAGGTAAAACGACGATATACCTCGGGGCTTACTTGCCCCAGGCTGTTCACAATACTCCCCTGCAGATCTCGATAGTCTCGATAAGCCACCAGCCCTGCATCGTACGTGTAGGGGAAGCGGAAGGAAGCTACCCGAAGGCTCCCGTCACCGAGCTTCGACAGATAAGTCTGACTGGGACTAAATGCCCTATAGGGTGGGATGCCGATAGCGTCTTCGTCTCGGTTCGTCAAGCGAATAGCTCCATAGGGATAACCAGAATAAACAAGCGGAAGGACAGTCCCCGTGAAGTAGTCCTCCTGAAGCTCAGACTGCAGGCTCAGGAGTGGACGCTGCTGTGTACTAGCGACACCTATAACCTCAGCCTCATCAAAGGCTTCCTTCCCCTGAACATCTACTCCAAGCGTAATCGCTTCTCCAGTATCCAGTGCCAGCTCTTCTCTTTGCTTAAGGCTCTTGATTTTCTCCGTGAAAGTGGCAAAGCGACTTGTGCTAAAGTTATAGCTTAGGATCGACTGCTCTAGCTCCGTGTTCAGCTGAGCCCTAGCCTTATCTCCCCCAATGTGTAAGGAGCCATCCCCTCTCTCTGCAGACTGTGAAGCCTCCGTCTTAGTAGTTGATTGCTCTTGTGGTCTATAGGATAGCTCTAAACGATAAGCTGTAGAGGTCTTCAGTTGAGGAAGAGTAAACTCTAATCGTTGCTCTGCTTCTTTGTAGGTGAAATCACTCATTATGGGAGTCTCTCCCTCTGCGAGGAAATTCACTCTATAGGCAAAACCCTGATCGAAAAGATACTTCTGTCCCAGCTGTAGCTGTATATACCCCCGTGATGACTCCCTAGGTAGGAGATAACGCTGATCTAGCACAGGGTAGGCGTAAACGATATTCTGAACAGGAATATTCTGAGGTGCTCCACCTGTGGTAAAGCTAACCTGCTTCTCTTCTACAGCAGGCTTACCCGAACTCTGAACCTGCTTCCAAGAACCTCCTACTAGTTCCTCGAAGGCTACACGAACCGCAGCTGTCAGCCTACTGTTTGGCGGTAACACCTCCTTGGGCTGAAAGTGGACACTCTGCTGATCCTTGCTCCAGATAAGCTTCCCCTGGATAAGAGCTCCCTGCTGATCCTTCACAAGGAAGTCTTGGAGCTGGATACGGTACATCTTTTGCTCACCAGCATCATTGGACGCCTCGAAGCTCTTCCCTAGAGCGACATTAAATGTAGCTTCGGGAGAAGTAAAGACGCTAACCGCCTCCTCACCCGAAGAAGGGGCAAGGTCATTAATCATAGGCTCATCTACGGGGGAGCTACCAGGGAGAGTGAGGTCGCACTCTTCCCCGATGGTTAGCTTAAAGCGAGCCTTACCCTTGATAAGCCCAAGTACATTGAGGTCTACACCAAGGTAGCCCTTGAAGAAGGTTGGGTCTGGCAAGCCTGCCTGCAAAAGGGCTGCAGCACCACCCTTGATCACCGGAATACGTGTACGTAAGAACCAGAGCTTAATCTTCACCCCAAGCTCCCCCTGCAGATAGGCATAGGCCTGACCCTGAGCATACCAACCGTTGAGCCCAACTGAGCCCGAGCGTCCCCGACACTGTGCTGCCCCATAATCCTTGAGCATCACATCAAAGCCCAGACCAGCATTGAAGTTGGCGTACATCATGAGGAACTGCAGATCTCCTGTTCGGACAGCCAGATCCGAACCGAACGCAAGCCCTCGCCCACTACTCAGGGCTTCAAGGTTGCGCCCCAAGCGCAGTCGATCCAGATTCTGCCCGAGAATATCCGCTACTGCCTGAGGCGGGGTAGGCATCTCTGGGATACGAGAGCCCGCCATAAAGTAAGAGCCAGACTTCACAGCGAGGATATTTCCCACAGCGAGCTGTACACCCAAGCGACGACTAGGATCCCCTAAGTGAAGATACCACTCTCGGGGATCAATGTGAAGGATGCCCCGACCTGCTTGTCCCCTATCTCCTATCCCTTGGAGAAGGCCTCCAGGTGTATTGATATAGACGTCAGAGGTCGCATGGAGTACTCTATTCTGCAGGTCCATCTGCATGCAGAGTGTCCCCGAGAGTCCATTATCCTTGAGGACCTCTGGGAGTTGCTTGAGAGACTGTCCTAGGGCCTTCCAGTCATTCTGCTTGAATTGCTCAGAGAGCGACGAGGGGAAGGTTCGTTGTTGTACCTTGAGTCGCTCCTCAATAGCACCCCGGTTCTTTCCCCCTCCGTTAGGAAACTCTCCATAGCCATAGAGACCGACAGAGCCTAGTCCACCAGCTTTGGTAAAGAGCATCTCTAGTGCTGCTTCTCCGTAGCTAGCCTTACCAATTTCGAATATAGTAGAGGCCTTGAAGCCTAAGCCCATGGTGGCATCGGGAATATAATGGGCATTGGAGAACTTTCCCCCTTCTGGATGCGTCCCTTCGGCTCGAACACCAGAGGTCAATGCGCCACCAAGACCATTCAAAGTCATAACCCCTAGCAGAGGTACTCCAGGGCGGAAACCAGCCATCCCATCGACGTACCAGTAGCGGTGACTATCTTTCCGCCCAAAGGCTGCTCTCGCTTTGATCTTTGCCGCTAGTGTGCTCTGGGCTTTAGATGAGTCAAAGGAAATCCCCATCTCTACATCTCCAGCGAAGCCATCACCATATTGGCTATCATCTCGATGCCAATTTAGCTCACCCTTGAGATTAATGACTTTAGCTATACTCGCATCGAGCTTAATAGCCCCAACTTCTAGCTTATCGAAGACCCAAGCCCGCTCCTCATAGCGAGCGAGTAATCCAATCTCAGTCTCCCCGGAGAAAAGCTTCTCACCTAAATTGATGCCAGCACCTATGGTCAAGCGGACTCTATCCCCACCCTTGCTATCAAGGGCTAGCTTATAGATCGACAAGGGGAAGTTTCCGAGCTTAGCCTCCCCCTCATATCCCAAATAGTCAGCTGTGAGATAGGGGGCATTCGTACGTAGTCTTAGGTTGCGGAAGAGTAAGCGATCTAGCTTAGGTGTTGTACTGGATGAGGCCTCATCTCCATTGAGCGCCATATAGCCATGTAGGGTAGCCTCAGGTAGGAACTTCTCCCCTACCAGTCGAAGGCTGACGTAGGAGTTCTTATCTAGGTATGCCTTGGCATTGAAGACCGAGAAGTCAAGAGCCTCCTCGGTCTTGACTCGCATAGCATATTCATTATCCGCCAACAGTTCTCCTTCATACCCCAGCTGAGTGTGCTCACCTCGGAAGGGGAGCTGTAGCCGACCTCGAAAATCAGCGGAGACTAACTCACTAGCGATTAGATTCAGCCCAAAGTGATCCACTGAGAAGCGCCAGCCACTAGCATCACCTCGCTCCAAGGGCAGGATACTATCCGCCGCAAACAGCCCCGTCACTCCGTAGTCATCGATAATCAGTCCACGGGCAGAAAAGCTCGCCCTCGAGAAGGCTTGGGGCAAAGTCACCGATACCTTATTCGCATAGATACCTCGCCACAGGACGGCCTCCTCCGGCAGATATTGGCGCTGGTATTCTTCGGGAAAATGAAGTTTGTCATCATTGCGCTGGCTACTCAAATCAAGGCTCACTCCCTCCAGCGAGAAGATGTAGTCCTTGAGCCCCTTGATCTGGAAGCTCGGCAGGTCTACTAAGACAAGCAGGTCATCCCAACTGGTAATGACCGTGCGAAAATGTCCACGCACTTGTGGCTGGCTTGCATCAGCAGGTACCAAGAGCGACTTGGGGAAAAGCACCTCTGCATCTAACGATAAGCTCCGAAAGCCATCGCAACTGACTGTCATATAGGTGTCACTCTCCGAGGCACCCCGGGTCTTGCTCAGCGAGTTTCCCTTAAGTATAACACTCATATTACCCCCACTGAATGGGATCTCTACATCATGGAGCAGGGAGAGCCTCAGCTCGCCAACCAAGCCTCCGGAGTGTGTTCCCCGGATTCCCTCTGCTCCGAAAAAGAGTACTCGACGCCTGCCTTCCGCCCCTTGGGGGATAACAGCTTTCGCATAGACTCCTAATTCAGTAGACGCTGTATGCAACGCAAAACGATTGACAGCTATGGTGATCTCCATACCGCCAATCGTTCGTTTCATTCCAAGGGGTAAGTGACCAGGTGCCTCCTCATTGAAGCTCAAGTCCTCCACATAGGCATTGCGCTGAGCTAAATCTGCAAAAGTTCGTTCGATTGCCTCAAGTTGCCGTTGTGTGTTTCCGGGGGCTTGTGCATATCCCTCAATGGCAAAGAGGAAGACAAATAGCAGAACAAAGTACCACCCAAGAGATAACCTAAGATCCCCCGCACCTTTATATCTCTCCTCTTTTGAATAAATCTGTAGACTCATTAATACAGACTAAACCAAATAATAATTATTCACTGCTTGCGTTTCCCGACACGAATTTACTTATCATTTACCAATCGGACAAATTCCAATGGAGGAATCTCAATCACAAACTGAGGGTTCCCTTTCCTCCCTCCATATCCTGCCCTCTCCGCAGATGCAATATCCCCCAAGATTACTTTTGTTGTTTTGCTCAAAGAGGGTGGTTACCATTTCAAAGGTCAGGGCTGACGCATGAAATCACCATAGAGCGAGGGCAAGGTCGTCAAGGAGCATACGCCGAAGATAGAAATATCCGCGTCCTAGGTGTAGACATACCCAGCGTATACCTCCTACCTAGGAGGGATGAGTATACACGTGTGTACACAACTGTATACCCACGTGTACACAACAGTATACACGCGTGTACACAAGTGCGCTCTAAGTATCTCCTCTGTAGGGCTTGCTTGTATGTCTGTTTCTTGGGGATAATGCCTAGGTTCTTTGGTGATGGGCTAAGGCTCCCTGGGATATGAAATAATACCCCCGAAGATCCAAAGGTAGGAGTGTGTGAGCAGGATCATGCGTCAGCCCTGCCCTCCAAGAGCGGAAACCTTATTTTCCATCCGAGGGAAAGAATGCTTCAAAAGCTTCAAAATCTGTCTTGCATTTGGAGCGAACAGATACACTTGAGGAGTGAAAATACTCCCGTACTATATCATCGCTAGAAGAGGTAACAATAAATACTCTTCCTCTCCGCACTCCCTGACTTTTTCACTACCTTTGCTGTAGTGCCGAGGAGCTGTGGTTGCGTTGGCGCTGATAAAGTTAAACAGGATCAATGAGCATCAATTATCAGGAATTAGTGCCCGAGAAGGCATTGGGCACGGAGATCAGCCGACATATCTTCCAAACCTATCGGGCGAAGACTGGGCTACCTCACGAGATCGAGCTGAACATCAAGCACCTCAAGCGCTTGAACCCCGAATACCAATATCACCTCTTCGACGACGACGACATTAAGGCCTTCATCCTCGAGCATTACGGCGAAGTCATCTGGGGCTATTATCTGCGCATCGCCCCCATCTATGGTGCCGCCCGAGCGGACTTCTTTCGCTACCTCCTCGTCTACCAAATGGGTGGTGTGTACCTTGACATAAAATCCTCCATGGACAAGCCCCTCAAGGAAGTCCTTTGCAGAGAGGATAAGTTCGTCTTGACACATTGGGACAACCGCCTCGGAGAGCAGTACGAAGGTATCGGTATCTACACCGAGTTGGGCGCCTTGCCTCGTGGTGAATACATCCAGTGGAGCATCGCCTCCGTGGCGGGTCACCCCTTCCTGCGTGCCGTTATCCTGCAGATGCTACGTAACATTGACGAGTACACGCCCTTCTGCCACGGCGCAGGGCTGTGGGGCGTCCTGCGCACGACAGGCCCTATCATGTACACCAAGGTCATCGAAGCCATGCGCCCCACACTGATCGAAGGGCAAGACTACCGCATGCTTGACAGACCCCAAGAGATCGGCCTACGCTACTCGATCTTCGACACAGCAGGAGTCTACGGCCACAAGAAGGTGCTCAAGGCCAACTACAACAAGGAATACACCCCCATCATCGTGACGCCTGACCGCCCCCTCTATGCTAAGTGCGCCAAGTATTATCTCTTCGTCCGCTTAGCCATCCGCGTCCTCGGCGACAAGATTGCCGCCCGCTTTAAGTGACAGCAAACGTTACTATCCACCTACGACAAGTGGTGCAACTCCGAAACCTAGCAATACATTGCAATCTGGGGGAAAAACTTACATTCGCTGTTGTAACTTTTAAAACATATATCAACTATGAGCAACGAAGAATGGATTGCAGGAGTCCAGTATGGAGACTTAACTGGAACAGCTGCAGCAGATGGTCACACAAGTGCCATTGGAGAATTACGCACGTACCTAACAAGTCAGGGTGTCGACATGTCAAATTTTGAGCCTATAGGACTCAAAATTTGGAATGGTGAAGGCTACTTTTCCTTTGGTATCCTCTGCAAGGATCAAACCGGGAAGGTTACATCCTT
>NZ_CAJZFJ010000050.1 GCF_915070105.1 uncultured Porphyromonas sp.
GGGTACTGCGTCGCACGAGCAAAGTGCCCCCAAGGTCGGCATTAGATCCCGACTTCCCGGCACTCATTCCCTCAGGTAAGTAACACCGCCCCCAGCCCCTATAGATATAGGGTGCTGGGGGTAGTCTTTTATGAGGGATGCGATAAGGGGGGATGGGATGGAGGAGGGGAGGTTAGAGCCAACTATTTAGGGGGTAGTGCTGTTCCCTAAATATGTGTTTCTATCCTGATGGGCTCTATTGAGGGCAGTCGGAGGGATAGATGGGCACTTAGAATCGTTGCATAATCACAGTACACGTATGAGTACAATTGCTTGTGTGCTCGTTGCCTTGGTGGCACTGGAGCACTTGTATATTCTCTGGATCGAGATGTTTGCTTGGACGACCAAGGGTAAGGAGGTCTTCCGTGATGCGCTACCCGAGGAGCTCTTTGAGCCCACAAGGGGACTCGCTGCCAACCAAGGTCTCTATAATGGCTTCCTAGCTGCAGGGCTGATCTGGGGACTAACTATCGGAGACCCCGAGTGGTCGATCCGAGTACAGATCTTCTTCCTCTGCTGTGTCATCGTCGCTGCTGGCTATGGGGCAATTCGCTCGAGCCGTAGCATCCTCATCAAGCAGGGAATGCCTGCTATCCTTGCGCTCATCGTCCTTCTCCTAGCACAGGTCTAGGGTAGAGCCCCACTAGCCTCTCTTCCCATCCTCTATATAGAGATGTAGCGTAGAGAGGGGCACGCTCATAACAATACGAATCATCGCAATAATACATCCATCATAAACAATGAACAAGAAATCAGATATAGGCCTCATCGGGCTCGCCGTCATGGGCGAGAACCTAGCCCTAAATATGGAGCGTAATGGCTTCCAGGTCTCCGTCTACAACCGTGCCGATGGTGCCGAGGCAGGTGTCGTAGAGCACTTCATGGCTGGGCGTGGGGCAGGTAAGCACTTCCTCGGCTTCACTGACCTAGAGGCCTTCGTAGCCAGCATCGAGCGTCCACGCAAGATCATGATGATGATCCGTGCAGGTCGTCCAGTAGACCTCGTCATAGAGGCACTCCTTCCCTACCTAGAGGCTGGGGATATAGTCATCGATGGGGGCAACTCCAACTGGGAGGACTCCGAGCGTCGGGAAGCCGAGCTACGTCAGCGGGGTATCTACTTCGTGGGCTGTGGTATCTCTGGCGGAGAGGAAGGGGCACTGAATGGCCCAGCGATCATGCCCGGCGGAGCACAGGAGGCCTGGCCAAGCCTAGAGCCTATCTTCACTCGGATCGCTGCGCAGGCCGAGGATGGTACTCCCTGCTGTGCCTGGATAGGCGCAGGGGGCTCGGGGCACTTCGTCAAGATGGTGCACAATGGGATCGAGTATGGGGATATGCAGCTCATCGCAGATGCCTATGGCTATCTACGCTCGGTCGCAGGGATGAGCAATGAGGAGATGGCCGAGATCTTCGCCTCTTGGGGCGAGGGCAAGCTCTCCAGCTACCTCATCGAGATTACCTCCGAGATCCTACGTCATCGGGAGGCAGATGGGAGCTACCTCATCGACAAGATCCTCGATGCAGCAGGACAGAAGGGGACGGGCAAGTGGTCCGTCATCAACTCCCTAGAGTATGGCCAGCCCCTAAGCCTTATCGCTACTGCTGTCTACGAGCGCAGCCTATCGTCCTCGGTGGAGCTACGTCAGGAGGCCTCCAGCATCTACCCGCGTAGCGAGCATTGCCCTGAGCCCTTCACCGAGGCCGATACGCTTGCCCTCCAGCGCAGCCTCTATGCCTCCAAGATCGTCTCCTATGCGCAGGGCTTCTCCCTCCTATATGAGGCCTCTAAGGCCAATGGTTGGTCACTCGACCTCTCCTCCATCGCACGCATCTGGCGTAATGGCTGTATCATCCGCTCTGCCTTCCTCAACGATATCGCCGAGGCCTACGAGGCACAGCCAGAGCTACAGAACCTCCTACTAGCCCCTTACTTCCAGCACGAGATCAAGGATGCCAAGGCCGACTGGGGGCGTATCGTATCCTCTGCTATCGCAGCCGAGTGCTCGGTGCCAGCCTTCTCATCGGCACTGAACTACTTCTTCTCTCTGACGACCCGTCGCCTGCCTGCCAATATGGTACAGGCACAGCGGGACTTCTTCGGAGCACACACCTTTGAGCGCACGGATCGTCCTAGGGGTGAATTCTTCCACGAGAATTGGACAGGTAGAGGGAGTGATACCTCATCCACAACCTATAATGCCTAAGGCTAAGCTACGATGCAAGTAACCGCACAGAATACGAAGCCCGAGAGCCTCATCCTCGTCATCTTCGGTGGATCGGGTGACCTAACTAAGCGCAAGCTCGTCCCCTCGCTCTACCAGCTCTTCAAGCAGGGCAAGCTCCCGCACCGCTTCGCTGTCCTCGCCCTCGGGCGTACGGACTACACAGATGATAGCTACCGTCCGCACCTAGATGAAGCCCTCCAGATGTATCTAGCCGAGGGCGAGTACGATGCTTCGCTGGCGGAGCAGCTCCTTAGCTCGGTGTACTACCTAGCGATGGACCCTGCTGAGCAGAGTGACTATCCGAGACTCGTGGAGCGTCTCTCTCAGCTCGATAAGCAGATCGACAATCCCGCCAACTACATCTACTACCTCTCTACCCCGCCCCTACTCTATGGTGTCGTCCCCCAGCACCTCAAGCATGTCGGGCTCAATAGTGAGGAGGGCGGTGCTCTGCGCCGTATCGTCATCGAGAAGCCCTTCGGCTATGACCTCGCCTCAGCGCTGGAGCTGAATAAGATCTATCGTTCGGCCTTCCGTGAGCACCAGCTCTATCGTATCGACCACTTCCTCGGCAAGGAGACCGTGCAGGACATCATGGCACTGCGCTTCGCCAACGGCATCTTCGAGCCCCTATGGAATAGGAACTATATCGACCGAATAGAGATCACGGCGGTGGAGAATATGGGTATAGAGAGTCGTGGAGGCTTCTACGACCAGACAGGGGCTCTGCGGGATATGGTACAGAACCACCTAGCCCAGCTCGTCGCCCTGACGGCGATGGAGCCCCCAGTGCAGTTCAATGCAGATCTCTTCCGCAACGAGGTGGTGAAGGTCTACCAGTCCTTCCGTCCCATGTCGGATGATGAGGTACGTCGGCGAGTTATCCGAGGCCAGTACACCGAGGGCGAATGGCGAGGGGAGCTTCATCGTGCCTACCGAGAGGAGGATAAGGTGGTGGGCGATAGCCGTACGGAGACCTTCGTGGCGATGAAGCTCTATATCGACAACTGGCGCTGGCAGGGTGTCCCCTTCTATATCCGTACGGGTAAGATGATGCCGACGAAGGTCACCGAGATCGTCGTGCACTTCAAGCCCACACCGCACAAGATGTTCACCACGCTAGACGGAGGTACGGTACCCAATCAGCTCATCATCCGTATCCAGCCCGATGAGGGGATCTCTCTGAAGTTTGCCGCCAAGGTACCTGGCTCGGGCTTCGAGGTCAAGAAGGTCTCGATGAACTTCACCTACGACCAGCTCGGGGGCTTGGCTTCGGGAGATGCCTACTCACGCCTCCTAGAGGACTGTATGCTCGGTGACTCCACCCTCTTCACACGCAGCGATGCAGTGGAGATGAGCTGGCGCTTCTTCGATCCTATCCTTCGCCTCTGGCAGGAGGACGACTTCCCTCTCTACGGCTATCCCGCAGGTACATGGGGACCTAAGCAGAGTGACCTAATCATCGAGCGGGATCACAGCTGGACGAACCCCTGCCGTAACCTCACTAACTCTGAGCTCTACTGCGAACTATGATCCCATACATCTATGCTACCCCCGAGGAGGTCGCTCGTGCTGTCGCCGAGGAGGCCTTCGTACGTCCCTCTCAGGAGGGCTGGGTACACATCGCCCTCTCGGGGGGCAGTACCCCTCGACTACTCTTTAGCCTGCTGGCTGAGGAACCCCTACGTAGTGCCGTCCGCTGGGATCGTATCCACCTCTATTGGGTGGATGAGCGGTGTGTCCCTCCCACCGATCCCGATAGCAACTATGGTATGACGAAGGCTACTCTCCTGGATCATGTCCCCATTCCCGAGGATCAGGTGCACCGTATACGGGGAGAGGCTGATCCCGAGCGGGAGGCTAAGGACTACTGCTGGCTCGTGGGCTCGGAGCTCCCCTTCGACGGCGAGTACCCAGTCTTCGACATCGTGCTCCTAGGGCTAGGGGATGATGGTCATACCTCCTCGATCTTCCCCCATGAGCCCCAGCTCTTGACTGAGGAGGCTCCGTATGCAGTGGCCACGAGCCCTAAGGGGCAGCGTCGCATCGCCCTCACAGGGCCTACGATCCTAGCTGCTCGTCGGCTGCTCTTCCTCGTGACGGGAGAGGCGAAGGCACCTGTCCTACGTGCTATCCTCTCCTCCAGCCCCGAGGCCAAGGGCTACCCAGCAGCCTATATCGCAGGGCATCGTCCTGATGCCGCCCTCTATACGGATGTAGTGCTTTAGCTGATCCGCTATACATATTAGGAGCAGAGAGCCCCGCCCTACGGTATGAGATCTTACTCATATCGTGGGGCGGGGCTCTCTACTCTAGTGCTCGGTAGAGCTCTAGCGTCCGAAGGTCAGTGGATAGCTCGTGGGGCGCTCGGGGCAGAAGGCGCCATCGTGGTAGACCGAATGACCATTGACAAAGGTCTGTACGACCCGGTGCGTGAAGGTGTGCCCCTCGAAGGGTGACCAGCCACACTTGGACACGACAGAGTCCGCTGTGACGAGGTGTGGAGCATTGGGGGCGATGAGCACAAGATCGGCATAGTAGTCCTCCTTTATGAAGCCCCGATCCTGCAGACCGAAGAGCTGGGCTGGGCGGTGAGCCATCATCTCTACGACCTGCTCCCGAGTGAAGACTCCCTCCAGAGCTAAGTCAAGCATAGAGATGAGTGCCCATTCGCAGAGTGGGCCACCGCTAGCAGCCGTCAGGCAGTTCCCCTTCTTCTCCTCCAGGAGGTGTGGGGCATGATCTGTGGCGATGATGTCGATCCTCTGGTGGCAGACGGCCTCACGTAGAGCTTCTCGGTCTCGCATAGTCTTGACGGCGGGGTTCCACTTGATACGGTTGCCTAGACGTGGATAATCCTGGTCGGTGAAGAGCAGGTGGTGGACACAGGCCTCGGCCGTGATCCGCTTCTCTGCCAGGGGGAGCTGATCGCTGAATAGGCTGAGCTCTCGGGCTGTGGAGACGTGTAGGATGTGTAGGCGACTGCCTAGGCGGGTGGCGAGCTCCACGGCTTCGCTGGAGGAGCGGTAGCAGGCCTCCTCGCTACGGATCAGTGGGTGATAGCGTACATCGAGTTCGTCCTCGGGTATCTGAGCGAGGAAGTGCTCCCTATTGGCACGGATGATCTCCTCCTTCTCACAGTGGGTAGCGATGATGAGGTCGGTCTCGCTGAATATCCGCTCGAGTGTATGGCGGTCATCCACGAGCATATTGCCCGTAGAGGAGCCCAAGAAGAGCTTGATGCCAGGGGTATGGAGTCGATCGATACGTCGGAGCTCATCCGCATTGTCATTGCTTCCGCCGAAGAAGAAGGAGTAGTTCGCCCACGACGTCTCTTGGGCACGATCCATCTTCCACTGCCAGGCCTCGAGGCTGGTCGTGGGGGGCTTGGTATTGGGCATCTCCATGAAGGAGGTGATCCCACCCGCTATGGCTGCACGGCTCTCGGACTCTATGGTCGCCTTGTGGGTCAGTCCGGGCTCACGGAAGTGCACTTGGTCATCTATGCACCCAGGCAGGAGCAAGAGTCCCTCGGCAGGGATGACGACGTCGGCCTCACGCTCGATACCTTCGGGGAACCAATATTCGCCCATGTTGATCCGTGTACCTGCCTCGTGCTTGTAGATCTTCTCGCCCCTATATATCTTGGCGATCCGCTCTCCATCGATGAGGATGGAGCCGACGTAGCTCTCCCCGTCGTTGATGATGGTAGCCCTGTGGATGAGTTGCTTCATTGATTTTGTTCGGATCAGAAGTTTGATATGTATAATGCAGCGAAGACTATGCGTAGCCCTCGCTACAAAGATAAGTCATTGGGGCTATCCCTGATGAGTACCTCGTGGCTGATGTGTGATTTCTCGGAGTGTGCATGGCTCTTGAGCACTATGTGGGGATATTCATTCCCATCTAGGGGCGCCTTAGCTGTGCACTAGAGAGCCTGAGTGCAGACCCCAAGCGATCGCCCTAAGAGAGCACCCTATAGAGGTGATACTTAGAGCGAGGTAGTGTACACGCGTGTATACAGTTGTGTACACGTGGGTATACTAGTGTGTACACACGTGTACACTCTTCCCCTCTAGGTAATAGGTGTATACTTGTTCGCTCCGCACCTAGGACACAGATGCTACTATCTTCCGCATATGCTCCTTGACTACCTCGCTCTTGGTCTTCTGTGGTCTCATGTGTCAGCCTCTTTAGTGACCTTATATATCCGCCTCTCTAGTGACCTCATGCCTTCGCTCTAGGGGAGCTTTCCTCCTAATGAGTGGGGCTGTCGGGGGATGGAGTGGGGGAGATGAGGCTCGGATAGAGCTGAGATGGGGAGACTAATTTACGTCAGATGGCGTATCTTCGTAGTGTGAAACAGGTTGATTTACCTATGAAGGAAGGAGCCTTCCTTCCCCCCTTACTCTACGGATCCTATGAGCATGCAACCCAGCTAGAGCATCCCCTCGCCGAGAGGAAGCGGATGCGTCTCTCTGGCTTAGCAGGCTCTGCTCGTTCGCTTGTGCTCGCTCGTCTCAGGCATGCGGCTCCCCTCATCGTGCTGATGAGGGATGAGGAGCGAGCAGGCTATCTGTATGCCGACCTAGAGGGACTGCTGGGGAGTGATGCAGTCCTCTTCTTCCCCTCCGCTTACCGCCGTGCTATCCGCTATGGACATCGGGATGAGGCTAGTACCCTCCTCCGCTCTATGGTGCTGAGTAGCCTATATAGTGATGCCAAGCGAGGTCAGTCTCGCCTACCCATCATCGTGACCTATCCCGAGGCCTTGATCGAGAGTGTCCCTCGGGATGAGGCTCAGGCAGAGGATACCTTCATCATCCAGCGGGGAGAGCTCCTAGACCGAGACGAACTGAGAGACAAGCTCCTCTCCTGGGGCTTCGAGCGTATGGACTACGTCTACGAGCCTGGTCAGTTCGCTATCCGAGGGAGTATCTTCGATATCTATTCCTTTACCTCCGAGCTCCCCTATCGCCTAGACTTCTTTGACGATGAGGTGGAGAGCCTTCGTCGATTTGAGGTCGATAGCCAGCTATCAGTAGAGAGCCTTCAAGAGCTGGTATTGAGTCCCGACCTCGCTCGAAGCGAAGGGGGGCGGGCCTCGCTCCTCTCCCTCCTGCCAGAGGGGACGCAGCTAGCGCTCGAGGGGCGTAATGCCCTCCTGCCTCGCCTAGAGGCTACCTGGGATGAGGCACCGATCCTACAGGATGGGGAGGGCTTTGCTGACCTAGAGGCACTACGCCGAGCCTTGGTAGAGCCCCAGAGCCTGCTCGCCGAGCTCGCTGCACTGCCGCAGTATGAGCTCGTGGCCGATAGCACAGATGCCGACCTCGTCTTCCATACCACAGCTCAGCCCCTCTTCCACAAGGACTATGATGCCCTATGTGAGCAGATCCGCTCGTGGCAGAGTGGTGGCTACAGCGTCTGGCTCTCTGCAGGGTCTGACACGGCCTATGAGCGAGTGACCGACATCCTAAGCGGCCGCCTCCCCGAGGCGTTGATGCCCCAGCGCACGTCCCTAACCCTCCATGAGGGCTTCGTGGACGAGGATAATAGGTCGGTCTTGCTGACGGAGCATGAGCTCTTCGACCGCTATCACAAGTACAGCCTACGTAGTGATAAGGCGACGGCGGGTAAGGTCACTCTCTCGCTCAAGGAGCTGCAGAGCTTCCAGCGGGGAGATCTAGTCGTACACGCAGACCATGGTATCGGACGCTTCGATGGGCTGGTGACGATGGAGCAGCAGGGACGCACTCAGGAGTTCGTCAAGCTCATCTACCGCAATAACGACTCCATCTATGTCAATCTCCATAGCCTACACAAGCTCTCCCACTACCGCACCGGAGGGGAGCAGACCGAGGTAACGCTGAGTGCCGTAGGCTCGGGAGCATGGCAGCGGATCAAGGACCGCACGAAGAAGCGGATCAAGGACATCGCCCGAGACCTCATCCGCCTCTATGCCCAGCGTCGGGAGAGTGAGGGCTTTGCCTTCAGCCCCGACAGCTACCTACAGCACGAACTAGAGGCCTCGTTTGCCTTCGAAGACACACCCGACCAAGCTGTCGCAACGGCGGCTGTGAAGGCCGATATGGAGCGACCCTATCCTATGGATCGCTTGCTCTGCGGTGACGTAGGCTTCGGGAAGACCGAGATCGCCGTTCGTGCAGCCTTCAAGGCTGCTACCGATGGCAAGCAGGTTGCCCTCCTTGTCCCCACGACCGTACTGGCCTATCAGCACTACCGCACCTTCTCCAAGCGTCTGAGGGACTTCCCCGTCCGAGTAGACTATATCTCCCGAGCACGCACGACTAAGGAACTCAGGGAGATACTACGTGACCTCCGTGAGGGGAAGATCGATATCATCATCGGGACACACCGCCTGACGAGCAAGGATGTCGCCTTCCACGACCTAGGGCTACTCATTATAGACGAGGAGCAGAAGTTTGGGGTGGCGACCAAGGAGAAGCTCCGTCAGCTCCAGGTCAATGTCGATACCCTTGCGATGAGTGCCACTCCGATACCACGTACCCTACAGTTCTCACTCATGGGGGCTCGGGATCTATCGAACCTCAATACACCTCCTGCTAATCGTCGTCCCGTAGAGACGATCCTCACGCAGGCTATTCCCTCGGTACTGCGTGAGGCGATCGGCTTCGAGATGAGCCGTAATGGGCAGGTGTACTGCGTCAATAGCCGTATTAGTAATATCGAGAACCTAGCTGCCCTCATCCAGAGGGAGGTGCCTGATGCCCGTATCGCCGTGGCACACGGACGTCTCGCTCCGAAGGAGATGGAGCAGATCTTGATTGACTTCGGGAACCATGAGTATGACGTCCTCGTAGCTACCAAGATCATAGAGAATGGTATCGACGTCCCCAATGCCAATACCATCATCATCCATGATGCCCACCACTATGGGCTCAGTGAACTCCATCAGCTACGTGGTCGGGTAGGGCGAAGTGACCGCAAGGCCTTCTGCTACCTACTTGCTCCCCCCCTAGATACGGTCTCCGAGGAGTCCCGCAGACGACTCGTGGCCATAGAGAGCTTCAGTGAGCTAGGTAGTGGCATTCGTATCGCCCTACAGGATCTGGACCAGCGAGGAGCAGGTAACGTGCTCGGTGCAGAGCAGAGTGGCTTCATCACCGATATGGGCTATGAGACCTATCAGAAGGTCTTTACCGAAGCGATACAGGAGCTGAAGGCAGGAGAGTTCGCCCACGTCTATGCCACCGATGATCGTCAGGAGGGCGGGGAGGAGCTGGCAGATCGCTTCGTAGTGGAGACGCAGGTGGAGAGTGATCTGGAGCTTTCCTTCCCGGTGGACTATGTCCCTCAGGATGCAGAGCGTATTCTGCTCTACCGAGAGCTCGATGGGCTCAGCGAGGATCGGGAGCTAGAGGCCTTCAGAGAGCGTATGGAGGATCGCTTTGGTAAGCTCCCCCCTTCCGCTCGTGCCCTTATCCTTATCCCCCGCCTTCGTCGTCTAGGTCATCACCTCGGGATCGAGAAGGTCGTCCTCAAGGCTGGCTCTATGAGTCTACACCTCATCGCCGATACGACGAGTGCCTACTATTCCTCCGATGCCTTCGGTAGACTACTGGAGTACGTCGCACGTAATAGCCGTAGCTGTGAGTTCGTCCAGCGAGCTGACCGCCACATCATCCGTATTCATAATGTCGCCTCTGTCGCCTCTGCTATCGCCGTCCTAGAGGATGTGCTAGGGCGGAGGAAGAAAGAGGTAAATAAGTAATCCCTATAAAACAATGATTCTATCGAACCACACCCGAGCGAGCCTTGTTCTCTCTCTGTGCCTGCTCCTGATCCCGACTACCCTTGTCGCTCAGTGCAGGATGCCCGCTACTCACCCGAGCCAACGATCCAAAGTGGCTCCTAATCGTAATAAGACAATGGCAACAGTAACATTCAAGAACAGCCTCACTGTAAAGCTCAACGGTAACCTCCCTGCCGTGGGGACACAAGCCCCTAACTTCAAGGGTACCAAGACCGACCTCACCGATGTACACCTAGAGGACTACCGTGGCAAGCGTGTCGTCCTCAATGTATTCCCCAGCGTAGACACCGGTGTATGTGCTGCTAGCGTACGTCGCTTCAACGCTGAGGCTTCCAAGCTAGACAACACCGTCGTACTCTGCATCTCTAAGGACCTCCCCTTCGCACAGGCTCGCTTCTGCGGTGCTGAGGGTCTGGACAAGGTCATCCCTCTGTCTACCTTCCGCTGCAACTGCTTCACCGATGGCTATGGTCTCCTCCAGGAGGATGGTCCTCTCTATGGCCTGCTCGCTCGTGCCGTCATCGTCATCGACGAGAATGGGAAGGTGCTCTACACCGAGCTCGTCCCCGAGCTCACGCATGAGCCTAACTACGAGGCAGCTCTCGCAGTACTGAAGTAAGCTGTCCTACCACAGCTCCTACAGACCTCTAGCTTAGCTCTGGGTATATCCTACTCTACAGCTGGAGCTATGTATAATACAATGGGGGCTAGGTCACATGGCCTAGCCCCCATTGTATTGTACATAGATGTACTTCCGCCCCTGCCATCTCCTCCCCTCTCCCTGTCATCTCCTCCTCTCACAGCCTATTAGGGGGGATGGTATAATCGTGTGAAAGAAATGCGCCCTAGGATCTCGTGTGAGACCCTAGGGCGCATTTGCTTAGTCTTTGTCTGTGGCTTAGGCCTCTTCGGCTACTTCCTCAGCAGGTGCTTCGGGAGCTTCTTCAGCCTTAGGTTCCTCAGCCTTCTTCTCTGCCTTAGGAGCATCAGAGAGCACCTCTACGGGGATCTCGATAGCTACCTCCTTGTGCAGACGTACCGTAGCGGTGTAGTTACCAATCTCCTTGATCGTCTTGATGAAGATCAGCTTACGCTCGGTCTCTAGACCTAGCTTAGCGAGCTCTTCGGCGATCTCAGCAGCGGTGACGGAGCCATAGAGGCTACCCGTAGCAGCGTTGGTATGAGCTGTGATGGAGAGGCGTACACCTTCGTACTTCTTTGAGCGTTCCTCAGCTTCCTTCTTGATAGCGGCGATCTTGTGAGCACGCTGGCGAAGGTTTTCAGCTAGGATCTTCTTCGCTGCTTCAGTAGCGATGATAGCCTTGCCTGTGGGGATTAGAAAGTTGCGACCGTAGCCGTTCTTTACCGTGACGATATCGTCCTTGTAGCCGAGACCGACTACGTCTTCTTTCAAAATAACTTCCATTGTATTCTGTCTCCTCTGGGTTTATTCTTTACTTGTGTCTGTGTAAGGGGCGGAGCCTTACTTAGCCATGTTGTCCGTTACGTAGGGTAGCAGAGCCAGGTGACGAGCACGCTTGACGGCCTGAGCTACACGGCGCTGGAACTTGAGGCTGGTGCCGGTGATGCGACGTGGGAGGATCTTGCCCTGCTCGTTAAGGAAACGCTTGAGGAACTCAGGATCCTTGTAGTCGATATACTTGATACCGCTCTTCTTGAAGCGGCAGTACTTCTTCTTCTTGCTATCTACCGTAAGGGGGGTAAGGTAGCGTACTTCTGTTGATGCAGCCATTTTCTTTGCCTTGTCTTTGGATGGGTTATGCCTTACGGCTTCTTCTCTTCTCAGCGTATGCGTGAGCGAACTTGTCCTGGCGGAAGGTCAGGAATCGAAGGACATTCTCGTCACGACGGAACTGCGTCTCTAGCGTAGCGATCGTCTCAGGCTTAGCCTGGAACTCTAGGAACTGATAGTAGCCCGTAGACTTCTTGGCGATAGCATAGGCGAGCTTCTTGAGCCCCCAGTTCTCTTCGTTTACGATCTCAGCGCCTTCGCCCTTGAGTACATCAACGAACTTTGCGACCGCTTCCTTTACCTGAGCTTCAGATAAATCGGGAGTAAGAATGAAAACGGTTTCGTAGTTATTCATTTCTCGTTATTATTAAGAGATTAAAATTATCGGGCGCAAAGGTACGTAAATATCTCTATCACTCCAAATGTATCTAGCTGTGATCATTCACGATACAGCTACTATCATGGGAGTGTCGGGGAGCGTACTACGGCTATATCCCCATGCCCTCATTCTCTGAGGGCTCACGGGCAGGCAGTACACGTAGCTCGGTGCGACGGTTGAGGGCATCACATACCGCTTGTTGCTCCTCGGGAAGAGTGGCGATAAAGGCTTCGTCAAGGACTTGTCCGGCCTCTAGGAAGGGATACTCCTCAGCCACTCGCCGAGTCACCACGAAGGGATGGCTCTTCCCATAGCCACGTGAGTGTAGTCGCCCCTCTGCGATGCCTCGGGATGTGAGGTAGGAGAGGACAGAGCGTGCGCGTCGCTCCGAGAGAGTGGTGTTGTAGCTGTCCGACCCGATACGATCGGCATGAGCTGTCAGCTCGATCACCACCTCGGGGTTATCCTCCAGTAGCCTAAGTAAGGCCTCGAGTGCGGGGGTACTCTCGGGGAGGATCTCGGCAGAGTCAAAGGCATAGTAGAGCTCACGTAGCTGCTCTGTAGTCTCACGACTCGTCAGGTAGAAATCCACGGTGTAGACCTCACTGCTGTCCGAGGGGTCGGTGTGTAGGCGCACGTACTGATTGAGATAGCCTGGGGCAGAGGCGAGCATCACGTAGTCGATGTCGGCTGATGCACTTAGTCGGTAGCTCCCCTCGGCATCCGTCGTGACAGCACGTATCTGATCCTCGGCGGTATTGCCCACTAGACGAAGGGTAGCTCCTGGGATCGGGTAGCCCTCTCGGTCTAGGACAAGCCCCTCGATGAGTGTCTCTATCCGTGCCCGCTCGAAGCGGTAGAGGTGAGGACGACCACGCTGGTCATCACGGGACGAGGCTAGGAAGCCTACCTCCAGCAGTCTGCCCGTAGGATCAAGTTCGCTGACCCGAGGGGTAGGGGCTAGGCCATAGTCATCTGCGGGGCTATTGATCGGGGCGGGGATGTGTGTGACCTCATAGTGACCACTCGGCAGGAGCTGTGCCCGATATATATCAAGTCCCCCAAGCCCTACATGCCCATCGGAGGCGAAGTAGAGTAGGCTGTCTGAGACGGCGTATGGGTAGAGTTCGTCGCTGGGGGTATTGACCTCTGCTCCTAGGTTGTAGAGTGCCCCTGGGATACCATCCACTAGTTCTACTCGGTAGAGATCCTTACCCCCCTTACCTGAATTGAGGTCAGAGACGAAGAAGAGCACTCGCCCCGAGGGGCTAAGTGAGGGGTGTGCCACGAGCACCGTGCTATCCGAGAGGAGGTCTACGGGCTCAGCTTCACTCCATCGTCCCTCCATCCCTAGGGTAGATCGGTAGATCCTAGCTGTGTGCGTACCCTCCTGCCCCTGCACTGCTAGGGTGAGGTACATCGTACGGCCATCGGGGCTAAGGGTGGGGGTTCCGAGGTCTGACTGGGGATGCCCAAGGCCAGCAAGGGTATCTAGTCGCCGCTCCCAGATCCCGTTTGCTCCCTGTCGCAGGGCGTAGATCCGACCTAGCCCCTCCCCTGTGATCGGGCTTGAGCTCTTGGAGGATCCTCCTAGGGGGCGGGTGCTCGTCAGATAGATGACCTTCCCCTCGGGCGAATAGGTGACACCGTAGTCGCTACGGGTGGAGGAGAGGTGGTCAGCTCGCTCTACCTTATATATGGAGTGGGCTGTGGTGGATGGATTGTGGCTGAGGGCAAGGCTTGTACTCTCCAGCACACGGCGAGCCTCCCTACTCGTAGAGTCGTGGCTGAGGTAGCGTAGGGCGAAGGCTCTGGCTTGCTCGGGTGCACCTACCCCCAGCGAAGTCTCACTGAGGCGGAGGAGCAGAAGACTATCCGGGTAGTGGTGACGCAGGGCTGCGAGGTAGCTCGTGTGGGCAGAGGCAACGGCTCGGGTACGACGAGCATTCTCCCCGGCACGAAAGGCAAGGCGTGCCCGCTCACTCGCCTGCTTGGCTGGTGTCTGGGTGTAGAGTCTTCGGTAGAGCTCTGCTGCACGATGGTACTCCCCTCGTCGCTCAGCGAGCTCTGCCTCCCGCTCTAGGCGGGGGCTGCAGCCAGTGACCACAAGTGCCCAACCAAATAGGAGGAGCAAGGGGATGATACGAGTGCGGGGCATGACCTCTAGGGGATGTGAATGAGCTTGTGTACCTGTAGGCTTAGTCGCCACTCGGGATGCTGGAGTATATAGTCTACACAGAGTGCTACGGCAGTGGGATCGACCTCACTCTGATCCTCCCCTACGAAGATGGGGCTCAAGAGATAGGCCTCGGCTGGTGGGAGCTCCTCGATACTGGGGGGGAGGTCTATGTCCTGCCCTACGGGAAAGCGGAACTCTCCCACACCATCGGGGAAGTTGCGGTGTAGTAGGCGCATGGCCTCCTTCTTCGGGCTGCAGGTGATGTAGTCCAGCCCGTGGGGGGGGCGACGAGTACCGTTGGTCTCGATGGACTGGTGGTAACCAAGGGCTTTGAAGTAGGCGACGACCTCATCGGTTAGCTGTAGGGTTGGCTCGCCTCCCGTCCAGATGATACGTCGGCAGGGCCACTGGGCGATATGATCCCGTAGCTCCTCTAGGCTCATCTCTGTGCCACTCTCATACTCTGTGTCGCAGAAGCTACAGCTTAGGTTGCACTTGCTTAGACGAATGAATATGGAGGCTCTCCCCATATTCAGTCCCTCGCCCTGTAGGCTGTAGAATATCTCATTTACTAGCATCTCTTTCCTCTTCATTACACCTGCAAAGATACGTCTCCTACCGATACATGTAGCCGACACCCCCACACCTCTACTTCCCAAGTCGTGGGGTAGAGGTGTGGGGGTGTCGTGCTGGAGTGGCGTGTACCTACTACTTCACACCACGCACAAGCGGCATGGTGGAGCAGCGTAGTAGACCTCCCATCTTGGAGATCTCCTGATAGGGTGCTTCCTCTACGGTCATCCCCCATGCCGAGCGTAGGAACTGGTTCAGGCGGATGAAGTGCTGATCACTGATGATCGCATCGGGCCCGAGGGAGAAGATATTCGTATTCATATAGTATGCCTCCTCGGGGGTCACAGAGAAGAGGTTGTCATGCCCGAAGATCTCCTCCAGTAGACCTATATCTTGCTTGTGTAGGAAGCCCTCCTTGTAGATCAGTGCCCGACCTCGGGACACTGGCTGGAAGGCACAGTCTAGGTGTAGGACAGAGCGGAGCGGGTCGTGATCGTGCTTCTTCAGCTCTAGGGGGATGATGTGCTTGCGGGGGAATCGCTCACGTAGGAAGTCGATGGCATAGCGGTTCGTCCGAGCTGTCTTGTAGCTGGAATAGTCCTCTCCTAGGTAAGTACCTACGAAGAGTAGGTCGTCATAGAGTAGGATATCTCCCCCCTCTGTATGTACCTGCTCTGGCAGGTGCTCTACGTGCCCATCGGCGATACGTGGTAGGATGGAGGAGGCGAAGGCATCTGTCTCCAGTGCACGATCAGGGATGAGGTTGGATACAAAGAAGGTATTATCGATCGTAAAGCCTACATCGCGGGCGAAGATCTGGTTGTAGTTCTCCAGAGGTGTCGGGCGAAGCACTTCTACCCCATACCGCTCGAGAATGGATAGGACCACATTCATCTCGCGGATGACATCGCTTTCACGTGGGTAGATCCCCTTGCTGACAGCCTCATAGCTCTTGGCATCGTAGGTCTCGGAGAGCTGAGGTACGTCTCCGAGACTCTGGGGCAGTCCGAGTACTACGACCTGGAGCTGGTCGGTCTCGTTGGTGACGTGTGGGATGATAGCTTCCATAATTGTTGCTGTATTGCTTACCCCCGTTGGGCGTTCAAGGGGGCGGTTACCGCAAATATACGTAAAGTTCTTTGCTTTTGGAATAAAAGTAGCCCTCTAGATCTAAATTGCTCTCCCGTATAGCCCTTATGGGTAGGGGAGGGTAGACTACGCTCTACATCGAAGGGAACAGCTCATGGAGGCGAAGCTACGGGTATCCTTAGTACCCCTCTAGGGGTGTCGGAGTGACCCTTTTCGCCAGGACCGACACATGATCTCGCTCGCACACTCCTGCCTTTGGATCCTGGGGATCATTTCGTATCCCAGAGAGCCTTAGCCCATCCCTAGAGATCCTAGGCATTATCCCCAAGGAATAGACATACAAGCGAGCCCTAGAGAGGAG
>NZ_CAJZFJ010000051.1 GCF_915070105.1 uncultured Porphyromonas sp.
TGTATACAACAGTGTACACGTGGGTACACAACTGTATACACACGTGTACACAAAAGAGCATACGACGGGAGCACAAAAGGGGTGATAACAAGCAGGTGGAGACGAGGACGGAACGAAGGCGAGGGAGGTAGTGGGTGGAGGGCGGGAGCGAAAACGGAAGGAGAGGAGATCTGAACAAGGCTTTATTCGTATTTTTGTGTAATTATGTCGGGCTAAGACAGCCTTCCTTTGAGGAAAAGCAAGACTTTCAGAGCCCCACACTACCCATTTTAGCGTTCATAGATACTACGGCATAGTCCACAGATGGCAAAGAAGACAAAAGCAATTCCCCAAGAGCCTCAGCGAGAAGCCCAGCGTCAGGATCGACAAGATACCTCTCGTGGCATCCTACTCCACCGCGTACGGGTCAATAACCTCAAGAATATAGACCTCGAGATCCCCCGTGGCAAGCTCATCGTGGTGACAGGAGTCAGCGGATCGGGGAAGAGCTCTCTCGCCTTCGACACCCTCTACGCAGAGGGGCAGAGACGCTATGTGGAGAGCCTCTCCTCATACGCCCGACAGTTCGTGGGACGTATGGCCAAGCCCGAGGCAGACTGGATCAGAGGGCTCCCCCCAGCTATCGCCATCGAGCAACGTGTCGTCAGCCGTAACCCTCGCTCTACGGTGGCTACCTCGACCGAGATCTACGAATACCTTCGCCTGCTCTATGCCCGTGTGGGCAAGACCATATCCCCCATATCAGGTCAAGAGGTGCGCAAGCACACTGTGCGAGACGTGCTGGACTATGCGAAGAGTTTGCCCGTGGGCAGTCGCATTTACCTCATTGTCCCCCTCCACCTACCCAAGGGGCGCAGGTTAGCAGATCATCTAGAGATCCAGCTCCAGCAGGGCTATAGCCGACTCTGGACGAGCGAGGGGATCATCCCCATAGAAGATGCCCTGCTGTGGAAGGATGATCGGGCGGGCGAAGTATCCCTGCTCATTGACCGCCTAGCCATCAGCGAAGATCAGAGTGCCATCGACCGCTTAGGGGACTCGGTGGAGACCGCTTTCTTCGAGGGGCGAGGAGAGTGTCAGCTCGCCGTCGAGGAGCAGCGGGGAGACGGAAGAGCCCCCGCCTACCTAAAGACCTTTAGCAACGTCTTCGAGGCCGACGGCAGGGTCTTCCAGGAGCCAAGCCCCGAGATGTTTAGCTTCAACAACCCCATCGGAGCCTGCCCCGAGTGCGAGGGCTTCGGCAAGGTCGTCGGGGTAGACCCTCGGCTGGTGATCCCCGACCCTACCCGCTCGGTGTACGACGATGCCGTAGCGTGCTGGAGGGGCGTCGTCTCGTCAGAGTGGAAGCAATTCTTCATCCGCTATGCCGAGCGGGCAAAGTTCCCCATTCACCGCCCCTACGAGGAGCTCACGAAGGAGCAGAAAGCCCAGCTCTGGGACGGCATCCCGAGCAAGGAATATGGCCCGATCGGGATCACCCCTTACTTTGACTTCCTAAAAGGTAACCTCTATAAGATACAGAACCGTGTCCGCCTGGCACACTTCACAGGCAAGACCATCTGCCCTACCTGCCACGGCGGACGCCTCAAGCCCGATGCCCTATGTGTACAGGTCGGCGGGAAGAACATCGCCGAGATCGTGGCGATGACGCTGTGGGAGGCACAGAGCTTCTTCGACACGCTGGAGCTTAGCCCCGCAGAGGAATTGATCGCCAAGCGACTACTGCACGAGATACGCTCCCGCCTAGGCTTCCTCGTGGAGGTAGGGCTGGGCTACCTTACCCTAGACCGCCTCTCCAACAGCCTGTCGGGCGGAGAGAGTCAGCGGGTGACCCTGGCGACCCAGCTCGGGAGTAGTCTCGTCGGATCGCTGTACGTCCTCGATGAGCCTAGTATAGGCCTTCACCAGCGAGATACCGCTCGGCTGATCCAGGTCGTCAAGCGTCTACGAGACCTCGGCAATACCGTGGTGGTCGTAGAGCACGACGAGGAGATGATGCGTGCCGCCGACTACATCATCGACATTGGCCCAGATGCTGGACGCTATGGGGGAGAAGTGGTCTACGCAGGCGAAGCCTCAGAGATCACCAGCGACACCCCCGGCTATACCGCAGCCTATCTGACGGGACGGGAGCAGATAGCCCTACCCACCGTGCGCCGTCCGTGGAAGGACTACCTAGAGATCGAGGGGGCGACGATGCACAACCTCAAGGACATCACCGTCCGCTTCCCCCTACACACACTCACCGTCGTCAGCGGAGTAAGTGGCTCGGGCAAAAGCACCCTCATGCGTGAGCTCCTCTATGAAGCTGTCCGACGCACCCTAGGCAAGGAGCCGATGGACAACCTCGAGCTACGAGCCCTAAACGGAGACCTCGGGGAGATCAAGCAGATCGAGTACGTAGACCAGAACAACATCGGCCGTAGCTCCCGCTCCAACCCCGTGACCTATGTCGGTGCCTTCGACAGCATCCGAGACCTCTATGCAGGACTTCCCCTATCGAAGCAGATGGGCTACAAGCCCTATTACTTTAGCTTCAATAAGGAGGGCGGCCGCTGTGAGACCTGCCAAGGTGCAGGGGTACTCACGATCGAGATGCAGTTCATGGCCGACCTTACCCTACCCTGCGAAGCTTGCCACGGCACACGCTTCCGCAAGGAGCTCCTCGAGGTAGAGTATTGTGGCGTCAATATCTCCCAGCTACTCGACATGAGTGTGGATGAGGCTGTCGAATTCTTTGACCAGAACAGAGAGTCCTCAGCACTCTCGGCCAAGATCATTGACCAGCTCCGCCCCCTACAGCGTGTCGGCCTAGGCTACATCAAGCTCGGGCAGAACGGCTCCACCCTCTCAGGTGGAGAGAACCAGCGTGTCAAGCTCGCCTACTACCTCGGCAAGGGTAAGAAGCTCCCTACTCTCTTCATCTTCGACGAGCCCACGACAGGGCTACACTTCCACGACATCCGCACCCTCCTCAGTGCCCTACAGGCTCTCGTGGAGCAAGGGCACTCGGTCATCGTCGTCGAGCACAACCTAGAGGTGATCAAGTGTGCCGACTGGGTCATAGACCTAGGGCCCGAAGGGGGTGCCTCGGGTGGCTACATCGTCGCCGAGGGGACTCCCGAGCAAGTCGCCTCTACCCCCAGCTCCGTCACGGGACAATACCTTAGGGAGCTCCTACTACCCCAAAGCAAGTAGCTCCCCTTGCCAAGACAAGGAGAGCTACCATCAAGGGGACAGGGTAAGGCGAAGATGAGAGAGCTAGGGCGACAGCGTAATGCCCTAGCTATATGAAGGTTTGATGAATTTCCCTATTTTTGCAGACAAAACAAAGCAACATTCTATAAACAGACATTATGGCCACAACAGCAGATTTTCGTAATGGTATGTGCCTCGACATCGATGGGCAGTACTACTTCATCGTTGAGTTCCTTCACGTCAAGCCCGGTAAGGGCCCCGCTTTCGTCCGCTCTAAGCTCAAGAACGTCTCCACAGGACGTGTCATCGACAAGACGTGGAACAGCGGTGTGAAGGTCGAAGAAGTACGCATCGAGCGTCGCCCCTACCAGTTCCTCTACAAGGACGATATGGGTCTGAACTTCATGCACCCCGAGACCTTCGAGCAGATCTCCATTCCCGAGGCTGTGATCGATGGTGTACAGTTCCTCAAGGAGGGCGATACGGTCGAGGCTATGGTGCACGCCGCCTCCGAGACCGTCCTGACCTGCGAGCTACCCGCACACGTCAATCTCCGTGTGACCTACACTGAGCCCGGACTCAAGGGCGATACCGCCACCAACACCCTCAAGCCCGCTACCGTAGAGACTGGCGCAGAGGTACGTGTGCCCCTCTTCATCAGCGAGGGAGAGCTCATCACGATCGATACCCGTGACGGCTCCTACATCGGTCGCGTGAAGGAAGCATAAAGATACCCCCGCAGAAGTCAGGCGGGGGATCAAATAGAAGGAGGATAGAAGCCCTACTACGAGACACTGGTCGAGAGCTCTATCCTCCTTCTCTTATATCTATACAGTATATCCGCAAGGGACACATAGTGGAGAACAAAAATTCAGCAGCATGAGCAAGACCATCAACATAACCCTAGTAGATAACACACCACAGGGGGTGCAGGTCCTCACCATTGCCAACCGTATCTGCCAGGCATACGTCGTCCCACGTACGCAACTCTCTTGGCTCATAGCACAACAAGGCACATTGGCGGGAAAATCTGTGCTCTACATACTCCTCCAGTCACAACCTAAGGGGAGTACTCAAAAGCCTCAAGCATATATAGGGCAGACTGATGATATCGTGAAGCGAACCAAAGATCATGATGGAAAAAAGGCCTTCTGGGATCGGATCATCATCTTCTTTGCCAGCAATGATGAAATAACGAGCACCGAGGTCGAATACTTTGAGCATAAAGCCATCACAGAAGCTCTACGAATCGAGAACTATGATCTCAATGAGAACAAGCAGGTACCCAAAGGGAAAACGATCCCCATACATAGGAAGGCCCCTGCTGATGATTTCTTTGAGGATGTAAAGATGTTGCTCTCTATTATTGGTTGCGATATCCTTGATGCCAGCTCGAGCAAAATACATACATCATCGAGTGTGAGCCCGAGAAAGAGACGCACTTCATCTAGTGTAAACTCACCCACCTTCTACATCAAAGGGAAAGACGCAGATGCAGTGGGTAGATACTCCGATGGTAAGTTCACCGTACTCAAGGGGAGTGTATTTTCATGCACCGAAGCACCATCCTATACAGGCAAAGAGAAGAGGAAGCAATTCATCGGGGAGCACTGCACCATAGTCTCTGGCCTGCTTAGGCTCAAGGAGGATTATACCTTCAATTCACCTAGTACAGCGGCTGAATATGTCCTTGGCCGTCATGCCAATGGAAGGATCATGTGGAAGAACGAGAAGGGACAGCCGCTGGCGGATGTCTATCCTCGTAAATAATCCCCTAAGGCATCTAAGCCTCGAGGGCTCTACTCCTACGCTGAAGCGTCAGGGGTAGAGCCCTCGGCGTTGATACCGATATAGATCGTGCAGGAGCCTGGGAAGATACTTCGGTAGAAGGCCTCTCGGAAGCCTGCTTCCTTTAGGATCTCCACCATCTTCTCCCGCTGGGGCATCACGGCGATGGACTTCGGGAGGTAACGATAGGCATCTCGATCCTCCGACATGAAGCGCCCTATCAAGGGGATGATATGCCCCGCATAGAGTTTGTAGCCTAGATGAAGGATGGGGTTCTTAGGCTCTGATAACTCTATGATCACGAGCACCCCTGAGGGGCGAAGGATACGATGAAGCTCCCTCGCTGCCGCTGGGATGTCCGTGAAGTTCCTTATCCCAAAGCCTATAGTGGCTGCGTCAAAGCTTGCATCAGCAAAGGTCGTAGCCGTAGAGTCTTGACGCTCGAAGCTAATCTTGCGCTCCAGCGTCAAGGCTTGTACCTTCTCCTGACCGATACGCATCATCTCCTCCGATATATCGATCCCCGTGACATGTTTGACCGAGGGGATGGTATGGACGAGGTCTATAGCTAGGTCGCCCGTGCCAGTGGCCACATCGAGCACCTGCTGAGGCTGGTAGGGCTCGAGTAGGTGTAGAGCCCTCCGACGCCATGAGCGATCTAGGCCAAGAGAGATAATACGATTGAGCCGATCATACTGTGGAGCAATCCGATTGAACATCTTACGGATCTGATCCACCTTGGGCTCATCACTGTCCTTGTAGGGGGTGAGCATACTAGGAATATCAAGGAATTATAAAGGTGAAGGCAATCTTCTTAGCTGAAGCCTGGGGTGAGGAGGGACGAGCTGTGATCGACACTACATACTCACCGGGATGGAGACCTGTCAGTGGGAGAGAGATCTGACTGGAATCGAAGGTGCGTACAGCGTGCTGCACATGCTCCCCCAGCATCGTATAGATACGGATGTCTACCGATCGATACAGAGCACCATCCTCCTCTATATAGAGGTTACGATCATGATAGTAAGCATGAATACTAGCCTCAGGAGAGCTATCAAGACGACCTATACTCAGTGGGGTATCTGTCTCGACGAGGAGGTCTATCCAATAGACCTCGTTGCCCTCTGCAGGGCTACTAGACACCCAGCGCTGGCCACTCTGGCGATGCCAAGCAGACCAAGTAGGCGCTTCTAGGTAAGTTCCTCGGTACATGAGTAGAGGGAGCTTCATAGCCCCACCATTGGCATTACGACAGGAGAGGATATACCGCCCTCGGGAAAGTGTAAGAGGGGTATCTTGGGGCGCAGGGAAGAACACCTCGATCGAGTCTTCGCGTAGGGTACGGGAGCGATCGACAAAGCGCTTCTGTGTCTCATCATACGCATTGAACTGTCCTAGTCGAGTAGAGGAAAAGTCTAGGATAGGCGTTGCGGGCTCGCCATCCCCAACGAACTGAGATAGGCTGACACGGAGCTGAGGGAGCTGGCTGGTAGCAAGGGTACGATTGGACTTAAAGACGACAAAGGCACCGAGGACACGCACCCGTGCATCACTCTCTAGCCAAAAAGCATTCCCAAGCTCATGGACATCATTCTTAGGCTCATAGACATGGGTAGGTTTGTTCCCCAGCTGACTAAGTACGTTGGGGTCGGGATAGAGCTTGCTGAGACGCTGTACCATACGTGGAGCGAGGGGATCATAGCCATCACATGTCTTCCGATTAGCGTCAGCAGGAGAGAGCCAAGGCTGGAGGGCGACAATATTGCCCTGTGAAGGGTCACTCTTATGCCACGTCTCCTTCAGTGCCCAATAGGCATCTCCTCCCATGAGGTCACAGTCCGAGATCCCCCCGGTAAGGGCACCGATCACTCGTCCCTCTCTGTCGAAGAGAGGAGACCCCGAGGAGCCCGCCGCCGTACAGCCGATAGCCCAGCGGCGTATCATCCAGTGCTTATGCACCCATGAGAATATAGAGAGATCGTAGTCCTCGATGAAGAGTTCCTCATCGTTTACCTCGGAGTATCGTTTGGTTGAGCCAAGGGGATGGTGGATACCATAGAAGGTCGCCTTCGGGCGTTCCTCTATGTTCCATCCTGCGAAGTAGGGCTGATATTCACTGGGGATCTTCCCCGAGCTGGGGAGTCCTGTGATCTTAAGGAGTGCCATATCAGCTGTCTCGTTGTAGGCTATGAGGGTCGCTCCACTGAGGCTCTGCTCCTCCGTAGCACGTATATTGCCCTTCTTGGTAGGGCTCTGGAAGTTAAAGAAGACGACTGTCGTCTTCACCTCCCCCCGTACACGTTCGAGGTCTCCTGCTAGTTCAAATAGGCGATTGACGCAGTGTGCAGAAGTCAAGACATACGGTGTACCATCGGAGCGAGGGGTATTGATGAGCACCCCCGAGCTAATGGACTTCCCTCCGACCATGAGTTGCACGACACTGCGGGTCTGTTGCCAGTGATCGGGGTGAGCGAGGACATTGGGGATGCAGGCGATCTCCTGCAGTCCCTTGCGTCCATTGATATTGTAGTCATAGAAAGGCTCTCCAGGCTGGGCAAAGTCCGCCCGCCAATCTCTAAAGCCATGGAACAGGCTAGCAATGCGGAAGGGCAACTCCCCCCGCTGAGGTGTATAGCCCGCAGGGAAGTCGTACTCAATCCGCACATATTCCCCCGAGAGGGGACGTAGCTGCAGAAGGCTATCGGGAGAGTTATTTTGGCTCGTTAGTGCCCCTATCTGCTCTCCATTAGCACCGTAGACGAAAAGGCGAGCCCCCTCGGGCAAAGCATACCGACTGAGGCGAAGGCTCACACTACGGGCACGGCTGGCGACAAGCTCTGCACGCCAGACATAGTTCCCAGCTCCATCGGTGAGGTACTCCCCGATGCTGTCCGCCCCAAGATCGAGGGGACGCTCTACGGCGAACTGATAGGCACGCAGTCCCTGCCCCCGGGATGCAGCCTCACGAGGGAGGTCACCAGCCTTTAGCTCCGGTAGGCGAAGGAGCTTCGTAGTCACAACGGACGAGCGAGCCTCACCTGCAAAGGCAGGACGGAGCACTCCCTCCTCGGACCGAGCAGGTAGGGTGAGCGTGTACTGAGCCCTCACCTCTGCCCCCATACCGAAGAGCAGTAGAAGCAGGACTAGGGAGCGTACTATACGGAGTCCGCCACTAGGGCGGTCTATCTTATCCATTCTAATCATCTTAAAGCGCAAAGATACACCATTCTCTCGCTAAGCCCCCCTAAAGCCTAGCAGGTGAAGCACCTCCCTATCCCCCACCTCAGGATCGAGGAGCGTGAAGGCCGAGGCCTCTCGTGGATAGACATAACCTCGACGTAGCTGCTCAAACTCATCGGGATGCGCTCGAAGCAGCACTGTCGTCGCCCGTGGGTCGCAGGTATGGAGCTGAGCACGACGCACCCGTTCCACCTCGGGATAATCCCTCAGCCTGATCCTCGGGGACTCGGGCTGGGGAAGTAGACTATCATCCCATAGCCACTCTGGACGCTCCAGCCCTAAAGCCTCACAGATAGCTTCCAGCGCCATACGTGATCCCCGCCACTTACCATCAGCAGTCCAGCCTGCAACATGGGGGGTAGCGATGTAGGCACGGCGAGCAAGCTCAGAGCTGACATGCGGCTCTCCCTCCCAGCAGTCGATGATGACCTCTCGGATCCAACCCTCGTCTAGTGCACGGAGCAAGGGGGTACTCGGAGCAACACCTCCACGACAGGCATTGATGAGCAGGGGACGTCGCTGACAGGCACGTAGGAAGGACTCATCCACCATCCCAGCCGTGGGATACTTCCCCTCTCTCGTTAGAGGGACATGCAGGGTGAGGATGTCACTCTCTCGGAGCACCTCCTCCAGACTAGAAAAGCCCTCAGTACCCTCCCGATCGGCTCGTGGTGGATCATAGAGCAGAGGACGAAGGCCTAACGCTCCTATACGCTTGAGGAGTCCACCCCCGACATGCCCGACACCGATGATCCCTATGGTCTTGCCCCTAAGGTCAATCCCTCGATCCAGCGACCATGCCGAGAGCGAGGAGAGCACATACTGCACCACACCCCCAGCGTTGCACCCAGGGGCATTACGCCAAGTGATACCATGCTCTGCACAGTAGCTCGTGTCGATATGGTCATAGCCTGCGGTGGCCGTGGCGATCATACGCACGCTACTACCCGAGAGCAGGGTCTCATCACAGTGGACGACACTACGGATGAGGAGCGCATCTGCACCACGTATGGTCTCGGGGCTGAAGGCACGACTCTCTAGGTAGGTGACCTCAGCGACCTGCTCTATGAGTCCCTTGAGGTAAGGTAGGGAGCTGTCGAGTACTATTCGAGGCTTTTTCATCATCTATATAGACTAAGGACGGCTACACCATCGTCACCCCAGGGCTGGGTGTGGCGATGGGGTAGCCGTATCTGTACTGGTGTACCCAGCCGAGACGGGGGCTTGGGATGACCGTGTGTGGACTAGTTGCTCTGTGCGGGGGCTTGATCCTCGGGCAACACGATAGGCCCATACTCCTGCTCGAAGCCCTGTATGTGCTGCTCCAGCATGCGGGATAGACGCTTGATATTGTCGGGAGTGAGGACCTGACGACTGTGTACACTCGCCTGCTGCGGTCCAGGCAGTAGGCTAATGAAGTCTAGGACGAACTCACTCTGCGAGTGTGCGACTAGTACGAGGTTGCTATACTGACCCTTCCTGATCTCCTCGGGGAGATCAATGCTGAACTGTGGGGCTTCCTGTGGCTGTTCCATCTAATTCTATTTCCTTGTGTTAGGAGTGAATAAACCTATATGCGTAGGGCTCACCGTGAGTCCCTCGCTTGACCAAAGGTACATATTTCTCTCCTAAACTCCTATCTAGGGGTGTACGGGTGGGGCTGCAGCATCGGAGATGACCGCAGCAGCACCCTCTAAGACCTGAGGCTTGCGTACGTCGTCCTTACTCTTGAGGGGGGCAAGGATATTGGCAAGTACCTTATTCTCCTTGAGGTCTATAAACTGGGATATAGCTGTACCATCAGCCTCCTGCCACGAGACGAAGAAGCGACCATCGCCGAGCTCTCCATAGGAGGGAGCTTCACATCCTTCGCCCGTTAAGACTTTCTCGGGGGTGAACGTCTTCCAGTAGAGCGAGTCTGACTGGTAGCGCACCTCGGCCTTCATCGTCCCATAGTCGATGAAGAGGGTCTTGCCGAAGAGCTCAATGAGCACTTCTTCTACAGGGGCGGCGGGGGTGCTGGCGGTATTCTCTCCGCTATGGCTCGTACAGCGAGCTAGTAGGAATACACCTACAGCAAGGGCTATCAGCCCTAAGAGCTTTTTCATAACTATCTGCCTTATATATTTACCAATTCGCAATCCTTGTGAGGGAGAGAGATATAGCTCTCCTTCACTTCGCATCTGCAAAGGTACAATAAAGTGCAGTTAGATGCCCCCAGCTCTGACGGGAACAAGAGCCCCTACCCGTACATCCGGCGGGATATACGGGGAAGGAGCTGAGAATAAAGAGTGATCGGTATGCTCAGACTTCCACTAAATAGGACTATTCATCACCGCACTGGATGGAAATGTAATGCTCAACTAGCGATGACGCCTATGTACCAGAAGTGGAGGACTGAGATGAAATACCGAGTATGGGGTGCACGCTGAGCCGAGTGCCGAGCGAGTGAAGCTGAGTAAGTGCGCTTAGACGCGACGCTGGGTGGGACGATTGGGTTGCTTGACTTGGACACTGTCCCCGATGGACTCCTCAAGGGGAGGTGCTTGGACCTGTTGCCTTAGGCGAGGCTCCCCGGGATGAGGTGGCTCCTCAGCTGCCACGGCTGCTGCTCCTATCAGAACGAGGGGCATACGAGCCGAGTCCACAGCGAGCATGGAGTCAACGACACTGATACTAGCAAGCACCTTGTGCTCCCGAAGATCGACAATCTGGGTAACAGTCGTCCCGTCAGCTTGCTGCCAAGTGACGAAGAACCGCCCATCACCAAAAGTCTCGTACGAAGGGACTTCACGCCCCCAGCTAGCAGTCTGCCCCTCGGAATTGAGTTTACGCCAATAGAGCGAGTCCGTCTGATAACGTACTTCACTGAGCATAGTACCATAGTCTATGACCAATGTCTTGCCGATGAGGACGGCAGGTGGCTCCTTAACCTTGGTGGCAACTGTTGCTTGGGGCGAGGAGGTTGCCTGCTCCTGCCCTTCACCTGTTTGCTGACAACTAACGAAGAGTAGAACGAGGAGCGCGTGTGTGAGGATAATGACCTTATTCATTGATGTGTGTCCTCTTGTAATTGATATATAACGATACCGCAAAGGTAGCAAATAAACTCACTCCATCCTCTCCCCCAAGGTCTCTCCGTCCCCAGCCCTTTGCCCCAAAGGATACAAGCACACACCGCCAGCCCAATTCCCCACTCCCCTACCTCACCGCCTCTTACCGCCCCACCAGCTCCAGCAAGGAGCGGTAACAGACAATATTCCCCAAAGACAACATACATTCCCCCCTACGGATACCGCCAGCCCCCTTGCTCCAAAGGATACACACCGCCAACCCAATACCCCACTCCCCTACCTCACCGCCTCTTATCTCCCCACCAGCTCCAGCAAGGAGCGGCAACAGACAACGAGAGCACCCAAAGGATAACCTCCTCACAGGAAGGCTAATACCTCGACAAAGCATACCCTCTAGGCCTCTCCATATCGGACATATCGAAAGGGGGCTAGCGAACATGCCGAGAAGGGCAAATAGGACTCGGTATGTTCGTCCCCATCACCTTACATAGGTGATGGAGGCGAACATTACGTGTCCCCTCCTGAGCACTCAGTATCCCTCATATAGGGCTCTGGAGTACGCACTGCGCTCATCGTAGCGGACTGCACCACGAGGATGAGTCAGGGCACTGTGGGAGGAGGCTCAAAGAGCGAAAGAGGCGAAAGGGGAACTGCTTCAGAGCCGACGCAGGAGCTCCTTGGGGAGCTCCCTCGCTTGGGCTCTTTTGCGACTATCATCCATGTCCGGGGGCTTAGCCGTACCTCTCGAGCGGGAGGCGTTAGCTATGGGGAATAGGCACACGAGAGAGCCCCACGGAGCTTATACTTAGAGCGAGGTAGTGTACACGCGTGTACACTATAGTATACCCACGTGTACACTTTTGTATACACGTGGGTATACTACTCCGCTCTAAGTATCACCCCAGTAAGGCTCCCTTCTTGGGGAGGGGGCTTGGAATATGAGGGAGAGCGAGGAGGGCAAATTGAAGGGAGGGGGAGACTGAGGGAGACTGAGAAAGACTAAGGGTGACTGGGACTAGATAAGAGTATGTGGAGAATGGACAGGAAGTGGAGGAGATGCAGACGGAGGGGAAGGGCGAGAACGGGCGGGACAAAAAAGAGCTTCCCCCTAGGCTCCTTGTGGAGGGCCTAAGGGGGAAGCACACTTGCCCCACTATAGCTACGAGGGGCAGAGAGAAAGCCGTTACCCTCAGCTCGGGACTTTGCCTAAGCCGAGGGCAAGGGGATTATTTCTTCTGAGGAATGGTCTTGAGCATCTCATCGACGGCTCTGATGAGCTGTGCATCATGACCACGAAGATATTCTTCGGGGCTGGAGTAGACCTCGATGTCAGGCTGTAGAGTAGCATTCTCTAGGGGCTTGCCGTCTAGGTCAGAGCAGGTCACCTGTGGAATACCAAAGACAATGTAGGGATTGATCTGTGTCTCCCACCAAACAGCCGTCATCGTACCTGCCACAGGCGAGCCAATGACCTTACCGAGACCAAGAGTCTTGTAGACCCAGGGGAAGCCGTGCCCGTTGCTGTAGTTCCCTTCGCTGACGAGGACACAGCTGGGCTTATTCCACTGCATGAAGGGGTCATCACCGATGTACTGTCCACGAGGAGTGAAGGAGATGTACTTCTTCCCACTGAGTAGGTGAGCTAGGTCTTCGTGGAGCCAGCCACCGCCGTTGTAACGGGTATCGACAATTACAGCATCGGTATTGCGGTACTTACCTAGTAGATCCTGGAAGGCGGTGCGGAAGCTAGGGCTATCCATCGAACGTACATACACGTAGCCGACACGTCCACCACTGCGCTCACGTACGAGATCCTCGCAGTGGCGGAGCCAACGGCGATAGAGGAGCTCCTCCTGCCTGCCCTGAGAGCAGGGCTTGACGATCTGGTCAAATCGCTTACCCGTCTTGGGGTCAAGGACGGTGAGGTTCACACGCTGGGAGACCTTGCCATTGAGGTAGAACTCAATGGGCTGATCGGCCTTGATAAGCTCGCCATCGATGCGCTCGATGATCATTCCCTTCTCAACCTTGGAGCCACCAAAGCTAAGCGGGCCTCCTTGTAGGAGCTCGACGATACGTAGGCCATCGCCCTTGTAGCTATTGTCGTAGAAGGCACCCAGTGCACCGGTAGCCACAGGACTCTTCTTGGGGAAGCTACGACCACCCGTATGGGAGGCATTCAGCTCACCGAGGAGCTCGCTGAGGAGCTCTGCGAAGTCCTCATCATTATTGATATAGGGGAGGAAGCGGCGGTAGGTCGTGCGGTAGTAATCCCAGTCCACACCATGGAGCTTCTCATCATAGAACTTATCCTTGACCTGCTGCCAAGCGTGGTCGAAGATATAGGCACGCTCCTCCGCTGGGCGGTGGTCGAACTCAGCAGAGTAGTTGATAGACTTCACCGTCCCATTAGCATCTACCTTGGAGAGGCCACCGTAGGACGTACCGACATAGATCGTCTTGCCGTCCTTAGCTAGGCGTAGCTCTCCGTAGCCGATCTTGGGGGAAAGGATCTTAGTGGTCTTGGAGACGAGGTCCAGCTCCCAGAGGTCTGTACTCTCACCATAGCGCATGATGTAGTAGAGCTTGGTGCCATCAGCGTTGATGAGGGCATCGGATACGCTACCCGAAGCAGATGTGAGACGAATGACACGATCCTCGCGGTCGGTGAAGTCTGGAGTGAAGGGCTTGGTGTCCTTCTTCTCTTCATCCTTCTTGTCCTTCTTACCCTTCTTGCTATCCTTCTTGTCGGTGGAGGCGGTGTCCTTCTTACCTAGATCCTTGAGCTCCTTCTGTAGCTCACGCTCTTCCTTGCTAAGCTTGAAGTCCTCAAAGGCTTCCCTATCGAGGAACATAAGGTAGAGATCCTTCTGTGCCCCCCAGCTCCCGTGGCTACGATAGCCTGCTCGGTCGGAGCGGAAGAGAATAGCCTTACCGCCGAGGACAAACTTACCCTGCGTGTCGTTATAACCACTCTCGGTGAGGTTGATGACTTCACCCGAACCATCAGCCTTGACTAGGGCGCAGTCGGTGTGCATCCAGCCTCCGATACCGATGTAGTTCGTGAGGATCCACTTCCCATCGGGGCTCCACTGGTAGTGCTGGTCACCATCGGAATAGGAGTAGTTGAACTTCTTGTCCAGCACCTTCGTCTCCTTACCCGAAGCGAGGTCGTAGACATATATAGCGGTGCGGTCTCTGAGGAAGGCCACACGCTTGCCATCGGGAGAGAAGAGCGGCTGGAAGCTAGCCTCCTTGCCCTTGGTCAGCTGCTTCTCCTTCAGCTCACGTGCATAGACGAAATGAGGATCATCCTTACGCACAAGCTCGGTCATATAGATCTGCCATGTGCCATCACGCTCGGCAGCATAGACGATCTTCTTACCATCAGAGCTGATGTCGACGTCACGCTCCTGCTGGGGGGTGTCGGTAATCCGCTTGGTGGTCTTGTACTCGGTATGGGTGACATAGACATCGCCACGGGCGACGAAGGCGATCTCCTTGTCGCTGGGAGCAACGGCAAAGGAAGAGATGTCGCTCGTGAGCCACTGCTTCTTGACACTGGCCTCCTCTTGATCACGGACGAGGGTGATGGCGACCTTCTGAGGCTTGCCCCCAGGGGTGAGGGTGTAGATCTCTCCATCGTATCCGAAGCAGAGGATGCCATTCTCGGCACGAGAGAGGAAGCGAACAGGATTCTTGGAGAAGGTCGTGATGCGCTCATCGCTGGCGGAGGGAGAGACGCTAGCACGATGGTAGACATTGTAGGAGCCATCACACTCGCTGAGGTAGTAGAAGCCCCCCTTATCGTCCCAAACGGCATTGCGATCTTCGCCACCGAAGGTAGTGAGCTTCGTGTACTTGCCCTCCTTGCTTAGATGCCAGATATCTTTTGCTACTGGAGAGATAGCGTGCTTGCGCCAGATGTCTTCGTAGCCCTTGATATCCGTGTAGAGGATCTCACCATTGCGAAGGGAGGGAGTAGCCATCGGCGTAGAGTTGTAGAGCCGGGGGCGAGCGACGTCCTTTGTGAGGTCAAGTGAGTAGGTCTGGACAAACCAACTCCAGGGGTACATACCGAAGCTAGCATCGGGCATGATGGCAGCCTGGAAGAGGAGCGTGTTGTTGTCAAGGAAGGCTACAGGGACCTCCTTGGCACTGTTGTAGGTCAATCGTCTCATGCCTGAGCCATCAGTCGAGACAATGTAGACATCCTTTCCACCCTCTCTATCGGAGGAGAAGGCCAGCCGTTTACTGTCAGGGCTCCAAATGGGAGTACCATCATAGGCCGCATTCGAAGTGATGCGCTGAGCACTCCCCCCAGCAGTGGGGACAGTGTAGATATCACCCTGGAAACAGAAGGCGATACTCCGACCATCTGGGCTAATCTGCTGATGCCTTAGCCAGAGAGGTGCCGAAGTCTCTGCCCCTACAGTCGTCCCTGCCAAGAGCGAGACGAGAGCGAGCGTGAACACATGTTTCATAGTCTATATGTATGTGAATAGTGAGCGTATGAGCAAAGTTACATATTTATCGGGCACTTAACAAGGTGAGCTAGGGGTAGAGCGGGCTAGGAAGTGGAATAGGTGCGATAGATGGAATAAGTCTAATAAATCTAATAGGTCTAATAGGAGGTATGAGTGAAGAGGCTAACGAGATGGAGAGAAATGGAGAGAGATGGAGAGAGATGAAGAGGGGTGAGGCGATAGAAGTGAGTCTGGAGCTGATGGTAGAGTAGGTGGATGGGAGACAAACTCTGAGAGGCTGAGAGCGAAAAGCATCCTCTAAGACAAGGCCAGAGACCAGCGAGGAAGGGGAGCGGAGGAAACAGAGGCAGGAGGGTGGAGACGGGAGATTAGCAGGGGCATAAATGCAGCTAGCCCTCGGCAGTTGGACTGCCGAGGGCTAGCTTAGAGTTATTTCCTAGGGAGAGGAGTGTGTTACTTCTTACCCCGACGTGCCGAGTAGCTTAGGTTAAGAGCGTTGGCACGACGTAGCTCTTCCTTGATCTGAGAGATGATGTTCATCTTCGTTTCCT
>NZ_CAJZFJ010000052.1 GCF_915070105.1 uncultured Porphyromonas sp.
TAGATGGGTACTACTTCCTTAGGTAGTTCCCTACTTCGTTTGCTCGTATGGTACGAGAGGACTTGGTACTCCTGCCCGTCGGGGGTGGGGTGGTCGTGGTGCTCTGCGTACTGTTACCTCCTTGGTAGTACTTGAGGGCATTGGGTAGGTAGGCTTGGATCTCCTTGATGCGGTTGGCATCGCTGGGGTGAGTACTTAGGAGCTCGTTCTGCTGTGCTCCACCCTTGGAGGCTGACATCTTCTGCCAGAAGTTCACTGCATAGCGAGGATCGTAGCCAGCCATAGCCATGAGGACAAGCCCCATCTTGTCTGCTTCGTACTCTTGCTTACGTCCGAAGGGGAGCATGACCCCTACCTGAGCTCCTAGCCCATAGGCTTGGTTGATGAGGCCACCGAGTAGCTGGGAGCGTGTATTGACGGCAGCACCTAGGATCTGTCCTCCAGCCCGTAGGAGGAGCTGGTTGCTGATACGCTCGTTGGCATGCTTGGCTAGTGCGTGGCTGAGCTCATGCCCCATGACGGCTGCTAGCTCATCATCCGAATGTGGGCCGTTACCCACTAGGTTGAGTAGTCCCGTGTAGACGACGATCTTCCCTCCAGGCATGCAGAAGGCATTGACCTGCTTGCTATCGACGACGTTGAACTCCCAGCTAAGGCTCGAGAGCATGGACTCATAGCCGTTCTGCTTGAGATAAGCATTGGTAGCTGCAGCTAGGCGACGACCTACCTGGGTGACCTTGGCGTTGTAGGTTGTATTGCTACTGAGCTGAGACTGGCTGATGAACTGCTTGTACTGGGTCGCACTCGCACTGAGGATCTCGCCATCGGATACCAGGTTGAGCTGTCTACGTCCTGTGATGGGCACAGAGCCACAGCTGGAGAGTAGGAGTAGGGCAGAGCAGGTGAGCGCTGTGATACTTCTTGAGATTATCTTCATACAATGAATAAAGTCTTAGAGATGAACAATTATCGAACGAGAGGGATCGACTTATAGTATTGTTGCATTGCCTTCAGGTCGATAGCCTCACTGAGGGCAAGGCCAGAGGGGACAGAGTCCAGAGACACGGGGCGTAGACGGTATATAGGCTTCCCCTGGGGGGTACGCTTCTCTACGAAGACGTACTGATAGCTGGGCTTTGTCGTCCAAGTGCCCGTAGTACGATCCCTAAGCAGGGTGAGGGTGAGGAGCATTCCCCCTCGGGTAGCAGCGGGGCGCACTTGGTTGCTAATGAAGTTACCCATCGAATATATAACGAACACCTTAGCCTTCTTGTTCGCAGACTCGATGAAGGCACTCTCCTGCACGACATGGGGATGGCTCCCGATGATCGCATCTACCCCTTGCTCGGAGAGCCATAGGGCTAGGTCTCGCTGTGCTCGGCTGGGGTTCTTCTCATATTCATTCCCCCAGTGGATCTGTACGATCTTGTAGTCTGCCCCTAGGCTGTCGGCACGATGTAGGTCGGAGGCTATCTGCTCTCTACGTATCGTATCTACTAGGGCAGGGTGGGGGATCGGGAGACCGTTGGTGCCGTAGGTGTAGGCTAGTACGGCGATCTTTACCCCATGCACCTCTCTGATGAGAGGGGTGCGGGAGGGACGTTCCTCGGGGGTACGATAGCTCCCTGTCGTCGCTATCCCTAGGCTATCTAGGACGTCTATTGTATGGGTGACACCATAGCCACGGCGGTCGCAGCTATGGTTATTCGCCGTAGTGAGGATATCGAAGCCCACGTCTCGTAGTGCCTCTCCTAGAGCAGTGGGGGAGGAGAACATCGGGTAGCCACTGTAGGGTGTGCCGCCGAAGGTGGTCTCGAGGTTGGCTAGGGCTAGATCTGCTCTCTGGATCTGTTCTTTGACAAGGGCAAAGGAAGGGGCGAAGTCGTAGCGTCCAGCCCCCGTGAGGGCAGCTCGTATCTGAGGCCCGTGGGTCATGATGTCCCCTGCGAAGACGAGCTGTAGAGAGTCTCTCTGCGGTGTGCTCTCCGTGAGGCTGTCGGTCTGCTGAGTCTGCCCCTTGCCCTGACAAGCGGTGTGTAGTGAGCATAGGGTATAGAGGAGTATTATCCCGAGGAGGCGGGTATACTTGGTCATGGTGTAGGAGGTGGTGTGTGGGGTTACTTGTATTCGGGGCGGTACTTCCCGCCCTCTCTATCCTCAAGGATACCTAGATAGCTGATGTAGCGGGAGGGGGCGATACGTCCCTCCTCTACAGCTGTCTGTACGGCGCATCCTGGCTCGTGGGTGTGGGTGCAGTTCCCGAAGCGACAGCTCTTGCTCTCCTCGAAGATCTCGGGGAAGTAGTGTGAGACCTCCGCCTCCTGCATCTCCAGCATGCCGAAGCCCTTGATGCCCGGGGTGTCGATGATATAGCCTCCGTCGTCGGAGGGTAAGGGGATCATCTGGGAGAAGGTCGTGGTGTGCATCCCCTTGGCATGTGCCGTGGATATACTACCCGTACGAAGCTCTACTCCTGGGATGAGGCGGTTGATCAAGGTGCTCTTCCCTACGCCCGAGTGTCCACTGAGGAGGTTGATCTTCCCGCTCATGCGATCTATGAGGGCTTCGACACCCTCACCCGTAGTAGCTGATACTGCATGGCATGGATAGCCGATACTGGAGTAGAGCTGTATGAGCTCCTGCATATACTCCGTAGTCTCGGAGGGATAGAGGTCGATCTTGTTGAAGATTAACTCCGTGGGTACTCGATAAGCCTCTGCTGTGGCGAGGAAACGGTCGATAAAAGTCGTACTGGTCTCCGGGGCAATGATCGTACAGACGAGGAAGGAGGCATCTAGGTTAGCGGCGAGGATATGGGACTCCTTAGATAGATTGGCTGCTCGGCGTATGATGTAGTTACGTCGAGGGAGTATATCTCGGATGTAGTGTGCTGCTTCCTGCCCCGTGTCCTCGCTGAGCTCTATCTCCACGTGATCTCCTACGACAATAGGGTTGGTGGAGCGAAAGCCTCTTAGGCGAAGGTTCCCCTTGGCAAGACATGGGCGCTCTACACCATCCTCACAGAGGACGATGTAGTGGCTCCCAGTGTTCTTGATGACTAGTCCTGTCACGTATGCTGTAGTGATAGAGGCTTGTGGGCTCGCTAGAGGGGGGATCCCTTAGACGGTCATGATCTCCTTCTCCTTGGCTGAGAAGATCTCCTCTACCTTCTTGATGTATCGGTCGTGGAGCTTCTGTACTTCAGCCTCGGCATCCTTGGCGACATCCTCGGGGGTATTGTCCGCCTTGATGCTCTTCTTGATGAGGTCATTGGAGTCACGGCGGGCATTACGGATACTTACCTTGGCATTCTCAGCATCGGCCTTGACCTGCTTGACGAGCTCACGGCGACGATCTTCGGTGAGAGGGGGGATACCGAGGCGGATAAGCTCCCCATTGTTCTCGGGCGTGATGCCGAGAGGGGAGTTGATGATAGCACGCTCGATCTCCTTGATGATGCCCTTCTCCCAGGGGGTGATGACGATGCTTTTGGCATCGGGGACAGAGACTGTGCCTACCTGTGTCAGGGGTACCATGCTACCATAGTACTCGACTAGGATGCCGTCGAGGATCTTGACGTTGGCCTTGCCTGCGCGTACACGGGCTAGAGCCTCCTCGAGGTGCTCAACAGTCTTCTCCATTTGTGCGCCAGCCTGCGCTATTAGTTCCTTTAGTTCGCTCATAGGGGGCAGATGATTCTTATCTATATTTATTGTATTCGTTTGTGTCTCCCTTGTAGGGTGGCTACTGGGCTAGAAGCCCACGTATGTACCGATCTGCTCACCACGCAGTACTCGTAGGAGGTTACCTGGGGTGTCCATGTCGAAGACGATGATCGGTAGGTTGTTCTCTCGGCACATCGTCGTGGCTGTCAGATCCATCACCTTGAGTCCACGGTTGTAGATCTCGTCGTAGGTGATACGGTCAAACTTCGTGGCCGTGGGGTCCTTCTCTGGGTCAGCGGTGTAGATACCATCGACACGTGTTCCCTTGAGCATCACATCGGCTTCGAGCTCGATACCACGGAGCGAAGAGCCCGTGTCTGTCGTGAAGAAGGGATTCCCCGTGCCAGCCGAGAGGATCACTACCTCACCTGCCTCTAGGGCATCCAGCGCACGACGCTTGGAGTAGAACTCCCCGATAGGCTCCATACGGATGGCCGTTAGCACTCTATTCTTTACCCCGAGGGAGGTAAGGGCAGAGCTGAGGGCAAGGCTATTGATGACCGTAGCGAGCATACCCATCTGGTCACCCTGCACACGATCAAAGCCCTGGGTCGCCCCACTGAGGCCACGGAAGATGTTCCCACCTCCGATGACGATAGCGACCTGTATACCTAGGTCTACGGCTGCCTGTATGTCCCGAGCGTAGTCGCTCAGTCGATCGGTGTCTATACCATACTGCTGGGCTCCCATGAGGGACTCACCGCTGAGCTTGAGTAGTACGCGTCTGAAGCTGTTCATTCGATTGCCTATATATAATTATGGTACAAAGAAACGACTTTTGCCCCAATTCCCCCAAATCTCCAGCCCCTGTCATCACCCTAAGCTATCCCCTTTATGCCATGTAGTTGGGGGCAGGCGATGGCGGATAGGGGCAACTAAGCACTCGTCCTTAGCTAGGGGGATAGTGTATGCCATACTCGTGCGAAGGGGGCTAGAATTTAGGGTAGATGCATGAGCTCACTAGAGTTCGAGGACAATGTAGGCGAAAGGCATACCCCGAAGATAGAAGTATCTGCCTCCTAGGTCTAGATATACCAAGTGTAGACCTACTACCTAGGAAGGAAATGTGTACACGCGTGTATACCATTGTGTACTCATGTGTACACTGTTGTATACACGCGTGTACACTACATCGCTCTCGGTATGTCCTCTGTAGGGCTCTCATGTACGTGTTTCTCGGGGGGCTAACACTTGGTGTACCAGAGATACAGTTAAGATACCCTTCGACATGAAGAGATGCCCTACAAAGGACACAACGAGGGGTGCATGCGAGAAGAGCTCATGCATCGCCCTTGAGGGGCTGTCTTTGTAATGTAAAGGGCTACTTTTCTCTCATTCTGCGCCATAGTGGGCAGAGGTGGCCTAGTCTAGCTATGGGCGTGTTAGGTGTCTAAATAAGTGTATATGCTGCTTATTTGGGTAAAATGTCGTATCTTAGAGCCTTGTTAATGGGTGTCTTTCTACGTATACCATCAGGGTGCCGTGGTTAGATACATTATAATAATGGTATAACAAGAATGCTGGATCGAGAAGATAGAATCATAGATATCAATATCGAGGATGAGATGAAGACTGCCTACATAGACTACTCTATGTCGGTCATTGTCTCCCGAGCTCTGCCTGATGTCCGTGATGGATTCAAGCCCGTACATCGCCGTGTGCTCTACGCCATGAACGAGACGGGGAACACCTTTGATAAACCAACCCGAAAGTGCGCTAATGCTGTGGGGGAGGTCTTAGGGAAGTATCACCCCCATGGAGACTTCTCCGTCTATGGTACCCTCGTGCGTCTCGCACAGCCATGGAACCTCCGCTATCCTCTCGTAGAGGGGCAGGGGAACTTCGGGTCTATCGATGGTGACTCGCCAGCTGCTATGCGTTATACGGAGGCTCGTCTGGGCAAGCTAGCCGCAGAGATGCTCCGAGATATCGAGAAGGATACGGTGGACTTCCAGTCCAACTTCGACGATACACGCCTCGAGCCTACCGTCCTGCCTACACGCTTCCCCAATCTCCTCGTCAATGGAGCCGCAGGGATTGCTGTCGGTATGGCTACGAATATGGCTCCACACAACTTGGGTGAGTCTATCGATGCCTGTGTGGCCTATATCGATCACCATGGAGAGATCGATGCCGCAGGGCTGATGAACTATATCAAGGCTCCAGACTTCCCTACGGGAGGCCTGATCTACGGCTACGCTGGTGTGCGTGAGGCCTTCGAGACAGGTCGTGGACGTATCGTCATCCGTAGCCGCTGTGAGATCGAGGAGCACAACAATCATGAGCGTATCATCGTCACGGAGATCCCTTACCAGGTCAATAAGAGTGAGCTCGTCAAGAGCATCGCAGACCTGATCACCGACAAGAAGATCGACGGTATATCGGGGATCTCTGATGAGTCGAACCGCAAGGGGATACGTATCGTCATTGAGGTCAAGCGAGATGCTAACGCAGGTGTCGTCCTGAACAAGCTCTACAAGATGACCGCCCTACAGAGCTCCTTCAGCGTGAACAATATTGCGCTCGTCAAGGGACGTCCTCAGCTACTCAACCTGCGTGACCTCATAGAGCTCTTTATCGAGCATCGCCATGATGTCGTCTACCGCCGTACAGCCTTTGAGCTAAATAAGGCCAAGGAGCGTGCACACCTCCTAGAGGGCTTGATCATCGCAGTAGACAATATCGATGAGGTGATACGTATCATCCGTGCTGCTAGCGAACCTCAGGAGGCTGTAGAGAAGCTCATGGAGCGATTCTCTCTCTCCCTCATACAGGCTCGTGCGATCGTAGATATGCGTCTACGTGCCCTCACAGGCCTAGAGCGTGAGAAGCTGAAGGCTGAGTATGCTGATCTCATGAAGGAGATCGAGCGTCTACAGGCTCTACTAGCAGATAAGGAGCTACGTGCAGCCCTAATCCGTGAAGAGCTCCTCGAGATCAAGGAACGCTACGGGGATGTTCGTCGTAGCGAGATCATCTATGCAGCCGAGGAATTCAACCCTGAGGACTTCTATGCCGATGACGAGATGGTCATTACCATCTCCCATCTGGGCTATATCAAGCGTACTCCTCTCACGGAGTTCCGCACGCAGGCTCGTGGTGGCGTAGGCGCCAAGGGAAGCGATACCCGAGATGAGGACTTCATCGAGTATATCTACTCGGCCTCCATGCACGGGACAATGCTCCTCTTCACACAGATGGGACGCTGCTATTGGCTCAAGGTATACGAGATCCCAGAGGGCGCTAAGGGTGCCAAGGGACGTGCACTGCAGAACCTACTGAATATCGAGTCTGGAGACCGAGTCAATGCCTTCATCTGCGTCAAGAACCTCACGAAGGATCCCGACTTTGTCAATTCGCACTACCTCCTCTTCTGCACCAAGCGAGGGACGATCAAGAAGACCCTCCTAGAGGCTTACTCTCGTCCACGTGCCAATGGGGTGATCGCTATAGACCTGCGTGACGATGACCGTCTCGTAGGTGTAAGCCTGACCGATGGTAATAGTGAGATCCTGCTGGCTAATCGTAAGGGACGTGCCGTTCGCTTCAACGAGCAGACCGTGCGTGCTACTGGACGTAATGCCATGGGGGTACGTGGTATGACACTCGATGACGATAGCTCGGACGAAGTCATCGGTATGATCGCTGTCGCTCAGGATACGCCAGAGAGCATCCTAGTAGTCAGTGAGAATGGCTATGGTAAGCGTTCGCTCGTTGAGGACTACCGTATCACCAATCGTGGTACTAAGGGGGTTAAGACCCTAAATGTGACCGATAAGACTGGGGAGCTCGTAGCCTTCGAGGCTGTGACCGATGAGCACGACCTAATGATCATCAATCGTAGCGGGATCACCATCCGTGTCCATGCCCGTGACATCAGCGTACAGGGGCGTGCCACACAGGGAGTTCGTATTATCGACCTCAAGAAGCGAGGTGACGAGATCGCCTCAGTATGCCGTGTGCTATCTGAGGAAGAGACCGAGGAGACTGAGGCTGCTGTAGAGGTGGCGGAGGTTCCTTCGCTAGAGTCGATCCTCCCCCCTATCGAGACATCAGAGACCGATAACCAGTTGCCCGAAGAGTTCCTAGCAAGAGCTATGGACGAGGAGCTGAATAACTAATTGTACACAACTAAATAGAAACCACAATGAAGAAACTACTTTGCGCTGTGGCGCTAGGTCTAATGACCACAGCAGGAGCCTTCGCTCAGATCGCCAATGTCAAGGCTGCAGAGAAGATCGCGGGATCAGGTGATAAGGCCGACTTCGATGAGGCTCGTCGCCTCATCAAGGAAGCCCTTGCCAACGATGAGACGAAGAACGACCCCTATACTTGGTACGTCGCAGGGCTGATCGACCGTGAGAACTTCAACGTAGAGCAGAAGAAGAGCCTCCTCGATGCATCTGCCGACAAGACCCCTATGTACATGGCTCTGGCTAATGTGATCCCCACTTGGCTTCAGGTGCACACCCTAGAGACCGCTGATGGTAAGGGTAAGCTCAAGTACTCTAAGAAGGTCAAGGAGGCCCTCCTCGTGGACTACCAGCAGCTCCTCAATGCAGGATCCTACTATTTCGATCAGAAGAAGTATGCAGAGGCTGCTGACGTCTTCGACAAGTTCCTCGACGTAAAGCGTTCCGCTCTCTTCGCTGACGAAAAGGCTGTCTCCGAGATCGACTCTCAGGCTATGAATATCGCCTACTATGCGATCGCCTCTGCCTATACAGCTAACGAGTATGGTAAGGCTATCGAAATGAACAAGAAGTTCGGTGACATAGCCCTCAACAAGAAGGAGCTCCTGCAGATGGTAGCTGCCTCCTACCTCGCTAACAAGGACTCTGTCGGTGTCTTCCCCATCCTCATCGAGGGGGATAAGATCGCTCCTGAGATCCCATTCTTCCTAGCTAACATCGTTACGATCTATCAGAACCAAGGCAAGGAAGACGAAGCGATCAAGTATCTAGAGAGCAAGCTCGCTGCTAACCCCTCAGATGCAATGGCTCTGCTGATGACCGGTACTCTCCATGAGCGTACAGACCTCAAGAAGGCTCTCGAATGGTACTACAAGGCTGCTAAGGCTAACCCCGAAGACTTCAATGCTAACCTCTATCTCGGTCAGGCTCTGTATAACTCTGCTGCCAAGCTCTATGAAAATAGCAACATCACTGCAGAGCAGTCAGCTGTCGCAGATAAGCTCCTGAAGGCTGCCATTCCTGCGCTAGAGATCGCCTACAAGAGCAACCCTGACAATGTAAAGGGCCTCCTCGGTAGCATCTACTACCAGCAGAAGATGGACGATAAGAAGACTGCCATCGATAATGGTACTCTTGAGGTCGGTACACCTGCCCTTGGGGATCTAACGGATCTGATCGCATCTATTGACTTCACCGTTGCACCTAAGGAAGAGGCTCCAGCTCCAGCTCAGCCGGTTAAGAAGGCTCCAGCTAAGGCTAAGGCAAAGGGTCGTAAGTAAACCACACGAGTTTACCTAGATCCTCTTCGGTTTTGCCAGCTGACTCCATCAGGAGGCAAGGCGAACCGACATAACGAATAATTTCCCCTCCCCTCCAGTGCCGCTATAAGGGCTGGAGGGGAGGGGTTCTTTTATGGTATCCTATTTCCTAAACGCTCATTCTCTCAATAGGCTTTCTCTTTCTTGCATACATGCTCTCTTGGAGATAGAATATAGAGGAAGAGATGAGCAAGCTTAATCAGGCTGCAGCTATGGAAGATATTCTTAATCAGAATTCGCTATCCTCCTGATGTCTAGGTCTTGGATGTAGTGCCCTGGACAAGAGCAGAGGCGATCCTCCCATACTGGGGAGGATCGCCTCTGCAATGTAGCTTGTTAGGGGAGCTTGTTCGCTAGAGCCCGAGAGATATGCCTACGGAGTACATAGAGGTGGAGGGAAGTCCCTTATCAAGGAAGAGGGGAAGAAGACTGTAGGTTGCATAGATTCCGACAGGAGCACACTTAATCTGTGCTCTTAGGTCTAGGCCGAGGGGGTTGAGGCCAAGGTCTTTGCCTAGGATACGAGGGGTGCGGTAGTCTCCTAGCCATACCTTGGAGCTAGAGGCTGTCCGTAGCTTGAACTCCGCACCGAATGAGAATTCCCAAGGTGAGAGCGACTTTGCCCAGGGGTGTATCCTGAGTGTGAGGGGAAGGGTTAGATAGGTGATATGTAGACTCGAGGTGCGTATACCTTCGGGAGCGGTGTAGTGAATGAGCTTGGTGGCGCCATTATCCTCCTGATAGACGTAGTCCCCACTGAGATGAAGCGAGTTGAACTGCAGGTGGATCCCTGCAGAGAGCGTGACTTTGTGCGAGAGAGTATGGTGGTAGCCTAATAACTGGAACTGATAGCGCAGGGAGCTGCCACGTCTGAGGCCTGTGGTTCCATCGCCTGTCAGAGATACATAACCGATAGAGCCACCACCGATAGTGATGTGGCGCTTGGAATTCGAGCGACTCTGTCCTTTACGAGTAGGGAAGAAGATCTCGGGACGAGGTAGGCGGATGTGCTCTCTCGTGCCCTGCTCTTCGATCCTTCCCTCGCCGTAGATGCCACGGAAGAGGTAGGCAGAGGGGCGTTTTGTACCCGTTGAATCTAGTTGATAGACCTTGATCTCGAGTTGCCCCTTGCTGTCCTTGAGATCGAGGATGTGCTTCCGCCAGTGTATGGTCGTGTCCTGCGGAGCATCCTGCTGTGCTTGTAGGGTGAACGTCGAGGCCGCCAGTAGGAGGGCTGAGAGAAGATACTTGGTGTACATGATGGTAGGATATGAGTATTGTGGTTGTTATTTCCTTATTTCCGTTTTTGGGCTGGGGACTTAGGGGAGAGGATCTTTTGGATGAGCTCCTCTGTCTGGAGTGTTCCCCCGATGCTTACGAGTGTAATCGTCCCATGGGTGTCGTAGGAGTAGAGGAGGTAGCGGTGGATCTTGGAGTCTTTGCTAGAGAAGCGATAGTAAGCACCTATGAGGCGCCCTTGCTCGATCTGCTCCTTGATGATGGCAGCTATCCGTCGGTCTGCGTCTAGGGCTTGTTCTACGTCACTCCACTGAGTCTCTAGCTCTCTACCACTAGGGTGGAGCTGTAGGGTATAGCAGTAGGTGGCATCGTAGCGGGTGAGTAGATCCTTGCCTAGCTCGACATAGACGGCATTCTTGGCGCGACGGTAGCGCTGTATGACCTGCTGTGTCCTTAATGGGGGCTGTACCTCGGTCTGCGCTCTGAGAGTCGGGGAGAGGAGCAGCAGTGTGAGTAGGAGGATGATCTGTCTATACATGATGTGGAAGATGAGACTAATCTAGCTCTATAGAGAGTTGGGGGAGGGGAGTAGATAGGGGGAGGGCAACAGCCTGTAGAGCTTCCTCTGCACGCTGTGCTGCCTCATCCTCATCCTGGATCCTTTCGCCTGCGATGAAGAGGGTAGAGGAGTATTTGACCTTAGAGCGATCGGAGAAAAATAGGTGATACCCGAGAGGGATAGCTAATAAGAGTGCTGCAGCTATCCCTCCCATAAGATAGGGACGAAGGAGCCGAATGCGCACATTTCCTTGCTTCTCGGTCGTAGGTAGGCTCAGCTCAGGTGGAAGAGGTGCCCGTTCATAGCCGATAAGCAGTGGACGTACCTCAGTAAAGAGGGGAATCAGCTCCCGATGCTCAGCAGAGATTCTATCAGAGGCAAAGTAGTCTCGTAGCAAGGACTCTTCCTCGGAGGTGGTCTTGCCTAGGAAGTATCCGTCGATCAGTTCCTCTATCTGATGGGGGGAGAGAGGATGATGGGGGGCGGGGCTATTTGTATCTTGTGCCATAGGGTGCAAAGTCTTTGTGCATGAGCAGTCGTGAGCGCAGGGCAGAGCGTGCACGGCTAAGATTGTTGTAGATCGCTTCGGGGCTCAGCCCTGCGATACGAGCGATTTCCTCTACCTCGTAGCCTTCTACCTCCTTGAGACGGAAGATGAGGCGTTGCTTTGTAGGTAAGCTATCGATAGCAGAGGTGAGTAGCGCCTGTACCTCAGCATGCTCGATCTCGTCCTCTGTCGAGGGAGCTAGGAGGCGATCGGCCTCCTCGATCTCAGCCCGAGGTCTCGTACGTCTGAGGAAGTCTATGGCTTGGTGGTGCACCACCGTGCGACATAGAGCTTCGAGGCTACTGTAGTGCTCCCATTCTTGTCTGTGGACTAAGAGTCTAAGGAGTGACTCTTGGACGACATCCTCGGCATCATCCTGATCCCCGACGATATGTGTCGCCTGGGAGAGGAGCTGAGGACGCAGAGTCTCGAGCAGTTGGGTGAGCCGATTGTAGGACATCGATTGGAGCATTTTTTCTTAGGGAGATAGGGGCTATCTGTCCGTTATCTATAGAGAAGACGCATGAGTTAGGTCAAACCTATCATCTGGGATAAAAATGATGATAAATATGCTTTCTTGAGCTCTGGTTTCCTTTTGCAAATAAGGAAGCCTCATCGCTCTACTAGAGATGAGGGGAGGCAAGTATTGCCAAGTCTCCTAAGTGGGAGTCAGCTGTGAGGTTGGCCCTATCTTAAGCCGAGGAAGAAAAAAGGATGTAGGCAGGTGGATAGATTTAAGGCCGACTATCCTCTGTGCATGGAGGAGTAGATGGATAAAATAAGGAGAGGCTATTCTACCGATGTGCGTCGGATCGAATAGCCTCTCTCGATGATGTATCCCCTCACATGAGGTGTTCAGGGATGGAGGTTAGACTTACTTCTTGTTGAGAACGTACTGTGCAGCTAGCTCGCCAGTAGGCAGTTCCTTCGTCGTCTGGTCTAGTAGGGTGAGGGTGCCAGCAGCTACCTTGTAGTAGGTCTCTAGGTTAGAGGATGGCGTGATGAGGGTTACTAGCCCGTTTGCTTCGAGCTTGTAGGTGCCATTCTCATCCATAGGTTCTACACCAGCCTTGGAGAACTCCTCGTGCTTGCTGTAGGTACCATCAGCGTTGAGGGTGATCTTCGTGGTGACAGAACCATCAGCACCAGGGAGAACACCTTCGTAGGTGCCTACGACATCACCATTAGCCTGGTCAGCTGCGGGCTGAACGGCAGTGGTCATCGTGCTGTCCATAGCGGCGCTATCCGTAGAGGATGCGTCGGTCTTACCCTGGCAAGAAGCGAGGGCGAACGCCATAAAGGCGAAAGAAACAAATACTTTCTTCATAATCTTTATTTGTCTAGTCAAAGTCGTCTACCATGACTGCTCTTTGGGTAGAACGTCAAAGAGGACGAATTCGGATACAAACGTACTAAAAATATTGATATATAGGTATCACCTCTACGTCTAGTCTACCGATAGCTGGTCTATCTCCTCTAACCAAGCCCGTGAGGATACGTCACTTGGCATACGCCAATCTCCCCTAGGCGAGAGGCTTACTCGGCTAACCTTGGGGCCATCAGGTAGACAGTTGCGCTTGTATTGCTGGGAGAAGAAACGACGATAGAATATCTTCATCCAGTGTCGGATCATCTCTGGCGCATACTCATCCTTGAATGCCATCCGAGCTAGGTAGAAAATCTTGCTCGGGGTATAGCCATAACCGAGGAGGTTGTAGAGGAAGAAGTCGTGTATTCTGTAGGGTCCAACGAGATCCTCCGTCTTCTGGTCGATGTTGCCATCGCTATCGGTAGGCTTGAGCTCTGGAGAGATCGGTGTATCGACCACGGCCTGGAGCACCTCGGAGAGCTTCTCGCCGAAGCGAGAGATCTTGGCTAGGTGAGAGACGATGATCTGTACCGCAGTCTTGGGGACTCCTGCATTGACCGAATACATGGACATGTGGTCACCATTGAAGGTGCACCATCCGAGAGCCAGCTCAGAGAGGTCTCCTGTACCGATAACTAGAGCATTATACTTATTGGCTAGATCCATAAGGATCTGCGTGCGCTCTCTTGCCTGTGTGTTTTCGTATACGACATCTTGTATCTCGGGATCATGTCCGATGGTCGCAAAGTGCTGGAGACAGGCCTCTGTGATGTCGATCGTACGTGCTGTCACACCTAGCTGCTCCATGAGGTGTAGGGCATTACTCTTGGTACGCTGGCTGGTACCGAGGCCAGGCATGGTGACTGCGATAATCCCCTCACGTGGTATCCCGAGGAAGTCAAATGCAGCTACGGCGACAAGTAGAGCAAGGGTGGAGTCTAGACCGCCTGAGATCCCCAGTACAGCGTGGCGTGCCCCTACGAACTGTAGGCGCTGAGCAAGGGCACAAGTCTGGATGTCAAACATCTCCTCGGCTCGCTCTCCCTCGGTGCCATTCTGTGGAAAGAATGGGTTCTGCTCGATGGTGCGGTCTATGTCTAGAGACTCCTCCTGACTTCTCAGCTTGAAGGGGATCTCTAGGAGTAGCCCCCGCTCTGTATGGTCGGTGACAGACTCATTGAAGCTATTGGTGCTGATGCGATCATAGTCGATACGGCTGATATCGATGTCACTGATGATCATACGCTCCTCATGGACGAATCGAGGTGTCTCCTCTAGGATCTTCCCGACCTCGGCGATGAACGCCTTCCCAGCAAAGACTGCATCCGTCGTACTCTCTCCATAGCCTGCAGATGAATAGACATAGGCGCATCGGTTCTGAGAGGAGAGTCCACTGATGAGTGAGCGTAGGTAAGTGTTCTTGCCCGCTAGCTCATTGCTAGCAGAAAGGTTGAAGATAATCTGAGCCCCATAGAGCGCAAGTCTAGTGCCTGGGGTATAGGGAGTCCACATATCCTCACAGATCTCGATCCCGATAGACACACCAGACGAACGGAAGAGTACATTGTGTCCGATGGGTACATCAAACTCTCCTATGTGGATGGTCGCTAGCTGTAGATCACGTGCAGGTGCGAACCAACGAGCCTCCTGGAACTCTCGATAGTTAGGCAGATAGGTCTTAGGTATTGCACCGAGTATCTTACCCGACTGTAGGGCTACTGCCGCATTGAAGAGCTGAGCCCCGATGAGAATAGGCATCCCTACGATGACCAGAGGGGGCGTATCGGCTGTACGCTCGGCGAGCTTAAGGAGCGCCTTCTGAGCTTGGTCGATAAGGAAGGGTTGGAGGAAGAGATCACCACAGGTGTAGCCTGTGACGCATAGCTCTGGGAAGGTAATTACCTCTACTCCCTTAGCCTCTGCCTCGAGTATCTGAGCTTCGATACGCTCGATGTTGTACATACAGTCCGCAACTCGGACAAAGGGGACAGCTGCCGCCACCTTGACAAAGCCATGTTTCATAGATATGCTTCTTGTTTCTTGTAAATAGAGAATCGTATTGTGACTAGGGGACAATCCTATCCCGCATGATTGGCCACTCCCTGCTGTACCATAGCGATTACATCGATGAGATTCTTTGCGATGAACTTGACAGAGATAGCTAGGAGTACAACGCCGAAAAACTTACGGAGAATATATACCCCATTAGCTCCTAGAAGACGGTCCAAGACAGACACGTAGCGCAGGACAAGGTACACGATCACCATGTTAAGTATGATACTTATGGCGAGGTTAATCATAGCCATCCCATCAGCACGTAGGGTGAGGAGTGTCGTGAATGAGGCTGCCCCAGCGAAGAGGGGAAAGACAAGGGGGACAAAAGTCGAATTGCCATTAGAGTCCTCCGACTTGAAGATCTCGATGCCGAAGATCATCTCCACAGCCATGACGAAGAGTACAATACCCCCCGCTACACCGAAGGTCGATATGTCTGCCCCGAAGGATCCTAATAGAGGCTCTCCTGCAAGAAGGAAGGCAATGAGGATAATCCCCGAATAGATACCGACCTGTGAGGCTTGATAGACCTGTCCCTTTGACTTTAGGGATAGGATGATGGGGATCGCTCCGATGATATCGATCGTGACGAATAGCGTAAGGAAGGACTTGTAGATCTGATCTAGGCTGAGGGCAGAGAACTCATGCCCTAGGGTGCTTAGGAACTCCCCGAAACTTGTACTAAGTAGTGTAGCGGTCATAGTGATACGTCTTATGTAGTAGTAATGAATGCATAGCTAAGCGGGGATATCCCTCGATGAAGAATATCCCCGCTAAGAGAGCGGTAGGCGAGGCTCGAACTCGTGACCCTCAGCTTGGGAAGCTGATGCTCTACCAACTGAGCTACTACCGCAGTCTTGGATCCCCCTCTTGGGGTTTCTCTGGCGCAAAGGTAGTAAGAAGTTTTTATTACTACAATAGTCGTACTGGCTCTAGCTCACGGACTATGCCTACCTGCTCCGATGAGACTCCTAGAGGAGATGCTATATGAGTGTCTTGCTTAGGGTATGTAATGTGCTCTATACAAATATGAAAGCAACAGGTGGAGTAAGGGGTATTCTATCAGGGCCGACGTATGATCTCGTTCGCACACTCCTGCCTTTGGATCTTCGGGGGTATTATTTCATAGCCCAGGGAGCCTTAGCCCATCACTAAAGATCCTAGGTATTATCCCTAAGGGATAGACATACAAGCGAGCCCTACAGAGGAGATACTTAGAGCGCACTTGTGTACAC
>NZ_CAJZFJ010000053.1 GCF_915070105.1 uncultured Porphyromonas sp.
AGCGAGGTAGTGTACACGCGTGTACACAGATGTATACACGTGAGTACACTATTGTATACACACGTGTATACTTTTCACCCCTAGGTAGTAGCTCTACGCTTGGTAAGTCTGCGACTAGGGACAGATGCCTCTATCTGTGGTGTATGCTCCTCTACTACTTTGCCTTCGGTCTCTAGTGATTTCATCTATCAGCCCATTGCACTTGGGCGGATGGGGGAGGGAATAGGTGTATAAATTGTATCTTTGCCTTAGTCACAGGGGATGGGGACTCTTAGTGAAGAGCCTTAGTACCCCTCGTGGATGAACAAGTGCTAACGTACCCTCTCGTGTGTCGAGAGTAAGCTATACGATCAATGTCATCACCCAAAGATATCTTGGCCGGTATGCACCGAGCCCTCGAAGAGAAGCTGAGTGACCGCTCCTGGGAGCACCGCTCACCGCATGGCCTCTTCACCCCCATTCACTATACGATTAGCCTCGGAGGTAAGCGTCTGCGTCCTCTACTCTGCTGTGTCGCCGCCCGTTGCTTCACCGAGCAGTGGCAGAGGGCTCTCCCTGCAGCTGTTGCCCTAGAGGTCTTTCACAACTTCACCCTCCTGCATGATGATCTCATGGATCGCTCTCCCCTGAGACGAGGACAGGAGACGGTCTACCGTCGCTGGGGGGACAATACGGCCATCCTCTCGGGGGATGCTATGAGCATCGAGGCCTACACCGCCCTAGCAGAGGTGGAGGACAAGGGGCTCTTGCCTGCTCTCCTGGCTTCCTTCAACAAGATGGCTATGGAGGTCTGTATCGGGCAGCAGCTGGATATGGAGTACGAGCTACGGCAGGAGGTCACGGTGGCAGAGTATATGGAGATGATACGGCTCAAGACCTCCGTCCTACTGGGGGCTTCGCTTGAGATCGGTGCTCTCATCGGAGGAGCAGATAGCCAGACCGCTCATAGCCTCTATGAGGCGGGTGTGGAGCTGGGACTTGCCTTCCAGATACAGGATGACCTACTTGATGTCTATGGCGATGAAGCGACCTTTGGTAAGCCCATCGGTGGCGATATCATCAATGCCAAGAAGACGCTGCTCTTGCTCTATGCCCTAGAGCAGCTCCGTGGTAGCGAGCTGGAGGAGCTTCGTGCTATCCTAGAGCTTAGCCCCGAGGAGCGAAGAGGGCAGGTCGCCCACGTACGTAGTCTCTATGAGCGAGTCGGGGTGCGAGCCTATGCTACTCAGGCAGTGGAGGCACACACCGCACGTGCCTATTCGCTCCTAGAGCCATTAGCTCTGAGCCAGGAGGGACGTGATCTTCTCCTCACGCTCTTCGCTACCTTAGCAGGGAGGAAGAGCTAATGGGGAGATCCTTAATAGATAGCCATACGCATATCTATGACGAGGCCTTCGATGAAGATCAAGAGGCCATGCTCCAGAGAGCCCTAGAGGCAGGTGTACGTCAGATGGTCTTGCCTAATGTCGATCAGGTAAGCTGGGAGCGTATGCTTCGCCTCGTCGAGTCTCACCCCGACTACCTCTACCCGACTATAGGCCTTCATCCTACCTCCGTGGGGGCTGACTACGAGACCCTCTTGACCTATCTGGAGGAGCAGCTCGCCCATCACTCTGTCTATGCGATCGGGGAGATAGGGCTTGACTTCTACTGGGATCGGACATACGAAGCCGAGCAGGTGGAGGTCTTCCGTAGACAGCTCGGATGGGCAGACCGCTATTCGCTCCCCGTGATCCTACATGTACGTGATGCCTTTGCTCGCGCGTTCGAGACCCTGAGGGCAGTTGCTCTTCCGGAGCTACGTGGTGTCTTCCATAGCTTCACGGGTACGGAGGATGAGCTCGAGGAGGCTTTGAGCTTCGAACACTTCTATATCGGTATCAATGGGGTGGTAACCTTCAAGAATAGCTCCCTCAAGGACTACATCACGAGGATCCCTCTCGATCGACTGCTCCTAGAGACCGATGCCCCTTACCTCTCCCCCGTGCCCAAGCGAGGTAAGCGCAACGAGCCCAGTCACCTCGTCTATACAGCCCAGTTCGTAGCCGACTGCTACGGCATAGACATAGATACGCTTACAGAGGTAACGAGCCAGAATGCACGTCGGCTCTTTGCCCTACCTACACTATAAACTACCTTCTACTTATGCAGCACATCTTAGAAACCCTAATCAAGCAGAATCGCACGTGCCGCCGTTTCGATGAGCAAACGCCCGTTGAGGCTCTTCAGATCAAGCGTTGGCTCAATGTCATACGCTACACAGCCTCGATGCGCAATGCTCAACCCCTGAAGTATATCATCGTGACAGACCCCGAGGAGTGCAACCAGATCACTGCCCTACAGCACTGGGCAGCTATGCTCCCCGACTGGGATGGCCCTGCAGTGGGCGAACGCCCGAGAGCCTATCTCATCCAGCTACTGGATACGACACTAGCACCCTCAGGACGCTTTGACGAGGGGCTACAGCTTCAGGCCCTGGGTATGCTCGCTACAGACGCTGGATACGGGATGTGTATCTTCCATGGCTATGGCAAGGGAGATATAACTCGTATGTTTAACCTTCCTACCCATCTATCGATCAACGCTGTGATCGCCCTAGGTAAGCCTGCCGAGACCATCGTCCTCGAGGAGGCTCGTAACCCCGAGGAGGTGAGGTATTGGCGGGACGAAGAGGGACGACACCACGTCCCCAAGCGTCCTCTCGAGGAGCTCATCGTGGAGCCTCACAAGCCCTCCCTCTTCTAAGATGAATCAGACTATGCAGATGAGACCGCTCATGCGCCTAGGTCTCCTAGCGCTCCTCGTCCCCTCACTCCTAGTAGGGTGCGGAGGGAGTACGAGCAAGGCCGAGACCGCCGATACTACAGGGGATAAGGAGGAGACGAGACGTACCCCTTCCCCCTTCGAGGTAGACTCCGCCTATAGCTTCCTCACGCATCAGGTATCCCTAGGGGCACGTGTGCCGGGTACTCCTGCTCATAGTGCCTGCGCTAGCTGGATTGAGAGCAAGCTGAGGGAGTGGGGATATAAGGTGACCCTCCAGCCCTTCGAGGGCAAGGACTACCATGGCAAGGACATCAGCGGGACGAATATCATCGCCACACGTCACCCTGAGGAGAGCGGTGAGCGAGTCCTACTGATGGCGCACTGGGATACACGCCCAGTCGCCGACCAAGATCCTAATCCCTACGTTCAGTCCACTCCTATACTTGGTGCCGATGACGGGGCTAGTGGGGTAGCGGTCTTGCTGGAGATAGCACGACAGGAGAGCTTGCAGAGCTCAGAGCGTGCGATCGACTTCGTGTTCTTTGACCTCGAGGATGGGGGACAGAGTGGCAGTGATGATAGCTGGTGCCTAGGGTCTACCTATTGGGCTAAGCACCCCCATACCCCTGGGTATAAGGCTCGCTACGGCATCCTACTCGATATGGTTGGAGCGCAGGGAGCACGCTTCTATTGGGAGACACTCTCTAGGGAGTATGCCCGTCCTATCCTCTCAGCCCTATGGAGTACTGCTGCACAGCTGGGCTGGGGAGGGTACTTTGTCCAGGCTAACGGTGGTGCGATGACGGATGACCACGTTCCCGTCATTCGACACCTAGGTATCCCATGTGTCGATGTGATTAACTTTGATCCCACTCGTGCCACGGGCTTTGGTAGTCACTGGCATACCACACATGATGATATGAATATCATCTCCGTCGAGACACTCCGAGCCGTCGGAGAGACCGTCTCGACTACTATCCGTGAGGAGCTCTGATAGGCTATCGGAGCAACTCTTGTACTCAAGAAAATATAGAATGTCTACAATCAACGAAATACAAGACGAGATCATCGAGGAGTTCTCTGCCCTAGAGGACTGGATGGATCGCTATGCCCTCATTATCGATCTGGGGAATACACTAGAGCCCCTACCCGAGAGCGATAAGACCCCTACGAATATCATCGAGGGCTGTCAGAGCCGGGTCTGGATAACAGCCTCCTATGAGGGGGGCAAGGTGCACTTCCGAGGGGAGAGTGATGCGATCATCGTCAAGGGGATCGTAAGCCTCCTACTGCGTGTGCTGGATGGGCAGACGCCACAGGATATCCTCGACTCAGACCTCTACTTCATCAAGGAAATAGGTCTCTCGGAGCACCTATCTCCGACGCGCTCTAATGGGCTTGTCTCGATGCTTCGCCAGATGCGCCTCTTTGCAGCAGCCTTCGCTCAGCAGTCATAATCGCCCTCTATATTATCGTTCCTCTTTATGACGCCACCAAAGCTCGTCGTGGGCTCGCTAGCCCTCTCTCTATTGACCCTAGCCCTCACCCCCTCCTGCTCCCCGCGTATGACGGGGAGGACAGTGGATGAGCGGCTTCTTTCCTTTGTCGATCCCTTCATCGGTACAGGAGAGCATGGGCATACCTTCCCTGGAGCTACCCGTCCGAATGCGATGGTACAGTTCAGCCCCGATACACACCTCCTAGGTTGGGATGCCAGCAGTGGCTACCACGCTACGGATAGTGTGATCTATGCCTTCAGTCTGACACACCTCTCGGGGACGGGGGTAGGGGATCTTGGGGATGTCGCTCTACTACCCTATAGCGGGACGGATAGCCTAAGGCCTATCGCTACCTTTGATAAGGGGACAGAGACCGCTTCTCCTGGCTATTACGCTGTCGGACTAAGCAATTTCGGTATACGGGCAGAGCTAACCTCCACAGATCGAGTTGGTCTCCTGAGAGCAAGCTATGAGGACAGTGCCAAGCGACGTCTGCTCCTAGACCTCGGGCATATCCTACAGCCCAACTGGGGGCACTCTGTCGTGGCTAATGACCTCTATCTGGTGAATGACTCCACGATCCAGGGTACATTCTATACCAAGGGCTGGGCAGAGCATCACGAGCTGAGCTATAGTATTCATCTCAGTCTACCCGCAGATAGCCTAGTACTGTATCGGGATGGTAAGCAGGCGGGACGCCTCAGCTCTGGGACAGCTCTCAAGCGAGATACCTCTGATCTCAAGCTCCATATCTACCTACCTGATGGGTCACAGCCCGTCCTCGTGAAGACGGGTATCTCTCCCGTCTCGACAGAGGGAGCAGAGCGGAACCTACAGGCGGAGCTCCCCCACTGGGACTTCGATCAGGTACACAAGGATAGCCGAGTCGTATGGGCAGAGGTGCTGAACAAGATACAGATAGAGACGCAGGATACGGCCGTACTTCGCAACTTCTATACAGCCCTCTACCATGCCCATATCGCCCCATATAACTATCAGGATGTCGATGGATCCTTCAGAGGTATGGACAAGGCGATACACAAGAATGCAGATCCACGTGATGGCCATTATACAGTCTTCTCCCTCTGGGATACCTATCGTGCACTACATCCACTGCTCACGATCATTGATCCCGATCGAGCCCTGCGCTATGGCCGTAGTCTCGTCAGTGACTATGATGAGGGGACTATTTTGCCCCGCTGGCCACTTGCCTCTAACTACACAGGGTGTATGCCCGCCTATCACTCGGTCAGTGTCCTCGCCGACCTCGTGGCTAAGGGCATCGCTAAGGGAGAGAACCTCCGCCACTGGACAGAGGCTGCACAGCGTAGCTCTATCTATAGAGAGGATCTTGCGCAGAAGTTCGCTGGCACACGTGAGCTAGACCTGATCACACGTCACCCTTACTACAAGGAACGCTATGGCATCATCCCTGCGGACTCTATCCCTGAGAGTGTAAGCTGGGGTGTAGAGATGGCCTATGATGACTGGTGTATAGCACGTATAGCAGAGGAAGCAGGCCTAGACTCAGTGATGAAGGAGTATGACAAGCGTGGCCTCTACTACCGTCGCTACTGGGACAAGGAGACTCGTCTGATGCGTCCTGTGATGGGTAATGGCACCTTCCGTACACCCTTCAACCCCCGATACTCTGCTCATGCAAAGAGTGACTATACCGAGGGTAATGCCTACCAGTGGAGCTTCTATGCTCCACATGATATGACAGGGTTCCTAGCTCTCATGGGAGGGAAGAGTGTCCTAGAGGCTAACCTTGATACCCTCTTCACGACCTCCTCTCGTATCGATGGGGCAGAGCAGTCGGGCGATATAACGGGGCTCATCGGGCAGTATGCGCATGGCAACGAGCCTAGCCACCACATCGCCTATCTCTATAACTATACCGATTCTCCCCACAAGGGGCAAGCGATCCTAGACACTGTACTGCATCACTTCTATAAGCCTACTCCAGACGGGATCATTGGCAATGAGGACTGCGGGCAGATGTCAGCATGGTATATCCTCAGTGCACTCGGCTTCTACCAGGTCTGCCCTGGTAAGGCTGAGTATATGATCGGTCGTCCACTAGTCGATCGTGCTACTCTTAGCCTGCCCAAGGGTACATTCACTATCGAAGTGCAGGGCAATAGCAAGGTGAATAAGTACGTGCAGTCCGCCACGATCAACGGACGTGACATCACGAAGACCCTAACCTTCACCCACGATGAACTCCGTCCTCAGGGTAAGCTCGTCATCGTCATGGGCCCCAAGCCAAGGAGCTAAGGTGTAGACATAGCTAAGCACAATCCACTGCGGTATAAAAGGTCAAGAGCCGTACTCGGGTATCATCCCGAGTACGGCTCTTGACCTTTTCGTCTCCTATTAGATAGGCGAAGGGGAGAAGCTACGGCTCCTAGCGGTTACGCTCCTTGTCCTCTTTCTCGTCCTCTTTCTCGTCCTCTTTCTTGTCCTTGGGGTAATACCCATAGTCATATTGGGAGCGACGACGCTCTCGGTAGCGTAGGATGAGGTAGAGCACAGCGAGGACAAGTCCTGCACCACAGAAGGTGAGTGTCCAGCGCAGCCCTTCACCCTCAAGAGGTGACGACCCCGTGGGGTAGAAGAAGTAGCCCAGCACAGCTATGTAGAGTAGGAGAAGGGCTAGGCGGATCTGTATACGTTTCATATCGGGGGATTATTAGCTGAGATGGGTGTTGTCTCGTAGGGCAAGGAGTTCCTCGAGGTAGCGACGGCTGTTGGAGAGGCGAGGCACCTTGTGTTGTCCGCCGAGCTTGCCCTGCCCCTCTAGCCAGCTATGGAAGAGCCCTGTGGGGGCTAGCTCTAGGTGTAGGGGATAGAGGGTCATATCCTCATACCGCTTGGCATCGTAGTCGGAGTTGAGCCGACGGAGCTGATCGTCTAGGATCTGTGCGAAGAGGGCGGTATCCTCTGGTGCTCGGCTAAACTCTATGAGCCAGTCGTGGCGTCCCTTCCCCTGCTCGAGGAAGAAGTGTGGGGCAGCCGTATAGTCCGAGACCTGTGCCCCCGTAGCTTGGCAAGCCTGAGAGATTGCCTCGTCGGTATTGGCCACCATGAGCTCCTCTCCGAAGGCGTTGATGTAATGCTTCGTACGGCCAGATATGATGACTCGATAGGGAGCCAACGAGGTGAAGCGTACCGTGTCTCCGATCATGTAGCGATAGAGCCCTCCTAGGGTAGAGATGACGAGGGCATAGTCTCGTCCTAGCTCTACCTCCCAGAGTGGGATGGCACGGAGGGAAGAGAGGTCTTCGCTCAGTTCGCTCATAGGAACAAACTCGTAGAAGATCCCATAGTCAAGCATCAGCAGCATCCCCTGCTCCCTCGGGTCGTCTTGTATGGCGAAGAAGCCTTCGCTAGCATTGTAGGTCTCCTCGTAGCGCATTCGGCTAGAGGGGATCAGTTCTCGATAGGTCTCCCGATAAGGGCTAAAGCTGATTCCACCATGGAAGAAGACTTCGAGCGAAGGCCAGACCTCGCTGATGTCCTTTGCTCCAGTGTAGGCAAGTACTTCCTTGAGTAAGACCAGCATCCAGGAGGGGACGCCTGATAGGCTCCCAACATTGGCACGTGCTACCTCTCGGACGATCGTCTGCATCTTTGCTGTCCATTCGCCCATGAGGAGAGTCTTCTTGGAGGGCACACGGAGGAGCTCCCCGAGGAGCGGCATGTGCTCGACGAGGATGGCACTTAGGTCACCCGTCTTCGCTCCGCTACCTACAGACACAGGGGAATGGCTTCCCCCTAGGACGAGCCCCTTGGTGGAGAAGAAGCGACTATCCGGATAGTTCCTGAGGTAGATCCATAGCGCATCGCTTCCACCTCGGTAGTGGCACTGCTGTAGGTGGAGGTAGGGGACTGGGATGTACTTACTGCGGTCACTCGTCGTACCGCTAGACTTGGCGTACCAGCTACATGTGCCGGGGACGAGTATATCCCGCTCCCCTCGCATCATACGCTCGATGTCTCCCTTGCAGGCCTCATAGTCCTGTAGTGGGACACGCTCGGTGTAGGTGCGGTAGTTGGTCTGCCTCGAGAGACTAAGCTCTCGGGCGAACTCTGTCCGAGAGGAGCGGTCGAGGATGTGACGTAACTGACGTAGCTGGAGCCACTCTGCTTGGCTACTATATCCCTCTATCTTACGTAGCCGTAGCTTGGCTATTTGGTAGATGAGGTTGGTCTTGATGTCCATCGTGTCTAGTCCTAAGTGGGTTAGTGAGTATAGCCCTCCCGACGAGCTAAGCTCCTGCGTACATCCTCTGCCCGTAGGTAGCGCTGATAGAAGGCTTCCTCTCGCTCGAAGAGCTTCTGCCGAAGAGATGAGGCAGGCAGTAGATGCCGTATGTGACGTGTCCACAGATACCCATCATAGAGACGTAAGTACCTGCGGGTGGTGAGCCCATAGGTATTCGTGGAGTAGCGTAGGGCAAGCTTGGGGAGTCGGCGTAGCCAGAATCGGTCACAAGCCTTCTCGAGCGCCTCGAAGAAGGGTGCGAACTCCCATCTCCTTCGCTCTGTATAGGCCTCGGCGAGTGTAGCGCAGGCTCGTCTTGAATGGAAGAGACGCTCTAGGCTACGAATGCTCTCACGAGGAGATAGCGGATAAGGGGCAAAGCGCATGCGGTTCAGATCAATGAGGTAGAAGTCGTATCGCCCTGTGATCTCATCCCGCACATAGGGGAGGTTGCCTGGGGAAAGGTCTTCGTGGATCACCCCACACTCATGTAGCTCAGCTAAGTAGTGTCCTAGGGCACGGATGAGGTCCTCTGAATAGGCTTCCCCTGCAGCGTAGGGCTGTAGTGTCACCTCTGTGGCCTTGATATAGCGACAGACATAGTAGCTATCAGTGAGAGCCCCTAGAGGGCTATGTGTCTCTATATAGCCGATAGGCTCAGGAGTCAGGAACTCCATCACCTGAAGCTGTAGGGCATTTAGGTAGGAGCGTCGGGCCTTGCTGCTATTGCTCCATCCGTAGTAGGTAGAGCGGAGGAAACCCAGCTTACCGAAATGCTTGACGACAAAGTCCCCCTCGGGGCATTGTATTCGGTAGAGCACATTACGTCCTCTGTAGATCTCACTACACACGACCCCTTCGATGGGTGAACTGGGATCACCAGCTCTCTGTATGTAGTGTGCTAGTCGCTTGAGTAGCTCCACACCCTCGGGGAGGGCACTCCTATAGTTTGTCACGATGCCTATCTTATCTATAATCTAAATCTTTGTATACCCCGCAAAGATACAAAGAACGTCTACACATCCCATTCCCAAGACCTTACTATCTCCCATCGCAGTGGAGCTATGTGTCCCTCGCTCTGCTACTAGGTGAGAGCCCTACTAGGCGAGAGCCTCCCCCCTAAGATCAGGGCTGACGCATGAAATCACCATAGAGCAAGGGTAAGGTCGTCAAGGAGCATATGCCGACGATAGAAGTACCTATGTCCTAGTGTAGATATGCCAAGTGAATACCTCCTACCTAGGAGGGATAAGTATACACGTGTGTATACAACAGTGTACCCACGTGTACACAACAGTATACACGCGTGTACACAACCTCACTCTAAGTATCATCCCGGTAGGCCCTCTTATTTACCTCTCCTAGGGGCTAATGTCTAGGCACTCTAGGGGATGCAGCTAGGGCTCCCTTGGCTATGAAATAATATCCCCAAAGAGGCAAAGGGTGGAGTATACAGGAGGTCGTATTTAGTAGCTAGGGAGGGGAGAGGGCGGATGTCTGGAGAGTTATGGGATCGGAAGTTAGATGGGGAGGGGGGAGTCATCGGGTGGTGGTAATGACTAGAGCTAGGCAGGGATGAGAGAGGCTGTGGGGGGAGAGGCTGGGGTTGGTGGCAGGGTAGGACGTTTTTAGCCTTTTTGTGTTCGATAGGTAGATTTTGTATCTTTAGTCACTAAATAGCTAGTCAAAAAGGATCCAAAGTGTATGTTCAGCGAAGACGAAAAGAGACAGATCTACCAATGTAGTCGCTACCTAGTGAAGGCACTACAGCCCACGATCGGTCAGCAGGAGAGACGCTCGACCTACACCTGGCTGGCTCAGTCCGTTGAGGCTGGTTGCTTCGAGACGAAGGATGAGGGACTACACCGCATGCACGGGCTCATCCTACAGCTAGAGGTCGCCTGCCTAGTGGCTCGAGAGCTGGGGCTGGATGCACCTTCGATCCTCGCCGTCCTACTCTATCGCCCCTTCGCCAAAGGTCTCCTATCGAGTGAGGAGATCACGTCTTGTCATGGGGCGGAGGTCGTACGTCTACTGCAGCTCCTGACACGTACCTCGGAGCTCTATATGCGTAGGGAAGCGATCAGTTCGGAGAACTTTCACAACCTCCTCATCTCTATGGCTGAGGACATGCGTGTCGTGCTCATCATCATCGCCGACCGCCTCTATCTCCTACGCCATGCCAAGAGCTTCTACACGGAGGAGGCTCGTACACAGCTTGCCTCTGAGATCTCCTTCCTCTACGCTCCGATCGCTCACCGCCTAGGGCTCTATACCATCAAGGGGGAGATGGAGGACCTCTGTCTACGTTACCTACAGCCGAAGACCTACGGCTTCATCACCCGCAAGCTCGGTGAGACGAAGGCAGCCCGAGATGCCTATATCGCAGCCTTCATCACCCCGGTGCGAGAGCGACTACAGGCAGAGCTCTGTGTCCCCTTTGAGATGAAGGGGCGAGTCAAGAGCATCAGCTCTATTAACAACAAGCTGAAGAAGCTCCCCTTCGAGGATATCTATGACCTATTCGCCATCCGAGTGATCCTAGATGTCCCCCTCGAGCGGGAGCGTCAGGTCTGCTGGCAGGTCTACTCCATCATCACGGATATGTACCGCCCGAACCCCGAGCGTCTCAAGGACTGGATCTCCATCCCCAAGAGCAACGGCTACGAGAGCCTCCACACTACCGTCCTCGGACCCGAGAACCGCTGGGTGGAGGTGCAGATCCGCACCAAGCGGATGGATGTAATCGCCGAGCGTGGAGTGGCAGCCCACTGGCGGTACAAGGGCATACGTAGCGAGCATGGGCTGGATGACTTCCTCGCCTCGGTGCGGGAGGCTCTGGAGGCAGTACGAGATACCTCGCAGGAGGATGAGAAGCGTCAGACGCTAGAGTCCTCGCTCCTCACCCTCAAGGCTCGGGAGATCTACGTCTTCACCCCGAAGGGTGAGATCCTCAAGCTCCCTCAGGGGGCGACCCTCCTTGACTTTGCCTTCATGATCCATAGTCGTGTAGGTGCACGGGCTATATCGGGTAAGGTTAATGGCAAGAACGTCTCTCTGCGCCATCAGCTCAATAATGGCGATAGCATCGAGGTCATCACCTCACCACAGCAGAGCCCTAAGCCTGGGTGGATCTCCATCGTCGTCAGTCCTAAGGCCAAGGCTAAGATCCGTCAGCTCCTCCGAGCCGAGGAGGAGGCGGGTATCAGTGTGGCCAAGGAGCTGATCCGAAGGAGGATGAAGAATAGGAAGCTCCCCTTCGAGGAAGCAGCCTTCATCCGTGTCACTCAGCGCAAGGGCTATAAGACTCTCTCGGACTTCTACCGTGACCTCACCCGAGATCGCCTAGATGTCCATGACTTCCTCAACCTCTACGAGCAGGAGCTTCACTCAGCCTCCGCCCTAGAGGGACAGCCGACAGCGGGGGCATCACGCTCGGCGGAGAGCTTCGTCTACAGCGAGGCAGAGGGCGAGGTGCCTGCGATCACCTCTTCCTCCGAGGTCTTGATCCTAGACCGAGGTCTCTCGGGTGTGGCTTATAGCCTAGCCCAGTGCTGCCAGCCCGTCTATGGGGATGAGGTCTTCGGGCTCGTGACCTCTCGTGGTATCAAGGTGCATCGCACCAATTGCCCTAACGCCCCCGATATGTTCGCCCACTCCCCGCACAAGATCATCGGGGCACGCTGGAACGGCGATGAGGGACGGGCGCAGGTCATGAGCCTAGAGGTCGTCGGGCGTGACGAGCTAGCTATCGCCACCAATATCACATCGCTCATCCGCAAGGAGAGCGGGATCAAGCTCCGTAGCTATGCAATCCACTCGGAGGATGGGCTCTTCCATGGAGCCTTCGTTCTGTATGTGGAGCGTAGGGAGGCATTGACCCTTTTGCTTAAGAAGATACGAGGAGCCTCGGGTGTCAAGCACGCAGGGCTCCTCAGCCACTAAAGAGAACACTATATGCATACAGCAAGCACATTAACAGATACAACTATGGATATCACAGAAAGAGAACTAAAGTATCTCGGGCTACTATCCAAGCAGTTCCCCAACGCAGCCTCAGCAGCCTCCGAGATCATGAACCTACAGGCTATCCTGAACCTCCCTAAGGGTACAGAGCACTTCCTGGCCGATATACACGGTGAGTATGAGGCCTTCATCCATGTACTGAAGAACGCCTCGGGTACCATCCGTACCAAGGTGGAGAGCCTCTTCGCCGGGCAGATACGTGAGCAGGAGCTTCGCCAGCTCTGCACGCTCATCTACTACCCTAAGGAAAGCCTAGAGCGACTAGCACAGAAGCAAGCTATCACTACCGACTGGTACAAGGTCACGCTCAACCAACTCATCAAGGTGCTCCAGCGTGTGAGTGAGAAGTACACACGCTCCAAGGTGCGCAAGGCCCTCCCCCCTCAGTACAGCTACATCACTCAGGAGCTCACCCATGAGGATAGTATGAACCCCAAGAAATCTGCCTATGTAGGTGCTATCCTCGACTCGATCATCGAGACAGGGCAGGCCGATGACTTCATCACTGCTATCTGTGAGACTATACAGAGGCTGGCTATCGACCACCTACATATCGTAGGCGATGTCTTCGACCGTGGCCCAGGGGCACATGTCATCATGGACAAGCTCCTGACCTACCACAACGTGGATATCCAGTGGGGGAACCATGATATGCTCTGGATGGGGGCTGCCGCAGGGAATGCTGCTAGTATGGCCAATGCGATACGTATCGCCCTGCGCTATGCCAACTCCTCTACACTGGAGAACGGCTATGGGATCAATATGCTCCCTCTAGCTCGTCTAGCTATGGAGGTCTATGGCAAGGATCCTTGTAAGGCCTTCGCTCCGAAGCTCGGGGATACAGATGAGAAGTATGACGACAAGAGCCTAGCGCTGATGGGACAGATGCACAAGGCGATCGCTATCATACAATTCAAGCTCGAGCACCAGATCATCGCCCGCCGTCCCGAGTACAAGATGGAGGATAGAGATCTCCTACACCGCCTAGACCTAGGGGCAGGGACGGTCACCCTCCCTGATGGTAAGACGTACCCACTCAAGGATACCCACTTCCCCACCATCGATCCTAATGATCCCTATCGCCTCACGGAGATGGAGGCAGAGGTCGTGGAGAAGCTCCTGCACTCCTTCACGCACAGCGAGAAGCTGCGTAGCCACATCAACTTCCTCTACAAGAAGGGAGGAATGTATCTGACCTACAACCACAATCTCCTCTTCCATGCCTCAGTCCCCCTCAACGAGGATAGAACCTTCAAGAAGATCCGTATCGGTAAGAAGCTCTACGCGGGACGTGCGATGATGGATCGTGTCGATGAACTCGTACGTCGTGCACACTGGTCTTCGTCTGACCATATCGAGCACGCTGAGGCTGTGGACTTCCTCTGGTATCTATGGTGTGGCTCAGACTCACCTCTCTTCGATAAGTCGGCGATGACGACCTTCGAGCGATATTTCATCGCAGACAAGGAGACACATCACGAGGAGAAGGGGTACTACTATGTCTATAGGGTCGAGCAGGAGGTGTGTGAGCGCATCCTAGAGGAGTTTGGCCTAACAGGTACTGATACCCATATCATCAATGGTCATGTCCCCGTGAAGGCTGTCAAGGGAGAGCATCCTCTACAGGCCGGTGGTAAGCTCATGCTCATCGATGGTGGCTTCAGCCGTGCCTATCAGTCCAGTACTGGGATAGCAGGCTATACGCTGATCTTCAATTCGCAAGGACTACATCTGGTGAAGCATGAGCCCTTCAGCTCTACGAAGGAGGCCATCGAGCATATGGAGGACATCTCTAGTACCTCGGTAGTTAGGGAGTATGCGACGGATCGTGTCCTCGTACGTGCCACTGACCAAGGGATCATCCTCAAGGATCAGGTAGATGAGCTCAAGAAGCTCCTCTATGCCTACCGCCACGGACTGATCAAGGAGAAGGAGTAGACTCTATCACCCAGATCCCCCACCCCTCGGATGAGGGTGTGCGAGAGCTTGGGGACTTGGGTAACTGAACCAAAACTGAGGTTCATTGTTAATAATACTGAAGACGCAGGGAGACACTAACCATTAAGTGGATGAGTGCTCCCTGCGTTGTACTTATAATACATTTATCGGTATAATAGACAATGAATAAGATTCAGAAGGTCTCACTCTTCGGACTATTTAGCCTGAGCCTAGCGATCGCTGCTTGCTCGGGGCAGAAGGGACAGAATGCAGTCTCCGCCAGCGACTCAGTCGCAGCCAATACGATCTCTGCAGGGCAAGTCATAGCTGTCGATAGCTCGGCTTCCTATCTGAGCTGGAAGGGCCTTAAGCCAGGTGGACAGCACTATGGTAAGCTCCCCGTAAGTGCGGGTGAGCTTGACCTCAAGGATGGTGTCCTCAGAGCAGGCTCTGTCTCCATCCAGATGAATGGCATCATAGTAGAAGACCTCAAGCCCGAGGATGGAGGGAACAAGCTCAAGCAGCATCTAGAGAGTGAGGACTTCTTCGATGCAGCGAAGTACCCAGAGGCTCGCTTCGAACTTACCAATCTCCCCGCTGAGGGTATCAAGGCCACGGAACTGACCGAGCTACAGGGCAACCTCACGCTGAAGGACGTAACGAAGAACATCACGATCCCCGTCGCCTCCGTCGTAGCTGACCCCACCACAGGAGCCTATACGATCACGAGCAAGACCTTCACGATCAATCGTGCTGACTGGAATGTCAAGTATGGCTCAAAGAGCTTCTTCACGGGACTAGGCGATAAGTTCATCAATGACGATATCGAACTGAGCTTTGTCCTAAAGACGAAGTAAGTCCTCCGACAGCTCTGGTGTATATAGAGAATAAATAAGCCCCCTATCTCCTCTGAGATAGGGGGCTTATTTACTTTTGAGGATTTCAGTAGCTCTACTACTTGTCGCGACGCTTTAGCTCATCGCGGATCTCACGTAGGAGTTCGATATCCTCAGGCGTAGGAGCTGGAGCCTCTGGTTGCTCTGCCTGCTTCTTGCGTAGGCTGTTCATCAGCTTGATCAGAAGGAAGATACATAAGGCAATGATGAAGAAGTCTACAGTCGCCTGTACGAAGCTACCCCAATTGAGGGTGATGGCTTCCTTGAGGACCTCTCCGCTGGCTGCATCTGTCTGAGCTTCGCGTAGGACGACCTTGGCGTCGTCGAAGCTGCTACCCGTGATGAGCCCGATGGGAGGCATGATGATATCGTTTACTAGAGAGGTGACGATCTTACCGAAGGCACCACCGATGATGATACCGACGGCCATATCCATGACATTCCCCTTCAGAGCAAACTCCTTAAATTCTTGGATGAACTTTCCC
>NZ_CAJZFJ010000054.1 GCF_915070105.1 uncultured Porphyromonas sp.
GCTGTGTTTGGAGGCTTGTGTCGTGGGCGCTACTTGCCGGCTAGGGTGCGGAGGCGCTCCTCGGTCTTGGTGCGGAGGTGCTCCGAGAGCTCTTCCTCGGGGATACGCTTCAGGACATCGGCGGCGAAGGCATTGCTGAGCATTAGCTTGGCTTCCTGCAGGGCGATCCCTCGCTGGCGCATATAGAAGAGTGCATCCTCGCTGAGCTGCCCTGTGGTCATCCCGTGGGAGCACTTCACGTCGTCGGCATAGATCTCCAGCTGGGGCTTGGACTGCATGCGAGCCGAGGGCGAGAGCAGGAGGTTGCGATTGTTCTGATAGGCCTGCGTCTTCTGCGCATCTTGTGCCACAAGGATACGTCCGGTGAAGACACCACGACTCTCATCGAGGAGGATGTACTTGAAGAGCTCATCCGAGGTACAGTGGGGCACTGCGTGCTCGATGAAGGAGAAGTTATCGGTATGCATCCGCTCGCTGGTGAGTGAGAAGCCTGAGACACGTAGGTCGGCTTCCTCCTCGGCGAGGGTGATGAAGTAGTTGTTGCGGGTCGTGCCGTTTCGGAGCGTCAGCGTAGAGAGGTCAGCGTGGCTACCACCCATCTGGCGGACGTAGGTAGAGGTCAAGCGAATGTTGTCCGTGCCTGACTCCTCCCGATCAATGAGCGAGAAGTGTGCGCCACGACCTACATAGACCTCCAGAGTGCGTAGAGTCATTGCCCGTACGTCTTCCTCGGGGCAGTCCTTGTAGTAGACCGCTAGCTCGGCTGCGTCCTCCACGATGAAGAGGGCTCGCTCGATCGCTAAGTGCCCCGCTGTGCGAGGAAGGATATAGCGAAGCTCAATATGCCCGGGTACCTTCAGTCCTCGGGGGACATAGACGACGAAGACCTCATTGGTCAGCAGGGTAGAGAGGGCGACGAGTCCATCCTTAGAGACGGGAGCTATGCGGGCATAATGCTCCTGAGCGACCTCGGGATAGAGGCGAACGAAGTCCGAGATCGAGCCGATGAAGACCCCTTCGGGGACGACCTGCGAAGCCCAGTAGGGAGAGCCCTCCTGCGTGAGGAGCTGCCAGTCGTGCTCGAAGAGCTTGGGGACATCGGTGCGCTGGTAGTCTTCGCTCTTGAAGGCGGGTAGCCCGAGGCGCGCGAAGGCATCGAAGGCCTCCTCCCGGTAATGCTGTAGGAGGGGCACTCGCTGACGCAGCTCATCGGCATGCGCTGCGTACAGATCGAGATAGTGCTTAGTCTGTGCGTCCATCGCTCGTCTAGTCCTTTACCTCGTCCTTGATCCAGTCGTAGCCCTTCTCCTCGAGCTCTAGGGCTAGCTCTGGGCCACCACTGCGTACGATACGTCCCTTGTAGAGGACGTGGACGTAGTCGGGGCGGATGTAGTCCAGCAGACGCTGGTAGTGTGTGATGACGATCGTAGCGTTCTCGGGGCTACGGAGCTCGTTCACTCCCTTGGCCACGATACGTAGAGCGTCGATGTCCAGACCACTATCGGTCTCGTCGAGGATCGCCAGCTTAGGCTCGAGCATAGCCATCTGGAAGATCTCGTTGCGCTTCTTCTCTCCCCCCGAGAAGCCTTCGTTGACGGAGCGACTAGCGAGCTTGTTGTCGAGCTCCACGAGTTCGCGCTTCTGCTTCATGAGCTTGAGGAACTCTGCTGCGGGGATGGGATCTAGCCCCTGAGCCTTGCGCTTCTCATTGAGGGCAGCACGCATGAAGTTCACCATGCTCACCCCTGGGATCTCCACAGGATACTGGAAGCTCATGAAGAGGCCGAGGTGGGCACGCTCCTCGGGCTCTAGCTCTAGGAGGTCTTGCCCCTCGAAGAGGACGGAGCCCTCGGTGACTTCGTAGTTGGGATTACCGACGAGGACCGAGGAGAGGGTACTCTTCCCCGAGCCATTAGGACCCATGATGGCATGGATCTCACCCTTCTTGATCTCGAGGTCGATCCCCTTGAGGATTTCCTTATCTGCGATAGCAGCGTGGAGGTTACGTATCTGTAGCATATCTATTGATCGTATCTAGTCTTGTCTATATATAATGGGAATGCGAAGGGGGGAGCACTAGCCCACGGAGCCTTCGAGGGAGATAGAGAGGAGCTTCTGCGCCTCGACGGCGAACTCCATCGGGAGCTTGTTCATGACCTCCTTGGCATAGCCATTGACGATCAGCCCTACAGCCTCCTCTACGCCTATGCCTCGCTGCTGGCAGTAGAAGATCTGATCTTCGCTGATCTTGCTCGTCGTGGCCTCGTGCTCGATGATCGCCGTATCGTTGTCCACGTGCACGTAGGGGAAGGTATGTGCTCCGCAGCGGTCACTCAGCAGGAGGCTGTCGCACTGGGAGTGATTGCGGGCATTCTCTGCCTCAGGGCCTGCGTAGACGAGCCCACGGTAGCTATTCTGACTCTGTCCTGCGGAGATACCCTTGGAGACGATGCGGCTACGGGTGTTCTTCCCGAGGTGGATCATCTTCGTACCGGTATCAGCCTGCTGGAAGTTGTTGGTCACCGCCACGGAGTAGAACTCTGCCACGGAGTCGTCGCCCTGCAGGATACAGCTGGGGTACTTCCACGTGATGGCGGAGCCCGTCTCGACCTGAGTCCAGGAGAGCTTGGAGGCAGTGCCCCGGCAGAGCCCTCGCTTGGTGACGAAGTTGTATACACCGCCCTTGCCCTCCTTGTCGCCGGGGTACCAATTCTGTACGGTGGAGTACTTCACCTCGGCATCCTTCTCGACGATGATCTCGACGATAGCGGCATGGAGCTGGTTCTCGTCACGCTGGGGAGCGGTACAGCCCTCTAGGTAGCTGACGTAGGCCCCTTCATCGGCGACGATCAGGGTGCGCTCGAACTGCCCCGTATTGATTGCATTGATGCGGAAGTAGGTGGAGAGCTCCATCGGGCAACGTGTCCCCTTCGGGATGTAGACGAAGGAGCCATCGCTGAAGACGGCAGAGTTCAGCGCAGCGAAGTAGTTGTCCTTATACGGGACGACCACCCCAAGGTACTGACGTACTAGCTCGGGGTACTCATGCACAGCCTCGCTGAAGGAGCAGAAGATAATCCCCTTCTCGGCGAGCGTCTCACGGAAGGTCGTCTTGACCGACACTGAGTCCATGACGGCATCGACAGCGATACCGCTCAGCATCTTTTGTTCCTCGAGGGGAATACCCAACTTCTCAAAGGTGCGAAGGAGCTCGGGGTCTACCTCATCGAGGCTCTTTGGCCCTTCCTTCTTCTTAGGCGCAGCGTAATAGATGATGTCCTGATAGTCGATCGGGGGGATCTTCAGGAGCGCCCAGTCGGGCTGCTCCAGAGTCTGCCAGTAGCGGAAGGCCTCTAGGCGAAATTCCAGTAGCCACTCAGGCTCACCCTTCTTCTCAGAGATCAAGCGTACGGTGTCCTCAGTGAGTCCCTTGCCGATGGTCTCTGTATCTATATCTGTCGTAAAGCCGTATTTGTAGTCACTCGATGTTACCTCATCGATGATCTGATCGTTATCCTGCATGTAGAAAATCTGAAAGGATTAGTCCTCCACTACTGCTAACACTCTAGTGCACGTATTGTTTTGAGTGGAAATGTACTAGGATGTGTAACAAATCTAAAAAGATAGCTAGACGACTAAGCCCTCCTCAAGTCAGGCGAAGGGACAGCCCCTGCCGTGACCTGATCTAGCTTAGTCGCCCTAGTACGCTCTGTGAGCTCAGCCTTACTTGGCGTAGCTCACAGAGCGAGTTTCACGGATGACGGTGATCTTCACCTGACCTGGGTAGGTCATCTCGTCCTGAATGCGCTTAGCGATCTCGGAGGAGAGGGTGGTGATCGTGTTGTCGTCGGTATTCTCTGCCCCTACGATGACACGGAGCTCACGTCCTGCCTGGATGGCATAGGTCTTCACTACACCGGGATAGGAGAGGGCGAGCTGCTCGAGGTCATTGAGTCGCTTGATGTAGGCCTCTACGATCTCTCGCCGAGCACCGGGACGGGCACCACTGATCGCATCACAGACCTGTACGATAGGAGCGATGAGGCTCTCCATCTCGATCTCGTCGTGGTGCGCCCCGACGGCGTTGCAGATGGTAGGCTTCTCCTTGTACTTCTCACAGAGCTTCATCCCTAGGAGGGCATGGGGTAGCTCGGGCTCGTCGTCGGGTACCTTGCCGATGTCGTGTAGGAGACCTGCACGCTTGGCCTGCTTGGGGTTGAGCCCCAGCTCGGAGGCCATGATGGCGCAGAGGTTAGCGGTCTCACGGGAGTGCTGTAGGAGGTTCTGCCCGTAGGAGGAGCGGTACTTCATCTTCCCGATGAGGCGGATGAGCTCAGGGTGCATCCCGTGGATACCAAGGTCGATGACGGTACGCTTCCCCGTCTCGATGATCTCCTCCTCGATCTGCTTGCGCACCTTGGAGACGACCTCCTCGATACGAGCAGGGTGGATACGTCCGTCCTGCACAAGCTGGTGCAGGGCTAGGCGAGCGACCTCACGACGTACGGGGTCGAAGCTACTGAGGACAATCGCCTCGGGGGTATCGTCCACAATGATCTCTATACCAGTAGCTGCCTCTAGGGCACGGATATTACGCCCTTCACGGCCGATGATGCGCCCCTTGATCTCGTCGCTCTCGATGTGGAAGACGGTCACGGAGTTCTCGATAGCGGTCTCGGTCGCTAGGCGCTGGATGGACTGTACGACGATCTTCTTGGCCTCCTTGTTGGCAGTCATCTTCGCCTCCTCCACGATGTCGTTGATGTAGCCCTGAGCCTGGTCACGAGCCTCGGCACGTAGGCTCTCGATCAGTCGTTCACGAGCCTCGTCGGCGGAGAGGCCTCCGAGGGCCTCTAGTCGCTTCTGCTCGCTCTGGCGTAGGAGTTCAAGCTCTGCCTTCTTCTCCTCATACTCTCCCTTCTTCTGCTCATACTCGGCTTTCTTCTCCTCGATCCCTTCGCTCTGCTGTGCTAAGCGGTCACGTAGGGTATCTATCTCCTGATGCTGCTTCTGGAGCTCGCTTTGCCGCTGGTTGAGCTCTTGCTCACGGCTCTTGAGCTTACCCTCTATCTGCTTGAGCTTATTATTTCGTTGGGCCACTTGCTGCTCTAGGTCTCCCTTGAGCTGTAGGAATTTCTCCTTGACCTCCAGTAGTTTCTTCTGCTTCAGTACCTCTGCCTCTCGCTCTGCCTCGCTGAGGATGGTGCGTGTCTTCTGTCCAAGCAATCGCTCGGTGACAAACCACATCAGGGACGCTCCGACTAGGAACGCCACGGCGCAAAGGGCAATGATGGTAATTGTTCCCATTCTTTCCTTGCTTCTTTGAGTTTATATGTAGCAGGAATGGACGCACGCTAACCTACCCTCCACGCTGGGGGTAGCGGTGTGGACTCTAGGGCTGAGAGGGCAGGGTCGCTAGAGAGGAGCTGATGAGCGCCTCCAGCTGTCTATTGGCCTTCTCTAGGCGAGGGAGCAAGTGCTCCTTTCGCTCCGCCTCGATCTCGACGAGCTGCTTGTAACGAGCAGTTATATCCACAGCCGTCATAGCTAGATAGGCTGAGGAGGGCATCTCTGAGGCATTGGGATACTTTGCCTTGTAGAGGAGCATTGTGCTTGTAATTTCCTCTCCTGCCCTACGCAGTAGGCTCTCTCTATCGCGAGGCACACGTAGCTGCAGGCGCGTATCCTCCACGAGGATCGAGATACGCTGTAGGGGGCTCTGCTCCTTGTCCATATCGACGTCTATATATCTATCGGTGGGTCAGTTTCACACTGCCGCTATAGTGATACGCTCTACTCTTCGGCAAGCTGCTGAATACAGCACTCTACCTCTGTGATGATTCCATCTAGGACCTGCTTTGCTTGGCCAAGCTCCTCCTCTGTTGAGCCCTTCATCAGGGATCGGGCCAGAGAGGACATAGAGCTCTGCTTACAAGCCTCTTGAAGCTCTGTCCTCAGGCGGTCAAGCTCCTCATCTCGAAGGCGGAGCTCTGTCTCCAGCTCTGCAATTCGAGCGCCCAGTCGTGTGACAATATCCCCCAGTCGAGAGATATTGACCTCGAGGCGCTTTAGCTCTAGTACCTCATCCTGAGTCATTGCGTGGTCATTCCTTTAGCCACAAAGGTACGACTTTTCAAGCACAACACCCGTCCCTATCTAAGGAGCCAACATCACCAAACAGACACACGATACAGAGAGTGGTAATGACCAATGTTCTAGACCGCTACAGGAAAGAGAAACACGGGCACACAGAGCTACGCTTAGCATGCCAAACAGAATGGAGTACAGTACCCTGTATACCCTAAGCCCCCCTTCGCCCCGACCTTCCCCGTTGCTTCCACCCAACGAGCTATCATGCAGATACCCCCCCTATCAGACTTCAGGGAATAGCCATACCTACGGAGAATACACAAGCGATCCTCCCAGCAGAGAGAATGCATACTACATGCACCTCTTCGCTGGGAGGATCGTATTTCGTTAGACGATGGGGGAGGGTGCGGAGTGCCTACCCTCGACCTTCGTGCACTAGGCTCGGAGCTCGGACTCGATCTCGGCGATACGAGACCTAAGCTCGGCTTCGTGCTCGATGCGCCCCTCGATGGTCTTCACCCCGTGCATGACGGTGGTGTGGTCACTGCGGTTGAGGAGTTTAGCGATGGCCTTGTAGGAGGCACTGGTGTGCTTCTTGACGAGGTACATCACGACCTGACGGGGTAGAGCGAGCTCGGCCTTGCGCGAGGAGGTACGTAGCTGATCCACCTCCTGCCCATAGACCCGACACACCGTCTCTAGGATGAGATGAGGGGTGAGCTCACGACGATCGATGGAGACCGTCTCTCCGACTACGCTACGTGTCGTAGCGAGGTCCACGACCCCCTGATCATTGAAGCGGGCACGTGTGATGAGGGTACGGATAGCCCCCTCGAGCTGACGCACGTTGTCGGGCATATTCTCGGCGATGAACTCGACGCACTCCTCGCCCAGCTCCACGCCACTCTCAGCCACACGGTGCTGGAGGATCTTGCGCCGAAGCTCTAGGTCAGGGCGATCGATACGTAGCATCATGGCGCTCTGGATGCGAGTCATGATACGGGTCTCCATCCCCTTGAGGTCAATGGGTGGGACATCACAGGTCACGATGATCTGCTTGCCCAGCATGTAGAGGTGATTGAAGATGTCGAAGAAGGCCTGCTGGGTCTTCTGCTTACCGATCAGCCCCTGAATATCATCAATGATCAGCACATCCATCTGCTGGTAGAAGTCGATGAACGTCCCTCGCCCAGGGCCACGGTTGAGGCTGTCACGGATGAACTGCGCCTCGAACTTGGAGGTCGCCACATAGCTCACCCGCAGATCGGGGTGAAGCTCGATAGCCCGCTGCCCGATCGCTTGGCAGAGGTGGGTCTTACCCACCCCACTGGGGCCGTAGATGAAGAGGAAGTTGAGCGGCGCCTGCCCAGGGCGTGCGGCCGTAGCCTCAGCGATACGCAGTGCCTCCCTATTACAGGCACTCTCGTAGAAGGTGTCGAAGCGCAGATCAGCACTCAGATGCGACGTGTATTCCTGCATCCTCGGGGAGGCTGCCACCTGACGAGGACGAGGGCGCGTAGCCTCGGGCGTGGGCTCCAGCACCACCTCGAGTTGCCCACCGATGACCTCATCGGTAACCCGCCTAAGGAGCTCGACGTGTCGCTCTAGCAGCTGCTTGAGGAAGCTCTCGCTAGGGACATGGAGAACCAGCGCATCGAACGCCTCTCCAGCCTGATCTTGACGGGACTCCACACCCGCCGAGCGGATCGGGGCGAACCATGTCTGTAGGGTCTCAGCATCACAAGCCTGAGCTAGGAGCTGCATACAGCGTTGCCAGAGGGTCTCTCCTGAAGGTAAACCTTGCGTTTGCATAGAAAGCATTCTTTCGTTGTCCGTTACCAAGGGTGTAAGAGTCTATATTTAATTCTTATTAACAATAATATTATCGAAGCGGGAGTGCACACTGCTCAAGCGGTATGACCCTAATGCCAACCTACTGTAATAGAGTTATCCACAACCAAACAGACTGTGTATGAACTCTCTATACTATTCGAAGAGGTGTGGGTGAGCTGCTTTCTGTATGCAAAGTTCAGAATAAATTGGATATAAAAAAACGTGCTGAAAGTTTGCTTTTCTCGGGGAAACGATATTGCTTTTGCTATCAGACTCTTAGACACCCCTCCTACACCCCCTTTGGTGGGGGCCTTGATAACGCACTATAAATCAAAGAATCGGACAGCTACCCACACACTTACACACAGCCTTATCCACACCTAAATAAAACCGCAACCTCCTAATAAATAAACAACTAACATAGAACAACGAAAACATTTCCACACTATCCCCTAATGAGAGCATTTGCTCCAATATAATCTTTTCACATTCTCTCAAAGTAGGATAGGCACCTACCCCCTCCACCCATTCACACCTATTAACATATAGACACTCGAGTAGAGCTCCTCTGCCCCCTCGCATAAGGATGCATTCGCCAGACAGATCTGGGCAAAGAAGCACAGCTTACCCAAGCTCCCCGAATACTCGACCCCACCCTTATAATGAGCCCTCGGATAGGACACGTAATGTTCGCCTCCATCACCTTACATAGGTGACGAGGACGAACATACCGAGTCCGCTCTCCCACTCTCGGTATGTTCGCTCCAGCCCTCTCGGTATGTTCGCTAACCTCCTCTCGAAGTACCCGACACAGAGAGAGTTAGCGAAGGGAATAAAGCCCCCCGACACAAACCATCTAGAGTAGGGCTTTATAAAGGGAGAAAGAAGCCCCATCTCCACTGGGAGGATGGAGCGTAGAATAGAGGAAGGACATAAACGGCTTTCGCCCCTAGCAAGAGCACTCATCGTACTGCAGCTAGGGGCGAAAGCCGTCTAAGAATGACTAGGAAAAGAGGCTACTCAAAGAGCAGATGCACACTATCCTCGATATGCGTAATCTTACCACAGAGGGTGGCGGTGACACGAGCATTCTTCTTAACAGAGTAGACATTGGAGGTAATGAAGGCTTGGCATGTACGCTCCCGAAGGTCTAGGATCTGGCTGACCGTCGTACCGTCACGTTCCACCCAGTTAACAAAGAAGACATGTGGCTCGATGTGTAGCGCATTGTAGGTATCACGTCCCTCCTTCTCTCCATGGATAGAATCCTTGGAGAACCAATAGAGTTGCTGATGAGAGAGATACTCTACGACCGAGGTATTCCCCTCGAAACTCAGATAGAGACGCTTACCGACAAGAGTCGTATCACTGGCCTGCACCAGGATAGTATCCCGATGAGATGCTACCGAGGTAGTGGCCTTCGATGAAGACCTTGCCTCGCGACATGCACCTAGAGCTAGAGTACATAGTACAAGGAAAACGGGGATACGTAGATTCATAAACAGAGATTTGGGTAAATAGGATCATGTAAGAGTAAGACCCCCAAATGATGCCCATCTAGCGCCGAGAGAAAAGCCGAGCAAAGAAGCCCCTCTCCTCGGGCTCCCCATCGTCCTCGTATGGCAGCGAGGACCAGACACTCTCTAGTGCCCGCCCAGACTGTATACGATGATAGATCGTACCCCAGTCGGGAAGCCCCCCGAAGTTGCGATCATCGATGAATAAGTCGGCTTTTATCTTACGCGAGAAGCCCGAGCCTGTAGCGTCCTCCTCGGGGAAGTCGCGGTTGATCGCGTAGAACTCTACGCCTCGTGCTCGGCACCATTCGACAGCCTCATCCAGTAGCCTGCCCTCACGGACAGTCCACAGGATCAGCCGATGACGATCTCTGAGGAGGAGCCTCAGCGTCTCGGTAGCGAAGGGGATCTCATCCCCTATCTTCGGATAACGATGGCGAACGATCGTGCCATCGAAGTCTACAGCAATAGTCATAGATTGCCTATGATATTAGGTATACTAGAAGTCTGTGAAGTGAATCACCTCTGCCGCACTCTCCTCAGGCTCATGCTCATGCTCCTGCTGTGGTGCATCGGGTCGAGCTAGGGGCTCGACGGGAGGAGGGGGCGGAGTAGAGGGGGAAGTAGGTCGTGAGGGCACTCCCACACGTGGAGAGGAGAAGGGCTCCAGCTCCTCACGACGAGGGCGAGGACGAGAGGCCGTACGCCCCCCAGGAGAGCCGATCTGAAGAGGACGATGTGCAGCACGCTCCTTACGCTTGGAGTAGAAGAGCTGCCCATTGCGCTCTAGCGAAGGGGTCTCGGCGATGAGCAGTAGGAGCTCCTCATCATCCAGCTCCCCGATAAGGAGCGAGATCGGCTCACTCCTAGGTCGAGTGACAATAGACTCGCCATAGGTGCTGCGGATCAGGTCGTCCTCGGACTTGCGCTGGTTCGCACGAGCGATTCGCTCAAGAGGATCTTCGTCCCGCTCGATACCTTGGCGGAATTCATTCTCCTCGAAGTCAAAGCCCGAAGCCAATATCGTGACAGCGATCTTGTCGCCGAGGTCATCACGATCAGCGATACCGAGGATGGTCTCCAACTCGCTCGTGAAGCCATCGGTGAAGTCCTGTATCTCCTGGAACTCTTCGACGGTAAGGGGTGCTACATCGCCGCTATAGACGGTGATCAGGAGGTGTCGGGCTTGCTGGATATTGTTATTATTGAGCAGGGGGGAGTTCAGAGCGTCTTCGATAGCTCTGCGGACACGCCCTTCGCCACTGGCATAGCCCGTATTGATGACGGCTACGCCCCCACCACGTAGGGTGGTACTGACATCGGCGAAGTCTACGTTCACGTCGCCTGCGATATTCACGATGTCGGAGATACCACGAGCAGCATTGCTGAGGGTATCATCGGCCTTCTCGAAGGCATTGCGGACAGTGTAGTCGGGATATATATCGATGAGGCGTTGGTTATTGACCACGAGGAGGGCATCTACGTTCTTGCGCATCTGCTTGACCCCCTCTAGGGCTTGTAGGATCTTCTTCTTGCCTTCGAAGAGGAAGGGTATGGTGACTATACCTATGGTCAAGAGGCCTGCCTCCATAGCGATACGCCCGATGACAGGGGCGGCACCCGTACCAGTTCCTCCCCCCATACCAGCCGTGATGAAGACCATGCGGGTCTCACCATCTAGGAGGGCTAGGCGGATAGCCTCACGGCTCTCCTCAGCAGCCTCACGTGCACGGTCAGGCCTATTACCCGCACCGAGCCCCTGCGTCACATTCGGACCGATGGTAATGCAGTTAGGCACAGAGCTCTTATTAAGCGCCTGCGCATCGGTATTACAGAGGAGGAAGGAAACCCCAGGCACGGAGCCCATGACGCACATCTTATTGACGGCATTGCCTCCACCCCCACCGACACCTACCACCTTGATGAGCTGGGGTGAGCTAGTCTTGCTAAATCCAAACTCCAGGTCTCCTCGGGTCATTGTCTCATGCTCCATTGTCTTCCGTACTGTTAATAGTTAAGTGTACTAGTCCTCCTCATCTGAGTCGAAGAGACTAGAGAACCTGCCAAGGGCATTCTCAAACCATGAGCTCTTCGAGCTAGGACGATCGGCCTGTGACCGACTACTCCTCTTAGACTCTGGCTCCTCGGGCATGGGATCAGCATGATCCTCAAAGGTGTAGTCCAGCTCTGTCTCCTCCCTAGACTGGAAGGAGGGCTGGTAGGGATGCTCCTCTGGCTCCTGCATGATGCTATCCAGAGGACGCACCTCGAAGGTCACCCCAGGCTCCGTAGCACGAGAGACCAGAGCGATGACCGTAGCATACTGGCGAGCCACATCTGGTCTCACCTGCTCATCATATACATCACGACGAAGGTGCCCCTCACGGAACTCAAAGCGGAGCTTACGTAGCGTCTCATAGAAGTACTTCGTCTCGGTCACGCCCCCCGCAAAGACAAGTCCCTTGGGGACAGCCTCGGAGAAGCCTGCTTCGTCGATGATACTGATGACGTTCTTGAGGATCTCACGTATGCGGGCATTGATGTAGCGATTGACATCGTGCTGGATGAAGACCTTGTTCTCCTCGCCCGTGGTGGATGGCACCTGGATCTGCTCCCCTCGTGAGACGGAGGTATCCATAGAGCCGTAGCGCACCTTGAGGCTCTCAGCGTCGGACTCCATCAGCCTATTATTGAGGTGAGTGAGGTCACGTGTGACATTGATCCCGCCGATAGGTAGGATATAGAGAGCCGAGAGCAGTCGCTCCTGATAGATAGCGATAGAGGTCGTGCCCCCTCCGATATTGACATAGGCACAGCCGAGGGCACTCTCCTCAGTCGTGAGGGTCGCAGCAGCCTCGGCAATAGGCGTGGGGATGATCCCTAGGATCTTCAGCCCAAGGCGGCTCACTATGACCTCCTCTATATTAGCGACGATATTCTGGCGAACGAGGATGAGCTGGTAGTCAGCCTCTAGATGCTGACAGCGCACTCCACGAGGAGTATATTCCCTCTTGCCATCGGCACGATAGCGTGGGTCGGTGATCGACAGGATCTTCATCCCTGGATACTCAGCCTCATTGACCTCATCACGTAGAGTCAGTAGGTCATCTTGAGTGACGACCCGCCCCTCTGCGCCTAGATACATCTGAGCACGGAAGGTCTCAGCCTGCATCGAGCGACACTCGAGCCCGACATAGACTCCCGTGATGGTCTCCTCGGAGGGGAGCGCTTCGCTAAGTGTATCGATGAGTAGACCGATGAGACGAGCCGTCTCCTCGATATTGTGGATACACCCCTGACGAATACAGCCCCCTGTAGGGATGTGATGAGCCTTGATGGGGCGTACGAGCCCATCGGAGGTTTTGTGAGCGAGTAGGCCGGTTAGGCTTGAGCTCCCGAGGTTGATCACCACATATATGTTATCCCTTCCTTCGTTCATTTCTTCTTTGACTGATTGGTTGGAGGCTTGTTGGGGTTGCCGTTGGGCTTAGGTGAAGCCGTGGACTTCGTGGTCGCTGGCCTCGCAGCTGCAGGCTTACTCGCAGGCTGCTTAGTAGGGGTTGGCTTGGAGGGTGGAGCCTTAGCAGGGCTGGGCTTGGTGCCCGTAGGCTTATCCTGCTTGGGCTTGTCTTGCTTGGGTTTATCCTGCTTCGGTTTGTCCTGTCGTGGCTTATCCGATGTAGGGCGAGACTCAGCCTTCGGCGCTGGGGCTGCCACCACTGGAGCAGGGGTAGGTGCAGCGGGCTCGGCGCTTACTGCTACGGCATCGAGGCGGACAAGCTCGCCCTCCTCATCACGACCGAAGCCCTGTACTCCATAGCGATCACGTGCGACGACCTGGCCTGCATAGTCAAGATTGACATAGGCAAAGGCATTCATCCCTCGGCGGGGAAGGACAGACGAGGCGAAGATACGCCACTTACGTAGCTTCTCCTCCCAGTCTGTGGTCTTGCCGATAACGACCCGAGTATGCCCGATACGGGGAATCAGCACGATACCATCCGAGGCATCCACATAGACCTGCCCGAAGTAGTCCACCAAATCACTATCTCGACGAAGGACAGCCATGAGGTCATAGACGTCCGAAGTGGCATACTGCAGGTCTAGGTCACCCGAGACTACGGGTAGATAGGTAGCGAAGCCCTGACGAACAGAGATTGTCCCCCTACCCTCCGTGACATAATGGCTCTTGCCCGTGCGATCCTGCACGATGAAGAGCGGATGCTTCTCCTTTAGGCGAATTTGTAGGGTGGCCGAAGAGGGAGATACAAAGGCCTCCACCTGCTCGTAGACAGAGAGCGAGCTAAGCGTCTTCTCAATGCCCCTGAGGTCAATCGAGTCTAGGGGACGTCCCTTGAGGACAATACCATGCCGTGTCAGCTCGTCCACGATCCCATCCGGGGAGAGGAAGAGGGGCTCACCCCCTTGGTGTGCATCGATACGTACTACGACACCACCGCATCGTCCATCAGCATTCCTACGGGACGGAGACGACACGAAGAGGTAGACGAAGACCACCAGCAGTCCTACTGCCAGTAGCCCTACCGCCATATTCCGTATCAGTCTCCCGCGCTTCATAGTCGGCTCTGTATCCAGCTAGCGACCTGAGGGACGAGGCGGTCTATATCTCCTGCACCGACCATCAGGATGACTTCGGGGAGCTCTGCCCGAGCCTCTAGCTCGGGGAGCAGACCAGACTTCGGGAGCACCTTCACCTGTGCATGATGCATCTCACGCATGATCATCTCTGAGGTAACCCCAGGGATAGGCAGCTCTCGGGCTGGGTAGATATCGAGTAGGATCACCTCATCGAGCACATCTAGGCTCTCGGCAAACTCCCGATAGAAGTCTTGTGTACGACTATATAGGTGAGGCTGGAAGATCCCGAGGACTCGCCGTGTCGGGTAGAGCCCCTTGACAGAGCGGATGCTTGGCCCAAGTTCATTGGGATGGTGAGCATAGTCATCGATCAAGACACAGCGTGGTGTATCGACCACCCTATCGAAGCGTCGGTGTACCCCACGGAAAGAGGCGACACCCAAGCGGAGCTCCTCCTCGGTCACGCCACACAGTAGGGCAACGGCCATAGCCGCCACGGCATTCTCCACATTCACCAGCAGAGGCACACCGAGCTCCACACGTAGCTCACCCGCAGGGAGTCCCTCGAGTGCTGGATGGTGCCAAGTAAAGAAGAGGCGCCCATCCTCCACTCGGATATCCGAGGCATAGAAGTCCGCACCCTCTCCCTCTAGTCCGTAGGTATAGAGACGAGTGCCAGCCTTCAGCCGAGGAGTGAGGGGGATACCCTGGCGCATCACGAGCGCACCCTCGGCACTGATGAGCGAGGTGAAGTGCTCGAAGCTCTCTCTATATGCCTCTGGTGTATGGTAAATATCTAAGTGATCAGGGTCTGCCGAGGTGACGACAGCGATATAAGGCGAGAGGTGATGGAACGAACGGTCAAACTCATCCGCCTCGATCACGGCATAGTCGCTGTGCGAGGAGTAGAGGAAGTTCGTCTTATAGTTATTGGAGATCCCACCGAGGAAGGCGTGGCAGTCTACTGCACTCTGTCGTAGTAGGTGGGCGATGAGTGTCGAGGTGGTCGTCTTGCCATGCGTACCTGCTACACAGAGGGCACGCTCTCGGCGAGTCAGCTCGCCGAGGAGCTCAGCACGCTTGATGACCTTGTTCCCCTGATTCCGGAAGTAGGTTAGCTCCTGATGATCACTAGGGACAGCAGGGGTATAGACTACTAGGGTATCGGGAGAGCGGAAGGGTTCGGGGATGCACGAGACACTGTCCTCGAAGTGCACCTGTGCACCCTCCTGAACAAGCGCCTCAATCAGAGGCGAGGGGGTCAAGTCATAGCCTGCCACCTGGTCTCCCTTGCGCAGGAAATAGCGCACAAGGGCACTCATACCGATCCCCCCTATACCGATGAAGTATAAATTCATTTCACATCTGGCATTTTAGCTTTTAGCACAAAGATACAAAAGATACCTCCAATAGCGAGTATATCCCTAGGGCTGACGCATGATCCCGCACACACTCCAGCCTTTGGATCTTCGGGGATATCGCTTCATATCCTAGGGAGCCTTAGCCTATCACTAAAGACCCTAGGCATTATCCCCAAGAAACAGACATACAAGCGAGCCCTAGAGAGGAGATAC
>NZ_CAJZFJ010000055.1 GCF_915070105.1 uncultured Porphyromonas sp.
TCCCGAGAGAGATTGTTTGCCTCCATCCGACCACTTTCTTCACCTCTACGCCCGATCCTCTCTACAAAACATTCATATACACGAGGATAAAACCCCAACAACTGTAAAGAAATACTTATCCACACCCTCCGACTCCCATTGCATCTCTACAGTTTCCCTCCCAAGGTTAGCATCGAGGAGCCATAGGTCTCCCCCTCCTAGATCTCACATGCCATCCTCCCCTACCACCTCTCACCTCTATCTATACGCACGCGAACATTATAATATAAGATGTATAGGGGGAGACAGAGGCTCCGTATTCGCCATAGATTAGCTCCCCCGAAAAGCAGACTCCTCACCCCCTCATAACGACCTCTGTATCAAGCATACCGAGAGAGCCAAAACGAACATACCGAGAGCGCAAGTGCGCTCCTATAAAGAACGCCTTCATCACCTATGTAAGGTGACGAAGGCGTTCTTACCGAGAGCCCTTTCGGGGATATTATAGGAGCAATATACCCCCCTCGAAATGAGCCCCACGAGAAGACCTATTTAGGGGATCCATCACTAGAGTATCCCCCTTGAGTCGGTGTATCACTACCTCTACCCTTCCTGCTCTAGGGGAGGAGGATCTGGAGTTCGCTATCCCCCCGCATCAGGTCTGAGGAAACACTAACCCCAGAAATAAGGTTAGTAATACATCCTGAGAGGGGACTATCGCTCGGGGAAAAGGATGTCGTCACCATTGAGGATTTACGTATCTTAGTACTCGGCTTCGGCCTCTCAACAGAGAATATGTATTACAATTAAAGAACAAAGACAACATGAAGCTTCCAAAGTGGGCTATCCCAGCAGGTATCGCAGTCATTATCCTACTATGGGGTATCACCCAATACAACGGTCTAGTAGGCATCCAGGAGAATGTAAACACTCAGTGGAGCCAGGTAGAGAACCAGTATCAGCGTCGTGCTGACCTCATCCCCAACCTCGTGAATGTCGTCAAGGGCTATGCCTCTCATGAGCGTGAGACCCTAGAGGGTGTGATCCAGGCTCGTAGCCGTGCCACTGCGACCACCATCGATGCGAACAACATGGACGAGGCCGCACTCCAGCGCTTCCAGCAGAGCCAGGATGCCCTATCCTCCGCCCTCTCTCGCCTCATGGTCGTCGTAGAGAAGTACCCCGACCTCAAGGCCAACGAACAGTTCCAGAGCCTAATGGCACAGCTAGAGGGTACCGAGAATAGAATCGCTACGGCTCGTATGGACTTCAACAACGCAGCTAAGGAATACAATACGAAGATCCGCAAGTTCCCCGCCTCCCTCATAGCAGGCGTCACGGGCTTCCGCACTCGCCCCTACTTCACAGCTCAGGCTGGTAGCGAGGTCGCTCCTACCGTAGACTTCTCCAAGTAGACATAGCTCTAGCTCTGCTCTAGGATCAGCTAAGTACAGCCCTACATACAGATCAGCAAATGAAGCTACAGATGACGCACTGGCTAAGGCTCCTAGCCGTGACTCTAACACTTGCACTATCGCTCGGAGTTAGGGCACATGCGGCAGGGAACACCTATACGCCAGAGACCGTACCGAACGTCTTCGCACAGGATAGCCTACAGCTATTCTCTGACCCCAGCGGGCATATAGACGAGGCTTCACAAGCGAGGATCAACGAGCTCCTCCTGCAGCTGAGACTCAGCACAGGGGTCGAGTTCGCCGTCGTCGTGCTTGACGATATCGAGGGGGATATAGAGAGCTTCTCCACCCAGCTCTTCCGCCTCTGGGGCATTGGCTCTAAGACTAGGAACGATGGGCTCCTGCTCGTCTTCGCCCTCGACCAGCGTAAGATGCGCTTCGAGGTCGGCTATGGACTCGAGGGGACACTACCCGATGCCGTCACCTCCCGTATCCAGCGCCATGAGATGGTTCCGCTGATGAAGCAGGGAGACTACGCTGGGGCGATCATCGCAGGGATACAAGCTGTCCAAGCACAGATCACTGGCGAAGGCTATACCTCCGATAGGCGCACAGCCCGAGGGGGAAATAGGGATACGATCCCATCAACCTTCCTACTCTTCTTCTACGTAGTCTTCATCATTGCCACCACCTATAGTGCCGTGAGCTCTCTCCAAGGGAGGATCAGACAGCTCCACGAGGATGATGGAGTTCTACTGACCCAGCTGGGTGATATGCGCCGTACCTATAACGTCTATAGCGTACTCATGGTCATCCTTTGCCCCCCTGTAGGTATTCTCTTTTGGCTATATGTACGTAGGACGATGAGCAGATTGGCTCGCCAGTCCCTCCGATGTCCTAAGTGCAAGCAGGAGACCCTACATCTCCTCTCCCCTCAGGCGACTGCAGAGCACCTTACTCCTAGCCAGCTACTAGAGATACGACTGCACTCCATGACCTACAGAGCCTGTGCCTGTACGAACTGCGACTACGAGCGGATAGTAGGTGAGGAGATCCCTGGCACTAAGTGGCAGAACTGTGACAAATGTGGTACACGGGCAGCCTCCATAGTGAGACAGGAACATATCCGAAGCCCTCGTGGACAGCGCTACATACGCGTCTACTACCACTGCCAGTACTGTGGTCATGATGGTCACTATGACCGCAAGGACAACTCGGGGGATCGGGCTGCACTAGGGGCACTCATCCTCTCAGAGCTACTCAGTAGCAGTGGACGCGGAGGTGGCGGTGGTTCAGGCTGGGGAGGCGGTGGAGGCTTCTCTGGAGGGAGCTTCGGAGGTGGCTCCTCTGGAGGAGGAGGCTCTACCAGTAGCTGGTAGCCTACAGAGAACGAAACACAAAGGGGAAGCCCCCATAGCGATGGATACTCTGATAAGGAGCTACTCGCTATGGGGGCTTCCCCTTTCTTCATTTGGGCTACTTGGTACTAGCCCTACTTGACTCACGCCCCTAGCTCAGGACGATAGTTTTACCTAGACTCAAGGCAATAGCAGAGCACATAGTCCTCGTTGACCTCGTAGCTAAGGTGGTGCTTCCCTTGAGGAGACCCTCCATAGCTAAAGAGCAGTGTACCTCGATGCTCCCTCTCTAGCTGGACACCCATTAGCCGAAAGTCTAGGAGTGACTGGGAGGGTGGCTGTAGCATCTTGAAGAGAGCTTCCTTGGCAGACCAAAGGAGTGTCAATGCTGTGAGCTCCTCTGATACATAAGTAGACAATAGAGCACACTCTCCCTCATGGAGGTACTTCCCTTGCATCCGAAGGAGCTGGGGGCGAAACCTTTCGACATCGACGCCGACAGCCCAAGGGCTTGGGGCAAGCAGGATAGAAGCCAAGCCCTCTGCATGGCTCACGCTAATACTTAGGTCGGGATAGGCTGGCAGGTAGGGAGCACCATTCGGTCTATGCTCTAGGACTGGAGGTGCTGGGAGCTCAAGGGCATGCTGTATCAGGCGGAGTGTGACCTCTCGCTGCACCTTGAGTTGCGCCCTCTCCCCTTCGCAGACGAAGGGGCAAAGGTAAAGGGCTACCCCCTCGGGTAGCCCTCTTAGCTCCTTGATCACGCCGAGACTAGCTGACATGAGTCTCAGGGGATGAGGGTGGGATGATCTGCACCTCAGTGATGCGGAACTTCTCCAGAGATACGACCTTGAAGAGCCAGCCTTCGACCTCGACTTCATCCCCCTTGTGTGGGAGGTCTTGCTTCAGCTCCAGCACCAAGCCTCCGAGAGTATCGACTTGCTCCTCTGCCTTGCCGAAGGTACCCGCCTCTAGGTCTAGGGCACGTAGCACGTCGGTCAGAGGTGTCCCCCCCTCGAAGAGGTAGCTCCCATCAGATAGACGCTTATAGGGGAGCTCCTCCTCGTCATATTCGTCCGTGATCTCTCCTACGATCTCCTCCAGCAGGTCTTCCATGGTCACGATACCACTCGTCCCGCCGTATTCATCGACGACGACAGCGATATGCTTCTTGGTGCTACGAAACTCCTCGAGTAGGTCATCTAGGGGTTTGTTCTCTGGGATGAAGTAAGCCTCACGGATGAGTCCCCGCCAGTCAAAGGTAGCTTCTCGCTCCTTGTAGGGGATGAGATCCTTTAGATAGAGAATGCCCTTGATATTGTCCTCCGAGTCCTCATATACGGGTATCCGTGAGTAACCACTCTCGACAGCAAAGGAGAGCATACGATGGAAGTCCCACGAGATATCTATATCTGTCATATCGACACGTGGCACCATGATCTCGGAGGCGGTCTTGTGGTGGAAGTTGATGATCTCCTCAAAGAGCTCCTTCTCCTCTGGCTCGTGTCCCTCGAGTAGATCCACAGCCTGCGACAGTTCGTCTACCGATAGATCATACCTACGAGGTTGCATACGTCGTGTCACGAGGCTAGTCGTACGCATCAGGAAGCTTGAGAAGGGATACAGCAGTCGGGAGACAACGCGCATCTTCCCGGAGGAGAAACGGCTAAAGGAAAGAGGATGCGCCTGTGCATAGACCTTAGGGATGATTTCCCCAAAGAGTAGGAGCAGGAGCGTAAGGATTACCGTCTGTACGATGAAGCCTAGCGCAGGAGAGGAAGAGAAGTCGAAGATGAGCCCAAAGGCATAGCCCGTAAGAATGACGATAGCCACATTGACGAGATTATTGCCAATGAGGATAGTGGCTAAGAGCCTCTCCGTGTCCTTCAGCAGGTCAAGGAGGGCAGGGTCTGCAGGGTCTTCCTCCTCCTTGATAGCGTCAATATCGGTAGGAGACAACGAGAAGAATGCTACCTCGGATGAGGACATGAAGCCCGAGAGGATGAGGAGCAAGCCACTGATGAGTAGCGCTACCCATGCCGAGAGGGCAATATCGGGGTTGATGATTTGGTTTAGTGTATCCAAGCTTTGTCTTATTAGTTCACTCCCTCTAATCTACGCACCGCATTGTATCGCTCACGAAGCTGGGCTTCGAGTTCACGGAGCTGGGTCTCACTCAGTAGGATCTCCTCCTTGAGGCGCACTCTATCCTCCTCAGAGGCTTGAAGCCACGTGGCTCGTAAGCTACGGAGATGCTCCCTGCGCTCCTCGACAGACCTACACTCGGTCTCGGCTGCTCGATAGGCCTCTAGAGCCTCCTTAGATGAGAAGTCTGACCAATGTCGGTAGATACGGCTACCCTGGAGGTGGAAGTAGATTTCCCCCTCACGTGCTGTACCCTTGGACTGCTTGGCGACAGCGGTATTCTTATAGAGAAGGCCTCGAAGGCTTGCCCGAGCAAGCAGCGCCTCTTCCCCTAGGCTATTTACCTCCTCTTGGCTTGCCCCCGAGAGGAACTGAGGCTTGCCTGTGAAGCGGTAAAGGTGTACAGAGTCTGCGGGGCAAAAGCGATCGCTCACCAGCACTCCCCAGTCCTCACTCTCGTGGTAGACGAGGAGGTAGTCGTTGTAGGGAGAGTTATAGGGCATCCCCAGTAACGTGGGCTCGAGGAAACTCATCCCTTGGCCTGATAGTCGGGTCATGTAGAGGTCGTAGCCCCCAAGACCCTGCGAAGTGCGCCTCCCATAAATCAGTGTAGTCCCATCCTCTAGCAGGAAGGGATATGCGAGTTCAGAGCCTTCACCTAATGCCTTGGTGTTAAGGGCTTGTTTCTCCCAATTCTCCCCTACGGAAGAGAGCCACACTACCCCAGAGGAGGCTGGACGAATCCAGTTACGTCCTAGGGCATCTCGGTAGGAGGCCTGCCGCATAAGGCTATCCCCCCTTAGGTGTCCCTCCTCTGGACGTATCGTACCCCCCATCTGCTCTAGGTGCTGGAGCCAAGCCTGCTTTGCTACTACCACGCTATCTATGATCTGCAGGTGCTCTGCACGCTGGTACATACGCTCTGCTCGGGTAATCATCGCCTGTAGCCGAAGGACACTCTCGGGCACTGTCTGACGACGTTTCTCCAGTGCGGTGATATACTTCTCTATAGCTGCCCGCGCAGAGGCAAAGCGGTATTCTTGATAGGCCTCACGAGCCTCCTTGAGGAGCGTCTCTGTGGCAACGGGTGTTTTGGGCTTTGCCTCACGTCCCTCTGCAAAAGAAGGGGAAAGGAGGAAGAGCCCAAGGGCTAAAAGCAAACTTGATCTATGGTGCATCTCGTGCTGATTATTCGTAGAGTTAGAAGACGAGCTGTGCTCGTAGCTGTAGGGTATGGAGCCTGAAGGTAGAGCCACCTAAGACAGAGGACGTCAGACGACCTCCTGCTGTAGCGTACCTATTCATTGCGCTGTATGAATAGTTCAGGCCTAGTAGGAAATACTTATTAGGATACCAGTTGAGCGCCGCAAGGCCTTCGAGCATCTGCCCGCCCTCGTCTGCATCCAGATAGCTCACACGTGCCATTAGCTCGAGGTTGCCCCCTGGCTCGATCTCGTCGGCAGTATTGCGGAAGGTCGCCGAGCTACGATTATAGACACGTTGCTCTCCACGTAGCATATAGCTTGTGGTGAGGTAGCCCCCAAGGTAGGTCTGATAAGCCTCGGGAGAGACGAAGAGGCCACGCTTGATCATGCTACCAGGCACAGCCCCTGCTATGGGGGCATGTCCGACGTTATTTAGGAGGAATTCCCCTAGGGCAAAGAACTTAGGATTGCGGTAAGCTGCTCCTAGGGTGAAGGTCTCATAGCGCTGGACGTAGGGGACAGAAGTCTGGACAAACTTATGGCGATCCACCGCTGTACTAGCGTCAGCAGAGAAGAGCATGCTCCCCGTCCTGTCTTGTGTACGCTCAGGGGTACGTGTGCTAGCACCTGCACTGAGGAGCAGGAGCTGGCTCTCCGTAGAGATAGGCAGGAAGGCAAGGCGAGCCGACACACCATATCCCTCACTAGCGTAGTCAGCTTCTGCTAGGGTACTGCTGATATTTCCTGCATAGAGTCCGCCAGAGATCCAGTACTTCTCCCCCCATTGTGTTAAGGTAATCCCCATGTGGCGTACGGCTGGGGTCAGAAAAGTCACTGGGGCAGCCATCGCCAGAGAATTATGGCGAGAGGGGGTATTGAGACCTATACTTATTGGGTCGAAGAGATGCCCAAGGCTAATATTCCCTTGCTCCGAATAGGCATAGCGGATACAGATGTCAGTTAGGCTGACTTTGTTCCCAGAGAAGTTCGCATCTATACGGCCTGACCACTTCTTATATCCTAGGACAAGGCCAACACGAGCCTGGGAGATCATCATCCCAGGAGCCATCTGTAGGGGTTCTGTGACACCTGGCTTAGATGTCCAGCTGTAGTTGGACTTGTTCTCTGGAAGAAAGGCTGCACCCTCCATCGTGAGTCTACCGTCAAGCGTTAGGGAGAGCTCCTCGGGCTGTCCAAGACGTAGCCCCAGCCCTGTCTGAGCCTGTAGCTCGGTGGGTTTCGAGAGGCACAGGAGCCCCGTCAAAGCAACCATACAGAGAAGGTGTAGTTCCTGCTTCATAAAAATACGTACTTAGAGGTAATACTTACATTGCCTATTTTGTAAGTACAAAGATAACCTTTTCTCTAGCAGGACACCAGCCCCTTCCCCTCGCATCTTAGGGCAAGGTGCTGAGTCAAAAGGGGGGCTGGCTCTTGCCTTACCCTAAGGGACGCCCCTGTATACTCATCAGAATATTTACAGAGAAAGTGTAAAGGGGACAAACCCTCTTCCCTTCAAAGGCTCACCCACCCCTCCCTCCTAGACTTAGCCAAGCTCCTCACAGCCCACCACCTTACATCGCCACCTAGGTCTACCTCGCTTTTCCTCCAAGCCTTACCCAAATCTCACCCCAAGGCCATGCCTACTCCCTCCCCTGGCTTTCCTAGCCTTCCACATGGAGACCTATCCTACTCACTCAAAAAGGCTTATCATTCCTTCCCGCTCAAGCTTACCCATGCTTTTCACGACAGCATTCACCAGAGCCTTTACCAAGAGACTTATAGCACTAGCCCCAAACACCCCTCACCCACCACTCCAAGTCAGCTTTACCAACTTAAATATGCTTCCTGCGCCCACCTCCTCAAATCTGTATATCCCCCTCATAATAGGGCTTCTTAACACCCTCCACGAAGTATCCCCAATACCTCACAAGAGGCTCCCTTAGTACCTCATGATAGGTTTCCTCTGTACCTCACGAGAGGTTTGCCCAGTACCTTATTGGGGCTAATTGAGTATCCTCAACAGAGCTTTTCAGAGAAGCCGTTGGGAGGGAGCGAGATTACCCCCACTTGTGTGGCTTTACTGGCCTTCGTACGGCAAAGGGAACACCCTCGTAGAGGTAGAGGGGGATGAAATTTTGGAGTTTATGTACAAAGCCTTGATATTCCTCTGTTAAATTGCTAACTTAGCGGACAAGTTAGAGGTAAGACTCTTCCCCGCAAGACCTCCCTCTGATGATCATATAGACAACTAACAGCTCAAACTCCTGCCACTACTCTACAGACAGCACTTCTGCTAGAATGGGGCTCATACATCAGCAAAGCATGAGTTACCTCAAGTTTGACCGTCGCCTCATGGCGAACCTCAATGAGTCCACCCAGCGCGAATACATCCGCACCAATAGAAAGGGTGCCTACTGTTGCTCCAGCATCATAGGCTGTAATACCCGCAAATATCATGGTGTGCTCGTCGTACCTATCCCCAGCCTTAGCCCCAATAACCACGTCCTACTCTCCAGCCTAGACCTCACGATTGTCCAGCACGGAGTCCCCTTCAATGTCGGTATACACCAGTACGAGGGAGAGATCTTCTCCCCCAAGGGGCACAAGTACGTACGTGAGTACAATGTCGATATAGCCTCCTCGATGACCTACCGTGTAGGTGGGGTCGTTCTGCAAAAGGAGTTCATCTTCTGTCACTATATCAATAGGGCACTGATCCGCTATACACTCCTCGAGGCGCATAGCCAGACGACACTGAGACTTTCCCCCTTCCTCGCCTTTAGGGATGTAAAGATGCTTACCCATCGCAATGACCGCATCAATGAGTCCTATGGTGAGGCAAGCTCTGGGGTGAGCTTCTGTCTATATGAGGGCTACCCTACCCTATATATGCAGCTCTCGAAGGCTAACAACTTCGTGAGCGTCCCCGCCTGGAACGAACGGATCGAATACACGAAGGAGCGGGACAGAGGCTACGAGTACACCGAGGACCTCTACGTGCCGGGCTACTTCGAGGTAGACATAGAGCTTGGGGAGTCGATCTACTTCGCCGCAGGACTAGAAGAAGTAGATCCTCAGGGCATTGAGACCCTCTTCGAGGAGGAAATGGCGATGCGTACCCCGAGAGTGGATTTCCGTAGCTGTCTATTGAACTCTGCCTTACAGTTCTACTACCGCCCCGATGCTACCCGTGGGTACCTTTTAGCTGGTTACCCTTGGTTCGGAGTGAGGGCAAGAGACCTCTTTATAGCCTTGCCAGGATGTACGATCTATGCCGATGCCCCAGAGCGATTCTACCGCATCATGGATACGGTCATCCCCGATACCCGAGCCTTCATGGAACAGGTAAGTGTGTCGAAGGAGATACAGGGCATCAACGAGCCTGACGTCGGTCTCTGGGCAATATGGACCCTACAGCAGTATGCGAACTATGCAGGTGTCAGCGACATGGTCAGCCGCTATGGTGCCTTCCTAGACGAACTTATACGCTACTATCTGCGTAACGTACACCCCAACCTTCGTATCGACGAGACCGGACTCTGCTTCATCCTAGGAGATGGCAAGCCCCTCTCCTGGATGGATGCCAAGATAGGTGGGCAAGCCGTCATTCGCCGAGAGGGCTATCTCGTGGAGGTCAATGCCCTCTGGTATAATGCCCTTTGCTTCTATCGTGAGGTCATGCCCTCTAGGTGGGATGACGAGCTAGAGGAACTATTAGGTCGAGTGAAGGAAAGCTTTAACCAAGTCTTCGTCAATGAGCATGGCTACCTCTTTGACTACATCTCCCCTCACGAGCGACAGGACTGGAGCGTACGCCCCAATATGATCTTTGCCACCTCGCTCCCTTACTCACCACTCTCCAAGCAGCTACGCCGCTCCGTACTGAACTTCATCACACGAGAGCTACGCACGCCTAAGGGGCTACGTACCCTAAGCCCCAAGAGTGATGGCTATCAGGCACAGTGTCATGGCACACAACTCCAGCGAGAGAGAGCCTACTACAACGGCTCCGTATGGCCGTGGCTCTTAGGCCCGTACTTCGAGGCTTGTCTGAAGCTCTACGGACTAGGAGCTATTTCCTTCATCGAACGGACACTTATCGGGATGGAGGAGGAGCTCCATGAGCACGGAGTAGCGACCATTAGTGAGCTCTTCGATGGTAACCCTCCCTTCCAAGGTCGTGGAGCGATCTCCTTCGCCATGAGTGTGGGAGAGATACTACGTTCACTCAAGCTCCTAGAGGAAGCAAAGAAGAAATACGATACACAAACCCTCCCGATTATAAGGTACGAATGAAAGCATTGATGTTTGGATGGGAGTTCCCTCCCCACATATTAGGTGGTCTAGGTACTGCTAGCTACGGACTGACGAAGGGCATGGCAGCCCAAGGAGACATGGAGATCACCTTCGTCATCCCTCGCCCCTCAGGCGATGAGGACACGAGCTTCCTACGTATCATCGGAGCAGGAGACACCCCCGTCGTCTATAGAGACGTAACCTATGAGCACGTACGAGATCGTCTCTCAGGCAAGATGAGCCCAGAGCTCTACTACCATCTGAGGGATCATATCTATGCGGACTTCTCCTACCTCGGGACAAATGACCTCGGTGCCATCGAGTTCTCTGGCAAGTATCCCGACAACCTCCTCGAGGAGATCAATAACTACAGCATCGTAGCAGGTGTGATCGCACGTGCCGAGTCCTGTGACATCATTCACTCCCATGACTGGCTGACCTATCCCGCTGGTATCCATGCTAAGCAGGTGACGGGAAAGCCACTCGTGGTGCACGTACATGCCACAGACTTTGACCGCAGTAGAGGCAATGTCAATCCCACGGTATTCGGTATCGAGATGGACGGGATGAACCAAGCTGATCACATCATCACCGTCAGTGACCTTACCCGTAGGACTGTGATCGAGAAGTATCGCCAAGATCCAGCTAAGGTCACTACCGTACATAATGCCGTCACCCCACTAGACCCTGCCATCCTAGCTCTCCCCGACAGACGAGGTGTGAAGGACAAGGTGGTGACCTTCCTCGGGCGAATCACGATGCAGAAGGGCTGCGAATACTTCGTCGAAGCTGCCGCCAAGGTACTAGAGCGAACAGAGAATGTACGCTTCATCATGGCAGGTAGCGGTGACATGATGGATGCTATGATCCGCCTAGCGGCAAAGCGCAACATCTCCGACCGCTTCCACTTCACCGGCTTTATGAAAGGACAGCAGGTCTATGAGGTCTTCAAGTCCAGCGACGTCTACGTCATGCCTTCTGTCTCCGAGCCCTTCGGCATATCCCCTCTGGAGGCGATGCAGTGTGGCGTCCCCTCCATCATCTCCTATCAGTCTGGCTGCGCAGAGATACTAGACTACGCAGTGAAGGTAGACTACTGGGACATCGATGCTATGGCTGATGCCATCTATGCTCTGATTACTTATCCCGAGATGCACGCCTTCCTCAAGGAGGAGGGTCTGCGTGAAGTCAATAGCATCACTTGGGAGAATGCAGGTCAGAAGGTACGAGCCATCTACGATCGATATATACGCTAAGTCACAACTCCACTATACCCATTCCCCTCATGAAAAAGATCTGTCTTTGCTTCCAGATACATCAGCCCTACCGCCTGAGACGTTATCGTTTCTTCGACATAGGGAATTCGCATTATTATTCGGATGACTATCTGAATGAAGAGGTCTTCGAGCGTATCGCTGACACCTGCTACTTGCCAGCCAATCGTATGCTGCTGGAGCTACTGAAGGCTCACCCAGAGTTCTCTGTCAGCTTCTCCCTCTCAGGCTTGGCTATCGAGCAGATGGAGTACTACAAGCCCGAGCTCATCGAGAGCTTCAAGGAACTGGTAGCCACAGGACGTGTCGAGCTCCTTGCCGAGAGCTACGCCCACTCTATCTCCTCGCTCTACGATGAAGTAGAGTTTCGTAATCAGGTGCGGATGCAACAGACCAAGCTCCAGGAACTCTTTGGTGTCAGCCCCTCCCGTGTCTTCTGTAATACCGAACTCATCTATTCAGATGAAATAGCCATGGAGCTCTCTGCCCTCGGCTACGAAGGTATCATCACAGAGGGAGCCAAGCACGTACTGGGATGGAAGAGTCCAAACTACCTCTACTCCTCTGCCGTCAGCCCGAAGACCCGCCTCCTACTTCGTAATGCAAACCTAACAGAGCTGATCACGACACACTTCTCCAACTATGCCTCGGCAGAGTACCCCGTTACCGCCGATAAGCTCCTAGATCGAGTGAAGTGGCTCCCTGAGGGGGAAGACTTCGTCTGCCTCTACATGAACTATGAAGTCCTAGGGGTGATGAACCGCCCAGAGACAGGGATCTTTGAGTTCTTCCGTGCATTACCTGCCCTAGCACAAGATTATGGGGTGACCTTCACGACTCCATCTCAGCTACTAGATGAAGAGAAGAGCGTAGGCACGCTCTCTGTAGCCTACCCTATCAGCTGGGCTGGAGAGGAGAAGAGCACCAATGCCTGGAATGGCAATATCCTACAGCAAGGGGTGATCGAGAAGCTACGTGCCTGGGGCGAGCGAGTCCATGCCCTCGAGGATAGACGGCTACTACAAGACTGGCTTTACCTACAGAGTGCTGACCACTTCTATTATATGAATACGGTCAATTGGGGAGGACATCCCTTCAGCCCCTACAGCTCACCCTACGATGCCTTCAATAACTACATGAATGTCTTGAGCGACCTCCTCCTTCGAGTGGAGGAGCAGGCACCTAGTAGCATTGAGACCGAGGAACTGAACTCCTATCAGCAGACTATCCATGCTCAAGATGAGCAGATCACTCGCCTAGAGAGCGAGGTACACCAGCTACGCAGGCAACTCTCGGCTCTCACAGAGGCCAAAGGATAGTCTCTGCTACGTGAACGATTGATCTAGTGAAGTTGTTTTGAGACTGTGTGCCCCTAGTGAGCAAGGGGGAGCACTGAGGTGAGGGCTGGCTTCCCGTCCACCCTCTACCTCTGTAGAGATAGTTAGCTCAGCTTACAAACATCTAGCAAATACAACGCAATGATAGGAACAGAGATTAAGGAATTCGGTCTCGTCGCAGAGCAAGAGGAGCTCATGGTCGTACACGTAGATCTTCCCCAAGGGAAGAAGGTACGCCCCCACGACCACATCGGGCAAGACGTCTTCTTCTCCATAGTAAAGGGTGAAGTCATCACCACCCTCGACGGAAACGAAACCCACACGCTAACCCCAGGTACCCTTCTCCGCTTCCCTGGAGAGGCGATGATTGGAATCGAGGCCATCGTAGACAGCGAATTCTACGTGTACCTAATAAATCGAAGGAACTAATAGAAAACATACCAATGGAAATGCAGAAGCACCTCCCCGAGGTGAACATGGATAAGCTACGTATCGTCCTCGATACGAAGGAACGCTATATGAATGGAGAGCTGTCCCTAGACGATGCTCGTGCTATCCTCAGAGAGAAGGTTAAGACCCTTCGTCCCTATGAGATTGCCCTAGCAGAGCAGGAACTCAAGACCTTTGAGAACGATGAGTGTCGCAAGGAAGATATTCAGCAGATGATGCAGCTCTTCCAGGACGTGATGGACACTAGTCGTCCAGACCTTCCTGCTGATCACCCCATCATGTGCTACCTCCGTGAGAACGACGCTATGCGTGAGCTTCTCAAGCAGGTAGAGGAGCTCGCTCAATACCCTGTAATCAAGAACCAGTGGCTCGCCCTCTATGACGAGCTCCATAAGTTCCGCCTTCACCTCTCCCGCAAGCAGAACCAGCTCTACTCCATCCTTGAGCGAAAGGGCTTTGATCGTCCGACGACGACGATGTGGCTCTTGGATGACTTCATCCGTGATGAGATCAGCGATGCTCGTCGCCTCATAGAGCAGGACAAGGATGAGGAGTTCATCAAGATGCAGAAGATGATCGTCGAAGATGTACTCGACCTGATGCAAAAGGAGGAAACCGTCCTCTACCCTACCTCTCTAGCGATGATTCGCCCCAACGAATTTGAAGAGATGAAGGCTGGTGACCGAGAGATTGGCTATGCCTGGATACGCGTCGGGAAGGCAAAGAAGGAGCAGGAGGAGCCAGTAGCCCCAGCATCCGGAGGCTCAGCTATGACAGCTGGCTTTGCAGGAGAGCTCGCAGCACTCCTCGGGAAGTACTTCAGTGCAGGAGGGACAGACCCTAATGGGCTACTGGATGTCGCACAGGGGAAGATGACCCTCGAGCAGATTAATCTCGTCTATAAGCACCTCCCCGTAGACCTCTCCTACGTAGATGAAAGCGAGATCGTACGCTTCTACTCCGACACCGACCACCGAGTCTTCCCTCGGAGCCAGAACGTCATCGGGCGTGATGTGAAGAACTGCCACCCTCGTACCAGTGTCCACCTCGTAGAGGAGATCATCGAAAAGTTCCGCAATGGAGAGGAGGACGAGGTTGACTTCTGGATCAATAAGCCCAATCTCTTCATCTATATCACCTACGTCGCTGTCCGTGATGAGCAGGGACGGTTCCGTGGTGTACTCGAGATGATGCAGGACTGCACACGCATCCGTAGCCTAGAGGGCTCACGTACCCTACTCTCATGGGATAAGAGCAATAAGGCTGCAGACAAACACAACCATGCAGACCAAGAGGCAAGTGCCTATTCATCTCCTTCACAGAAGACTGTATCTCAAGATACCCCTATGTCCCAGGCTGTGCATCAACCAGCTGAGGAAGAAGATGACGATGACAACTATGTCTCCTGCTCCTGCATGAAGAAGCCCGCTACCGCACCAGAGGAAGAGCCAGAGGAGGCACCTGCAACAGAGATTATCGAGTACAATGGAGATACCCGTCTGAAGCACCTGCTGGATGTCTACCCTTGGCTCAAGGCTGAGCTACCTGAGATCAATCCAGCTTTCAAGATGCTCTCCACTCCACTAGCTCGTATCATGATCCCACGCGCAACGATCTCAATGATGAGTGAGCGCAGTGGTATGCCCATCTCAGAGCTTATTGCAGCTATCCGAGCTCGCATTGCTGCTCACAAGGATTAGAACGACATTAGAAAATTAAATCAGAAGCTCCCCCTACTCCTTATATCTAGGAGTAGGGGGAGTTTCTTTGGGAAA
>NZ_CAJZFJ010000056.1 GCF_915070105.1 uncultured Porphyromonas sp.
GCGTGTATACAGTTGTGTACACGTGGGTATACTGTTGTGTACACACGTGTATACTTTCCCCTCCTAGGTAGTAGGTATATCCTTGGTGAGTATATGCCTAGGGCACAGCTGTCTCGATCTTCGGTGTATGCACCTCGACTACATTGCCCTCGGCCTCTCGTGATTTCATGCCTCAGCCTAGGAGGCTTCCTCCTCCCCGCCTACACGTTGTCTCCTCTGCCTTGACTCTATCTACTCGCAGGTATGGGGAAGTGTAGGGGCGATATGTCGCTCCTTTGGGTAGGGATAGATAGGGAGGTCGTACCTCCTAGGAGCAGGTGCGGTATGTTCTTTGGTTCCCTATTGGGGTGGTTTTCCGAGGGTGGTCAGTCTGTGCTCGTTCACCTTGTCGTATGGACTTCGTGTATGGTAGGTCGGTGGGCTGGGGGGCGAGATGGATGTAGAGGGAAGAGGGGGCTCCATATATTTATTGTGTGTCGTGATGCGTTTTCTGTATAGAGAATACTCGTGCTTCACCTACGATATCACGTGGAGAGGAGCAACGTAGCGAATATATTCGTATATTTGCTACCAAGAAAGCAATGTCCGCACCCCAATAATAGGTGCATATCTAACTAACTCAAACTAGTGTAGCAGTATGGAAATCAAGAAGTCCGCAAAGGCTGACCTCGAGCGTGGCAAGGGTCTGTCTCTCCTGCTCGGGTTATTGGTTGCTCTCTCTGTAGTGTTCGTTGGCTTGGAGTGGCGCAGTGCTGTCGCACAAGCTCAGACGACAGATAGAGGCTTCGATGCCCAGGAGATCGAGGACGTAATGAACATTGAGGATCAGCAGAAGCCAGAGGAGCCCGAGCCCGAGCCACAGCAGGCTCAGCAGGTGGAAATCCAGCTTCCTGATGAGATCAAGGTCGTAAGCAACGATAAGGAGGTCATCAAGCCTACCATCATCTCCGTAGACCAGGATAAGCCCCTGCCTCCCCCTAACATCCCCCTCGGGACGAAGAATGTGCAGGTAGACGAAGACGTAGACCAGGCTGTCTTCGAGATTGTAGAAGAGAACCCTGAGTTCCCCGGTGGTCCAGAAGCCCTCCTAAAGTATCTCACTAAGAACATCGTCTATCCAGAGAGTGCTGTCGACAATGGTATCCAGGGTCGTGTCACGGTACGCTTCGTCGTAGAGCGTGATGGCTCTGTCTCTGGTGTCGAGATTCAGAAGGGCGTAGACCAGGCTCTCGACAAGGAGGCTATGCGTGTCGTCAAGGGTATGCCTAAGTGGAAGCCCGGTAGACAGCAGGGGAGAACAGTACGTACACGCTTCAGCGTGCCCGTTGTGTTCCGCCTACAGTAATTCATCTTTTGATCTGATGAGGGGCTGACACACACCCTCGTATATGATCAGAGATACGAACAGGAAACTCCCCCGAGGTCTCTCCTCGGGGGAGTTTCTTTACCCCTCCTGCCCGATGGAATGCTCCCCAGCCTCCCTAATAGGAAGCGAATGGGGAGTAGACGGAGCATGCCATTCGTGATGAGGAGTATGGGACGAGGGGAAAGACTATATTTATGAGCTCTTAATGATAGAAGAAATAAGCAATGGATAGATTCAAAGGCTTCGTCTATGGGATGATCGCCGCCTCGACTTTTGGGCTGATCCCACTCTTTACTCTGCCCACGATGGCAGAGGGGCTTACGACGGATAGTATCCTGACCTATCGGATGTTCCTTGCCTGCCTATTCGTTTTGATCCTGATGCGTGTACGTGGCGTCTCACTGCGTACCAATCTGAAGGAGCTCCGCTGGTTCGCCTTCCTTGGCTTCTTCTACTATGGCTCTGCAGCTCTCCTCTTTCAGGGCTATCATACCATGAGCAGTGGTATGGCCACCACACTGCACTTCCTCTATCCCATCGGGACGACGCTCATTATGGCGATCGTCTTCCGCCAGCGTACCTCCATCTACACGGTGATCGCTATTGCCCTCGGTCTGTCGGGTGTCGCCCTGCTGAGCCTAAGGGGTGGGGTAGGACAGACGACCTCGATCATAGGGATCCTACTCGTGCTCCTCTCGGGGCTCTCCTATGCGATCTACCTCGTCACGGTGAACAATGTCCGTCGCCTCCGTGAGATGGACAACCTAAAGCTAACCTTCTATGCGATCTTCTTCAGCGGGATCTTCTTCCTCACCGATACTCTACTCTCTGGAGGCGTACAGTCCATACCTAGCCGAGGGGCTATAGTGAACCTCCTCCTGCTAGCCCTCCTGCCTACCCTCATCTCCAACCTCGCCCTCGTGCGAGCCATCAAGAGCATAGGCTCTACGCTGACCTCCGTCCTCGGGGCTATGGAACCCCTAACGGCCATCGTTATGGGGGTGCTCTTCCTCGGGGAGCAGGTCTCCTCAGTGATGCTCCTCGGGGTCATCCTCATCCTCAGCGCCGTGACGATCATCGTCCTCTCCCCCCTGCTGGATAAGAATATAGCGGATCGCCTCAAGCGGTTTGCCAAGAAGTAGGCCTAGGTAGAGAGTCCTGCACCTCGAGCCGTACCTAGCGTAGTTGTAGCTTTTTCCTTATCTTTGGTCAGTAATGAATGCCTTACTAATGAGGCATAGAGTACATAGATATGGAGCATTTCAGCCAACTAGCCACGCGTATCTTCAGAGAGGCTATCGCCGTCTACGAAGCAAAGGGGAGCATAGATACGCCCCCCCAGAATCCCTATCCCGAGCGCACGATAGAGCACGACCTATTTCGCAAGAACTGGATCGATAACGCCCAGTGGTGCCTAGAGGATGTCATCCGTGACCCTGAGATAGACCCCGTATATGCACTACAGATCAAGCGACGTATCGACCGAAGTAACCAGGAGCGTACAGACCTCGTCGAGCTCATCGATAGCTTCTTCCTCCAGAAGTACGCTGACGTCAAGGTCGAGCCGAGTGCGAAGATCAACACCGAGAGCCCAGCCTGGGCTATCGACCGTCTCTCCATCCTCGAGCTGAAGATCTACAATATGAATAAGGCTCTGCAAGGAGCAGGCTCCGATGAAGCCCTGCTGAAGAAGTGCCGTGACAAGCTCGCTGTACTCACCGAGCAGGAGCATGACCTGACACAGGCTATCGATGAGCTCCTAGAGGATATAGCCTCGGGACGTAAGTACATGAAGGTCTACAAGCAGATGAAGATGTACAACGACCCTGAGCTTAACCCCATGCTCAAGGGTCAGAGCCTCTAACCTCGCCCCTCCCTTCCTTCCCCCTTGGCACGCTATCTCGTCATTCGCCTCTCCGCCATAGGAGATGTGGCGATGCTTATACAGCTCCTCTACTCAGTGGCACGTGCCAATGAGCAGCACGACTTCGTCCTGCTCACTCAGCCCTTCATCACTGAGCTACTCCTCGATCCTCCTGATAATGTGGAGGCGATGGCGATAGATATTCGCAACGAGGAGCACAGCCTGCTGGGGCTCGCACGCTATGCCCGTAGGCTTAGGCTGGAGCACTTCGACGCTGTGCTGGACCTACATGATGTCCTGCGTACGAAGCTCCTTAGGGGATACCTACGCCTCTTCGGTATCCCGACCAAGCACCTCGCTAAGCCCCGCAAGGAGCGTCGTCGGCTCGTACGCAACCGTCCAGGGAAGGATCTGACCCCACTGCCCCCGATGTGGCAGCTCTATCGCAAGGTCTTTCTTGAGGCTGGGCTCTCCGTCCCCGAGGTCATTCCCCCGATCGATATACATCCCTCACTACAGGAGAGCTTCGAGCGTCTGCATCCCGAGCTACTACAGGGTCGTGGGAGCAAGGTGCGCTTAGGTATAGCACCCTTTGCCTCCACACGTGCTAAGACCTACTCCCCCCCGAAGATGAAGGAGGCAGTACGGCAGTTAGCTGACGATGGACGCTTCGAGATCCTCCTCTTCGGAGGACGAGGTCGAGAGGCCGAGACCTTACGCGAATGGGCTAAGGAGCTCCCTCAGACGCACTCGGTAGCAGGTACCCTAGACTTCTCCGAGGAACTGATCCTGATGGCGACACTTGATGTCGTCGTCTCGATGGATAGCGCCAATATGCACCTGGCTTCGCTGGTCGGTGTCCGTGTGCTCTCCGTCTGGTGCTGTACACATCCTGCAGCGGGCTTCCTAGGTATAGGGCAGAGCTGGGAGGACTGTCTCCAGCCCGAGGGACTTGACCGGCGCCCATGCAGTATCTTCGGTGATAACAAGCATTGCCACTCGGGAGACTTCCTGTGCTCCGAGGCGATGCCCCCAGAGATGATCGTGAGACCATTACTAGAGCTGGCCGATAGACAGGCTCTACAATCATAACTCCCCCCTTTTTCTTTACCCCCCCAAATGAAACTGAGAATCAATAAGCTGATTAGCGATGCTGGGCTTGGCTCTCGCCGTGACGTAGAGGAGTATATCCGTCGTGGTCGTGTCAAGATCAATGGAAGAGTAGCACACCTCGGAGACCTCGTCTCAGAGGAGGATGTGGTATTCTTCGATGAGGTAGACCTCCCCGTCAAGGAGCTAATCCGTGACCATGTCGCCGAGGAGAAGCTACAGGCTCGTCAGAGACAGGAGGCTGAGCGTCCTCGCACCAAGAGCCGTCAGGCTGAGCGTGCCGAGAGTCAGCGCCAGCAGGCAGCCCCCAAGAGCGCAGCCCTACGCAAGACGAGCAAGAATAACCCTGAGAACCGCCGCCAGTACAAGGCTCGTAGTGAGGGCTGGTACGATGAGGATCAGGAGGCTGATGAGCGTCTAGTGCGCCATCGTAACAGTGGCCGCCGAGGGAGTGCACGCACTCAGCAGCCCGCTGGACGCCAGCGGGGGCGTAAGCATAATAACTGGGAGGAGTAAGCCCTATCCCCCTAGATCACGGATCAATGAAAGTCTATATCGTCCGTCATACCTCTGTCGTCCTCGATGGGAACCTCATCTGCTACGGCTATTCCGATATTGATGTCCGCCCCACCTTCGTCGAGGAGGCTACGATTACTCGCCGTGAGCTCGAGGGACTCTGCTTCGATGGGGTCTTCTCTAGCCCGCTGAGACGTGCTCGTAAGCTCGCTACCTTCTGTGGCTATCCCGAGCCTATCACAGATGATCGGCTCAAGGAGATGAACTTCGGTCAGTGGGAAGGTCGTCCATGGAGTGAGATCATCATCGGTGAGGGTACGGAAGAGTTCTTCCTCCGCTACATCGAGGAGCCTACTCCTGGGGGAGAGTCGCTGAGGATGCAGTATGAGCGAGTGCGGAGCTTCCTGGTGGAGAAGAGGGCAGAGGGATACCAGCAGATCCTAGTCTTCTGCCACGGAGGGGTTATTAACTGTGCACGTACGCTCGCAGGACTCTGTCAGCTCGAGGAGGCTTATGCTACGATCCCCTCCTTTGGCTCTGTCACAGAGCTAGACTTTACTATTCTTGATCGTTAGTGAACAATGTAGGGTCACGGGTTGTACTTAGCTAAAACGGTTTTATCACTTAATAATTAGATTTCATCATTATCCTATGAAGTTTACAGAAAGAATGCAGGATGCGATCAACGGGCAGATTATGCTCGAGATGTGGTCCGCCAATATCTACCTCTCTATGTCCGCCTACTTCGCTAGTCAGGGTCTAGACGGCTTCGCTCACTGGTACCGCCAGCAGTATCGTGAGGAGCTAGAGCACGCTGAGGACATGATCCAGTATGTCATCCAGCGTGGAGGCCGAGTGAAGATCCAGGCTATCCCCGAGGTAGAGACGGAGTTCGACTCTGCACTGCAGATAGCTGAGAAGGCTTATGCTCATGAGTGTCTCGTCTCCGAGAAGATCGAGGGGCTCGTCCGCCTAGCCTCTGAGGAGAAGGATATGCCTTCGCAGGACTTCTTCTGGAAGTACATCCGTGAGCAGGTAGAGGAAGAGGCAACAGCCTCCTCACTCGTAGACCGAGTCCGTCTGGCTTCGGATCATGCGATCATCTTCCTAGACAAGGAGCTCAGCGCACGCTAGAGCCCGCTCCTATTAGGCACCTACCAACAGGGCTACGCTGTATCTAATCACAGCGTAGCCCTGTTTGCTTATCTATACAGGGGGCGGAGAATAGTCTTGATCCCTTACTTCGAGGCCTAGAGGGGACGAGGAATGAACCTCTCTAGTGGATCTCTAGTTACCCACTAGAGAGGCTGACTCCCTTAGCCTAATGAACACCTAAGTATATAACAGTAATATAAAATGAACCCATCTATCCCTACCCCCCGAGAGGCTGATAACCTAGATGTCATCGAGGTGCTAGAGCCTCGGGACTTCCTCTCCCGCCTACAGGCCGACCCAAGAGCCTTCGTCCTAGATGTACGCCGTCCTGAGGAGTATGCCAGCGGTCACCTCGCTGGAGCCCAGTCCCTCGACTGGATGAATGAGGAACTCTTCCGCCAGGGTCTCTCTAGGCTGGATAAGTCGCTCTCCTATTATGTCTACTGCCGCAGTGGCAAGCGTAGCCACGCTGCTACACAGATGATGAAGTCACAGGGCTTCGAGGTCTGCGATATGCAGGGAGGGATTCTCTACTGGGAGGAACTAGGTCTACCCCTAGAGCGATAAGTATAACACAGAATAAGCAAAGAATAGACGATGATTAAGATCTATGGAATGAGTAGCTGCCCCGACTGCACGTATGTATGGGAGCAGGTTAAGGATAACCCAGCGTATGAGGTGATCGACTTTGGCCTTCACGTGTCTGATCTGAAGGCCTTCCTCAAGCTGAGAGATCACAATAGTGTCTTCGATGATGCACGTGCACGTGGAGCAGCTGGCATCCCATGCTTCGTACTCGAGGATGGTCGAGTGACCCTAAGCCCAGAGGAGGCAGGGCTACGCTCTTGTCCCGCAGAGGGGCAGGCTTGTAGTCTAGATGGGAGCGGCTGCTAAGGCTTTGAGCCTCTCTAGTCTCTATGGTGTATGGGTGCTGGAGTACTCTAGTGTCTTGAATGGCCTAGCGGGTTTAACGACGACTCCTTAGCCACCCTTCCTACACCGAATATTATATATGCGGACATCAGATGGCCTCCCTTGAGAGGGAGTGCCTCTGGTGTCCGTTTGCTTTGGGGTTCCTTGGTCATGTGCTCTTCGTGTGGAGCATCGTAGCCTTCCCTAGAGAGGACTCTTTTTGCATAGAAAGGTGATAGGAAATGGTATAGGGATGGGCTGGTAGAGGCTAAGATGAGGTTAAGGGGCGATCATGGCTGAGGCATGGGGACACCTAGAGGGCGAGGGCAAAATGATCGAGGAGCATAGATAGAATATAGAAACATCTGTACGCTAGGTGCGGAGAGATCAAGTATGTACTCCTTCCCAGGAGGGAAAAGTGTACACATGTGTATACCATAGTGTACCCACGTGTATACATCTGTGTACACGCGTGTACACTACTGCGCTCTAAGTATGACCTCTGTAGGCTCTCTTTTATGCGGTTTTCCCCAGACTAACATGAGGCACTCCAGAGATATGGGTAAGGCTCCCTTAGCTATGAAATAGTCTTCCCCAAAGAGTGGAGAATATCCTAAGAGATCATGCGTCGGCCTTGGTCGGAACGAGGGGAAATAAAAGTATTCTTGTACCTTTGCCTTATAAGTAATACTATTCAAGCTAACTGCAATATATTATGAGCAACCAACGTATCATCCCTTCATCCGAACTGATCATCAATAGTGATGGCTCTATATTCCATCTCCACCTACGCCCAGAGCAACTCGCCGACCGAGTTTTCCTCGTCGGTGACCCTGCCCGTGTCGATATGGTAGCCAGTCGCTTCGACAGCATCGAGTGCAGTGTCTCTAGCCGTGAGTTCCACACGATCACGGGACTCTATCGAGGTAAGCGGATCAGCGTGGTGAGTCACGGCATCGGTACGGATAACATCGATATTGTCCTCAACGAGCTCGATGCCCTAGCTAATATTGACTTCGAGACACGTCAGGAGAAGGAGCACTTCCGCCAGCTGACTCTAGTACGGGTCGGGACCTCTGGTGGCCTTCAGGACGAGACTCCTATCGGCACCTATGTGGCAGCTGAGCACTCGATCGGCTTCGACGGAGTACTCTACTTCTATGCAGGGTCAGAGCGTGTGCGTGACAGAGCCTTTGAGCAGGCCTTGATCGACCAGCTGAGCTGGAGCGTAGAGGGGCTTCGTCCTTATGTCGTCTCCTCTTGTCCCCAGCTCCTAGATCAGATCTGTCAGGGGGATGTCCTACGTGGTAATACGATCGCAGCTAATGGCTTCTATGGTCCTCAGGGCAGACAGCTACGCCTAGCTCTGCAGGATCCTGATCTGAATAAGAAGATCCAGGCCTTCGACTACGAGGGGGCTCATCTGACGAACTATGAGATGGAGAGCTCCTCTCTAGCTGGGCTAGCTGCCCTCATGGGGCATCGTGCGATGACCGTCTGCTGTATCATCGCTGGGCGTAAGGCTCAGAATATGAATACGGACTACAAGGGGAGCATCGAGGGGCTGATCGACCTCGTCCTAGAGCGTATCTAGCCTTAGTTCGCCTTACTCCGCTATCCCTCCCTCTATGGATCAGCCATCCTTGCCGGGACTTCTCTTCATCTTCCTAGGTGGAGGGCTGGGCAGTCTCCTCCGCTATTTCTTAGGGGTCGGGTGTCGCTACCTAGTGCCTAGCTCTAGTGCGATATTCCCATGGGGGACGCTCTTAGTCAATGTCCTTGGCTCGTTCCTCATCGGATATCTAGTGGAGCGCTATCATAGTGGGCTGGGGCTAGAACAGTTCTTGTGGGTCGTGGGCTTCTGTGGAGGCTTCACGACCTTCTCCACCTTCACGCTGGAGGTCTATTCGTACTTCGTAGAGGGTCTCTTCTGGCAAGGGATCCTCTATGTCGTGGGGAGTGTCCTCCTTGGTCTCACCGCCCTATATCTTGGCTTTCGTCTTGCTGGAGCCCAGTAGATCTGTATAGAGAGGGGCTGGGGAATATGTATCTTTGTAGCTAGCAAACGAAGAACCTAGTACGATATGAATATATTGATACGTCGCTATACCCTCCTAGCTCTTGTGGCTCTCGTGTCCTATACACTAGGGGAGTCTCAGACACCTACTGTCGCTGACCAAGTCTATACGCTCGATAGTCTCAGTAAGGGAACGAGCGAGTACTATGTCCCCAGAGAGGTGACCTCTGATGTGCTCCTCGAGCTACTGGCTACTACACCGAGTCTCGAGGCTCAGCTCATCGACTTCTACTCTCGAGGGGGGCTAGATGCCCAGCCTACTCGCTCGCTCCTCATGGCGAGACTGATGATGCCGCGTCCGTGGTCTGCTCCCTCGAGGTCCCTCCTGATGCGTCCTCGTCTGTCTGTCGAGGTCTCCCCAGAGCGACTCTATAGCCTGCATGAGATGCCTAGCCCCAGCGCAGAGGACTACAGGAGAGAGGCTGCTCTGTCCCTCCTCGGTCAGTTCGCCGCCGCTTCGGTCAAGCGAAATCCAAGCTCCTTTGCCTTGGAGAGTAGCCAGCACTCACCGAGCCTAGCTCTAGCCAAGCCAAGCGGTGAGTCGATAGAGCGTGCCCTAGAGGGCTATGTTCAGGATAGCAAGCTAGCTCCGATACAGCTACCCGAGAAGCGAGACTACACGGAGCTACGTGAGCGCAGCTGGGTACCCGGGCTGGAGAGCACCATACAGTTCTCGCAGAACCGTGTGTCGGACAACTGGTATAAGGGTGGAGCATCTAACCTCAACCTCTACATGCGCAACTATCTATCCCTAAGCTATATCACGGATCGTGTGCTGTGGAAGAATGAGCTGGAGAGCAAGCTGAGTATCTACAACGCAGATAAGGACAGCGTCCATCGCTATCGTATCGCAGATGACCTACTGCGCCTACGCAGTAACTATGGTGTACGTGCCTTCAACAAGGTCTATTATACCCTCGATGGAGAGCTACGTACGCAGCTCTTCGAGTCCTACCGAGAGAATAAGACCAGCCTGCAGTCGGACCTCTTCTCCCCCTTCACGCTGAACGTCGGCCTCGGTCTCAAGTACGACTATACCAAGAAGTCTACGAAGGTCTACGGGCGCTTCTTCCACCTGTCGGTCAATGTCGCTCCGATCTCCTATACCTACAGAGGGACGAGCAATCGTAATATCGACCTCGGGAGACATGGGCTAGCCCCAGACAAGATCTGGTATCAGCGCTTTGGTTCGACCATACGTGCCAACTGGGAGTGGAAGTTCAACCTGAATCTGACCTGGAGCTCTCGCCTCTACTTCAATACGTCCTATCAGGCCACCGAAGTCGAGTGGGAGAATACCCTCGATATGGCATTGACCCGATACTTCTCCACACGACTCAATCTCAACCTCCGCTTCGATGACGCTGTCCGACCAGCCCAGACTTGGAATAAGTACCTACAGTACAATGAGCTCTTGAGCTTTGGCTTCAATTATCGCCTCTGATTCGCATCAGTTAAGCTCATTTGACTGCTAGGACTATACCTGCTCTATCCTCTTGCCTCTCACCTCTTCTATCCTAGGGTGCTGAGTATAGAGCCGTATATACTCGCCCTAATAATCAGCTTGAGTTTCCTCTATTATAGGAGGGTGTAGAAGGGGGGTATATTCCAAATAGAGATAGAGACAACGCACATAAGAATAACCTATGTATTTTAGTTAATAATTAAGTACATTTGCATTGTAGATTAGAGATAAAAAGAAACAGATGGAGGAGGTTCGAGTAGATAAGTGGCTCTGGGCGGTACGCGTATTCAAGACTCGTTCGATCGCTACCGAAGCCTGTAAGAAGGGACGCATATCCATCGCAGGAGTGACTGTCAAGCCCTCACGAACCATCCGAGTGGGAGAGGTCGTTACCGTCCGTAAGCCTCCTATCGAATACTCCTTCCGTGTCGTCCAGCTCCTAGGCTCAAGGGTCGGGGCAAAGCGGGTCGCTGAGTTCATGGAGAACGTCACCCCACGAGAGCAGTATGAGCTCCTAGAGCTCCAGCGTGTCTCAGGCTTTGTTGATCGAGCTAAGGGGCTAGGAAGGCCGACCAAGAAGGATCGCCGAGACCTAGACCAGTTTGCTGAGGACCTGCCAGAGGGTATGGATCTCTTTGACTGGGATGACGACTGGGACTGATGTGATCCCCAGAGTAATAGTAAAGACGATGAAGTAGATAAAAGACAAATAGTATGAGAATAAAAGACCAGATCTCGCTACGTAAGATAGCAGATGAGTACATCATGATCGTAGGCTCAGATGATAGCCTAGATTATACCCAGGCTGTGAGTCTCAATGATAGTGCTGCCTATCTCATCGAGAATGTCCGAGACGAGGACTTTACATCCGAGGATTGGGTCGATCTACTTACAGAGCGATATGACGTTAGCAAGGAACTAGCTGCAGCAGATGTAGAGAGCTTGATTCTGATGCTCCAAGAGGCCAACGTAATAGATTGAGTACTACGCACGCCCTGTCCCACGAGGAGCAGCTCTTCCTAGACCTCCTCGCTGCGGCTCTACATCGACGCATACCAGATACAGAGTCCTTCGTAGGTCTCTCCTCTAGTGTGTGGAGTAGGATTCATAGGTTGATGATCGCACATGCCGTCTCGGCATTTGTGGGTGATCGTGTACTCCTCCTTGCTAAGGAGGCATTGCCCGATCGTCCCCTTCGCCTAACAATCTTCTCTGAGATCGAGCTGACTCGGCGTGGCAATAAGTACCTAGCTAAAGCCTTAGGGCGAATCTCTGCTCTCTACGAAGCTAACGACCTCCCCTTTGTACTGCTCAAGGGGCTAGGGCTAGGGCTCTTCTACCCTGATCCTACGCTACGTACAGGGGGCGATCTAGACACCCTCTTCTACCGACCTGGGGACTATGAGCGAGCCAATGCACTACTCACCTCTGAGGGCTACTACCTGCATGACGACTCAGAGGTGCGCTATGGACATACCGCCTTCTCCTACGAGCGGACGATCGTAGAGAACCATGCCCGAGCAGTCTTCTTTGACTACAAGAAGTACAACGACTTCTTCGACAACCTCGTCAGGGAGGCTGCCGAGCACAAGCGTTTCATCTCCATTAGCTATGAGGGATATACCTTCCAGACACTGCCTCATGAGCTAAACATCGTCTATACCTTCATCCACATGTTCTTCCATTGGTTGCATTGGGGAGTGGGCTTCCGTCAGTATTGTGATTGGATCCTGCTGATGACGCACCTAAGGGGAAAGGTGGATACCCAGGAGATCGAGCGTATCGCCCGTGCCCTAGACATCCTCTATCCGATGCAGCTCTTTGCTCAGGCTGCTGAGCTCTACCTACAGGTGTCGCCGGAGATTTTCCCCTTCCCACGGCTGGAGGCTAAAGATGCCTATTCGGATCAGATCATCAGAGATGTACTGCACAGTGGCAACTTCGGCTTTAGCCAGCGTCCTGATCGTGCTCGTAGTCGCTTGCTCACTGACCTAAGGAAGCTCGTCTTCAAGGCTCGTCGTTCCTACCGACTGCATGCCATCGCACCTACCCACGCTTCCCGTATCATTTGGGGCTCGATCATTGGTCATCTGATGCTCCGCCTGCGTAAGCTTTGAGATGCTTGACCTTGTTCGTTTCATCCTTAGAGGGCATAAGTGGAGTATACTACTGATCCTCTTGCTTGGGTTTGGGATGGTGGTGACCAACCTCGTCTTCATCTGGCTCTCTAAGTGTGTAATCGACATCGCCTCGCATCAGAGGGGAGGTTCTATCCATGCCTTTGCCGCAGCACTCGTCATCACCTTAGCCATACAGGTACTCTGCCGAATAGGCTCCGTACGTCTCTCGGGCTATACAGCAGCTCACATGAGCAATGCTGTCCAGGCCAAGGTCTTCTCCCACCTCCTCTATACCCGCTGGGCTAGCCTCGGCAAGATGCACAGCGGAGACCTCGTCGTCCGTATGCTCAAGGATACGGAGAGTGTTGTCTCTTTCTTCGTTACCGTCCTTCCCTCTAGTATTGTTGCCTTAGTTCAGCTTGTCGGGGCACTTGCTCTCCTCTACTACTTTAGTCCAACGCTTGCCCTCATCCTCGGTGTGGGGATGCCCTTCTTAGCGGTCTTTGGGAAGTTCTACTACAAGCGTATGCGCCGCTACACGGACGAGATGAAGCAGCATGAGAGTGAGATCACAGCACACATACAGGAGAGCCTACTGAACCAGACCGTCATACGTACCTTCGAGCGTCAGGGTACAGCCATTGATAACCTTAGCTTCCTCCATACCCTATATCTTCGATCCGTCAAGAGGCAGACCTTCGTCTCGGTCTTTGCCAACCTGATCATGCAGGCTGCCTTCTCGGGTGGCTATATCGTGGCCTTCCTCTGGAGTGCACGAGAGCTCTATGCTGGGGCGATCACCTTTGGGCTGATGACCTCCTTCCTGCAGCTGGTTGCGCGTATTCAGTCGCCCTTGACCTCGCTGATTTCTAATCTTCCCCTACTGATCTCCTCCAAGTCCTCACTGGATCGTCTCGTGAACCTCCTAGAGTTCAAGACCGAGCACATGGGGAGACGCATCCTACTCTCTGGCCAAGTAACCTTAGAGGTGCAGGATATGAGCTTCCGCTATGGTGATGATGAGAACTGGGTCTATGAGGGCTTTAGCTTCTCTGCACATACGGGGCAGATGGTTGCATTGATGGGGCGAACGGGGGCTGGTAAGACTACACTGCTAAGGCTCCTTCTAGGTCTCATCACTCCAACTTCGGGTACGATCCGCCTATTGGAGGGATCTTCGTCCTATCGGATAGGAGAGGAGACACGTGGCAACTTCGTCTATGTCCCTCAGGGAGGATCGCTCTTCAGCGGTACGATCCGTGAGAACCTCCTCCTTGGCGACGAACGAGCCTCGGATGAGCGTCTTCGTGAAGTCCTTCGTCTAGCTGTCGCTGACTTCGTCTTTGACCTTCCACTTGGGCTCGATACGCTTATCGGGGAGCGAGGGGTAGGGCTCTCCGAGGGACAGTCACAGCGCATTGCCATCGCTCGGGCGCTCCTTCGTCCAGGTAAGATCCTACTGCTGGACGAAGCGACCTCCGCCCTAGACCAAGACACTGAGCGGCAGTTCCTCTCCTATCTGAAGATGCAGGCTCGTGATCGACTAATTCTCTTCATCACACATCATCCCGAGGTGGCAGCGACCTGCGATGTCGTTGTCCGTCTCTAGGCACTGCCGCTAGGGGAGTACGTGAGGGAGCAAGGCATAGCTAAGGCTAGCCGTGCTCCCTCACGTTTCTTTTGCACATAGCTCGCTAAGCCCTCTGGTGATAGAAGGGCTGAGGCATGAAATTACCATAGTGCGAGGGCAAGGTCATCAAGGAATATGCGTCAAAGATAGAAGTATCCGTGTCCTAGGTGCAGAGATCCCCAGCGAATCCCTCCTACCTAGGAGGCATGAGTATACACGTGTGTACACAACAGTATACCCACGTGTACACAACTGTATACACGC
>NZ_CAJZFJ010000057.1 GCF_915070105.1 uncultured Porphyromonas sp.
ATGCTCCTTGACGACCTTGCCCTCGCACTATGGTGATTTCATGCGTCAGCTCTGGGATGATGGTGGGTGGTGTGTCACCTTGGAGGTTTTAGTTGTACCTTTGTGTCCAAGGGTGTGTATTATGGGGCTCCCCCAGCTAGCACCCTTCATCCATCACTACAGAGAGCATTGACAGCTATAGCGATCGATAGCACGAGCGTGCTACAGCCCTCTCGTCGGGGGCAGAGCCAAGCGGAGGGACGGCAATGAGACTCACCTTCGCTATCCATTACCACGCCCAATGGGGCGAGACCCTATATATCTCAGGCGAAGGCTCCATCCTCGGCCTCTGGGATGAGGACAAGGCATGTCCACTAACCTGCGCCGAGGGTGATATATGGCGGATCGAACTCGATCTACCAGAGCCTATCCCCCCCACACTCTCCTACTCCTATCTCGTGCGTAATGCGGTAGGCCAGGTCTCCCGCCGTGAGGGTATGCTCCAGCATCACCTAGACCTCCCCCTAGGGGCTAGCAGGATAATGATCCTAGATGCTTGGCTGCATAGCCCTGAGGACGCACCTAGCTATACCACAGCACTACTCGATACCCTGAGAGGACATCGGCCATCACCGCTGAACCTACCAGCAGGAGACTCCCCTTATGTTTGCCTTCAGACCTTCACCTCCTCGGTAGGTAGGGGACGAGGGCTCTATCTCGTCGGGAGCACTAGCGAGCTAGGCGCATGGGATACTCGTGCTGCTCTGCCGATGCGCTACCTCGGGAGAGGTCGCTGGGGGATTACGCTCCCCCTCTCCGTCCTAGGGGCGTCAGGAGAGGCTGTAGAGTACAAGTACTTCGTCGCTGACGAGGAGGGTGGTGAGCCCCAGTGGGAGGAGGGGGCTAATAGAGCCTTGCCACAGGTCGCTCTCGGAGAGGGCTGTGGCTGTACGATTACCGATGGCTTTGTCCGCCTTCCTTCGGAGCACCTTCGCCTAGCAGGCTGTGTCGTCCCTCTTTTCGCTCTTAGAGGAGAGCGGGACTGGGGCATAGGGGACTTCGGGACACTCCATGAACTAGTAGATCTCGTGCATGAGCTGGGGATGAATGCCCTACAGCTCCTGCCGATCAATGATACGACCTTTACCCGTTCGCCACGGGACTCCTACCCTTATAATGCGATCTCCGTAGATGCGCTACACCCGATCTACCTAGATCTCTCTCAGCTACCTGCCCTCCGAGATATAGAGTTACAGAGGAGGCTCGAGGTGGCTGGGGCAGCACTCCGAGTAGGGGAGACGGTGGACTATCCGCAGGTTATCCAGCTCAAGGAGACCTATCTGCGTCAGCTCTTCACTGAGCAGTGTGCAGGGGATGGGCTCGGTGGCGACTTCGAGGCTTACCGACAGGAGCAGGAGCGATGGCTAGAGCCCTATGCCTACTACTGCCTATTGCGAGACCGGCATGAGGGACTCCCCCCAACAGAATGGGGGATGGATAGCCACTACGACCTCGGTCGTCTGCGCACGACCTATTCGGGGAGCGAGGAGCAGCACCTACTCCGCTACTATCAGTGGGTGCAGTGGCTCCTACACGTACAGCTCTGTAGGGTGCGAGATCATGCTCGGGAGCTGGGTATATTCCTCAAGGGTGATCTACCGATCGGGGTCTCCCCCCATGGTGTAGAGGTCTGGACGACTCCCGAGCTCTTTCACCTAGAGCAGAGTGCAGGTGCACCACCTGATGACTTCGCCGTAGATGGGCAGAACTGGGGCTTCCCGACCTATGACTGGGCGGTGATGCAGCAGGATCAGTTCCTCTGGTGGCGTAGGCGGATGGAGCGTCTCGCTACCTACTTCGATGCGCTACGTATCGACCATGTGCTGGGCTTCTTCCGTATTTGGGAGGTGCCTCGCAGTGAACACTCAGGGCTACTCGGACACTTCCATCCAGCCCAGCCCTACACACTAGAGGAATGGCAGATGATGCTCGGAGAGGAAGGCCTTGTCCCCTTACTTACTCACCCCCTTATCCACATAAATGACCTCCACGAGCTCCTTGGCAGAGAGCAGGTGGATAACCTCCTTGCCTCGGGGCTTCTCCTACCGACGGCAGAGCCAGACCTCTACCAGCTGAGCTATACGAGTCAGCAGGACTATGAGCGAGCAGAGGTCATCGAGGCTGTCGGGAGAGTCGAGGTCGCTACCGCCCTCTCTAGTCTCTGTACGGAGACGGCACTCATCGAGGATCCCTACACTGGGGGCTATCATCCACGTATCGCCTGGGAGCGTAGTCGCCTCTATGGCCACTGGGATGAGACACACCAGAGTCGGTGGATGGAGCTAAGCCACGACTACTATTATCGCAGCCACGATGAGCTCTTCAGAGCTACGGGGCTACATCGGCTGAGTAGCCTAGCCCGCCACTCAGGGATCCTACTCTGTGCCGAGGATCTAGGTATGATCCCCGCTACAGTCCCTGCCGTGCTCGATGAGCTTCAGATCCTCAGCCTAGAGCTCGAGCGCATGCCGAAGGGAGCTACACCCACGGGCTGGGCTGATCCCCTAGACTTCCCCTATCGGAGCATCGGGACGACCTCCACGCATGATATGCCCTCCCTCCGAGGATGGTGGCATAGCCTGAGTGAGGAGCGGCAGGGACAGTATCTCACCCAGGAGCTGGGACGTAGCCCCGAGGAAGTGTCCGCTCTGAGGGCTCAGGAGGAGCAGATCTATCGGCTCATCCTGCAGCGTCACCTAGCTGCTCCTTCGCTCGGTGTCCTCCTCCCCCTCGCTGACTGGATGAGTATCGATCCACGTCTCTGGATCCAAAGCCCCGAGCAGGAGCAGATCAACCATCCCGAGCAGGCCGACCAATACTGGTGCTATCGCCTGCCCCTATCCGCAGACCAACTACGCATTACCGCCCCCCAGTGGCGGATACTCATACGCAGATATATACACGATACAAGCAGACTACAGAGCCTATGATGGAGCGACTATATGTCCTAGAGGAAGCCGATGTGCAGGAGTTCGTTGGGATCAATCGTACCAACCTCGCGACCCTCTCCGCCCTCTTCCCTAAGACCAAGCTACGGATGCACCAGAACGTCATCAAGGTACTCGGAGAGCCTCAGGCTGCCGAGGAGATGCTCCAGATTCTTAGCGAACTGGAGGCCGTATGCTCCCGGCACAATCAGCTCACCGAGGCACAGCTCATCGAGGTGGTACAGCGTCACCGCTCTCCTAAAGCTACCTCCACGCTCACTCCCGAGTCGGGCGACGTACTGATCTATGGAGTGCATGGCAAGGCGATCCAACCCCGAGGGGAGAACCAGCGTCAGATGGTACGAGAGTTTGCCTCTCGGGATATGTGCTTCGCCACAGGGCCTGCGGGTAGTGGCAAGACCTTCATCGCCATCTGCCTAGCGGTCAAGGCGCTCAAGGCAAAGCAAGTCCGACGTATCATCCTCTCTCGTCCTGCCGTGGAGGCTGGAGAGAAGCTGGGCTTCCTGCCCGGAGAGATGAAGGATAAGCTAGATCCCTATCTCCAGCCCCTCTATGATGCCCTCGGGGAACTGATCCCTGCGCCTAAGCTCAAGGATTTCATCGATACGGGTGTGATCCAGATAGCCCCTCTGGCCTTCATGCGAGGACGTACCCTCAACGATGCCGTAGTCATCCTCGACGAGGCTCAGAATACCACCCCCCAGCAGATGAAGATGTTCCTGACTCGCCTCGGAGCTAACTCCAAGATGATCATCACGGGGGACTTCACACAGGTGGACCTTCCCCGAGGGGTACGCTCAGGTCTGCGTGATGCCGTGGACAAGCTCCATGGGCTTAGGAGCATTAGCTTCATTCACTTCTCTACTGTAGATATTGTCCGCCACCCACTGGTCTCCGAGATCGTAGAGGTCTATGACCGCAAGGACGAGGAGGAACATACCGAGAAGTAACTCTGACAACGAATCTCAATCACAACAATACATTCCTAGCATTTATGGTACATACACTCACGCACACCGACCTGCATCTGCCAGGTCAAGATCATGTCTATCATGGCAAGGTACGCGATGTCTACTTCCTACGAGATGGACGCATAGCGATGGTCGCTACAGATAGGATCTCGGCCTTCGATGTCGTGCTCCCCGAGGGCATCCCCTACAAGGGGCAGGTGCTCAATCAGATCGCTACCTACTTCCTCGAAGCTACGAGGGATATTGTCCCCAACTGGCTCCTGTGCTCTCCCGACCCGATGGTCAGCCTTGGGCATCGTCTCCAGCCCTTCCGTGTAGAGATGGTCATCCGTGGCTACCTCACGGGATCAGCATGGCGAGCCTATCAGGCAGGTGAGCGCAGTCTATGTGGTGTGCCTCTACCCGAGGGAATGAGGGAGAACGAAGCCTTCCCCCAGCCCATCATTACCCCGACGACCAAGGAGGATGAGGGGCATGATGAGAATATCTCCCGAGAGGAGATCATCCGCACAGGACTCGTCAGCGAGGAGGACTACCGACAGATCGAGGCCTATACGTATGCACTCTTCCGCCGTGGTCAGGAGATGGCACGTGAGCGGGGCTTGATCCTCGTGGATACCAAGTACGAGTTCGGTAAGAACGAGGCTGGGGAGATTTTCCTCATCGACGAGATCCACACGCCTGACTCCTCTCGCTACTTCTATGCCGAGGGCTATCAGGAACGCTTCGACAGAGGAGAGGAGCAGAAGCAGCTCTCCAAGGAGTTTGTCCGTCAGTGGCTCATCAAGCAGGGCTTCCAGGGGCGTGCCGGTGAAGTCGTCCCCACGATGACGCCCGAGTATTGCCAGAGCGTTTCCGATCGGTACATCGAGCTCTACGAACTAGTGACGGGACGTACCTTCGTCAAGGAGCCTACGGAGAACCTTTCGCAGCGTATCGAGCGTAACCTCCTCTCCGCCCTCTAGCCCCCAGCCTACTACGCACAATAGGGCCTCCAGCAATAAGCCCCCTCTGAGTATTCTGCTCGGAGGGGGCTTATTGCTGGAGGCACGTGTGTATGCCTACTTGGGCTAGCTAGATGCTATCGGCGAGCGAGGTCGTCGTGGGTCGTCTGCAGGAGGGCACGCCCTCGGGCGATACGTTCGACGGAGGGAGAGGGGTGCTGCTCGAGGAGTTGCTCGCCGACGTTCTCCATGACGGTTACGCCCGTGGAGTCGATGAAGCCAAAGCCATCATTGAAGGTGTAGTAGGCGAAGGGGTAGGTGTAGTTCGCTGCTAGGATATTCCGGCTGAAGGGGAAGTCTCGATACGACAGCCCGAGCTGAGCCAGCAGGGTAGCAGCTAGGTCGCTCTGGGTCATGAGCTGGTCGATGCGCCGTGGCTCCTTGATCGCCCCACCGAACCAGAGCATGGGGATATGGTGGATCTGTGAGGTGTGTCGCTCCTCGCTCGGCCCAGTCGAGTAGCCGTGGTCGGCGACACAGATCACGAGTAGGTTATCCCAGGCCTTGGTCTTCCTTAGTCGGTCGGCGAACCGCCCGATGCAGTCATCGACGTAGGCAAAGGCGTTGGGTACCTCCTCCGCAAATCGCTGGTAAGGGACGATGAAGGGCTCGTGGCTGCTTAGGGTCAGGAAGCCCGTGTGCCAGGGGCGGTCTGTCCCCCTCTGCTGGATCGCACGATAGAGGTAGTCGAAGGTCGCTCCGTCCTGTACCCCCCAGCTCTGACGAGGGAGACTGCGGTCGAGATCCCGATCATCGGTCACTCGCTCGTAGCCACTGCCGAGGAGGTATCCCTTCATGTTCGTGAAGTTGGCATCGCCTCCATAGAGGAAGTCGGTCGCATAGCCCACACGTTGGAGCTCCCGTGCGATACCCGAGAGGGTACGGCTCTTGGCAGGCATCTTCATCACCGAGTGTGTGGGGAAGCTCGGGTAGCCACTCAGGGTGGAGAGTACTCCTCGGTCTGTGCGGTAGCTATTGGCATAGCACTGGCTGAAGACCACACCCTCACGAGCGAGGCGGTCGAGGTTGGGGGTGATGTCGGGCATACCTCCGAAGCTCTCGATATACTTTGCTCCGAAGCTCTCGAGGATGATGAGGACTATGTTGGGTCGCTGCGTGCGTAGGAGCTCGATCTCGGCAGGAGCCTCCTTGGGGTAAAGCCCTGCTACGAGCTGGGCTCGCTGCTGCTCGCTGAAGAAGTTGTACTCGGCATCATAGTCCTCCACCTTGTCCAGCGAGGAGAAGAGGCTGAAGACAGGATTGACCGCAGCGTGGTTGAGGAACTGATTTTGACTGAAGTACACTTGTCCTACATTGGTCACCGAGCGTCCTACGCCACCTCGGATCACGAGGACGGTCAGAGGTAGGAGAGCGAGCACTCCCACAGCTCCGAGTATAGGGCGGCTACCCCGTTCCCATCTCCGAGGCGTGCTCTTCTGTAGGAGGGTAAAGAGCCCAAAGGCCCAGAGCTGTGCGATGAGCCCCCCAAGGAGCGTGAAGCCTAGGGGGACGCTGGCAAAGGCATTCTTCGGAGAGTCTAGGTAGAGGAAGACTGTGCCATCAAGCTTGAACCCCCAGAAGGGATACAGCGCAGTGTCCCCTACGAAGACGAGGGCAAGGACGGCTGATATGATTAGATGATAGGCGAGCAAGACTCTACGGGCAGGGAATGAAGTGAAGGCATAGCTCACTAGCACTACGAGCAGCGGTAGGGCAATGAGATACCCCACGACTGCTAAGTCTAGGCTCGCTCCGTGGAAGAGCACTCCTAGGAAGTCCCCTAGGCTCATCGTGCCACTGAGCTTGTGATTGTAGAGGATGAAGAGTGTCTTCCCTAGTAGGAAGCTACCGAAGGTGACGGCTACGAACCGCAGGAGATACGCAAGTCGCCCTGTCATTATTCTATCTATAGGTCTTCGCATAGCGTAAGGATACATTATATATACTACAAAAGTAGGGTATTTGCAGGGTATCCTGGCTCGTGTCGTCTCTCCTAAAGAGTTCTATTCGCCTTGTCTTCGGACCAAGTCCTATGTAAGAGGTCTGTGTATAGGTGTTCGCCGGGCTACCCTCTGGGGAGGCATTCGTTGGGTAGCTATATAGGCATTGGGGCGGTATGTCGATGGTATGTATTGTGCTGGTCGTGTATCCCGCCTTTGGCAAGCTAAGCCTAGATCCCAAGCCTAGGCTTCAACAATATGGGGGGTAGACGATGAAGTAGCAAGGAGAGGGGGGGCACCCCCTCCCTTCGCTATGACTCAGGACAGAAGTATGACATCACTAGTGGTCTAGGACAAAGTAGTCGAGGAGCAAGTACTGAAGATAGAAACATCTCTATTCTAGGTATAGACTACCCAAGGATATACCTGCTATCTAGGAGGAAAAGTGTACACGTGTGTATACCATTGTGTACCCACGTGTATACAATAGTGTACACGCGTGTACACACCTTCGCTCTAAGTATGTTCGCTCTAGGGCTCTCATTGGTGCAGTTCTCGGGGCTAACACCTAGGCACTCCAGAGATATGGCTAAGAGACTTCCCTTGGGTATGAAATGCCCCCCAGAAAAGAGCCAAAGAGTGCGGAATACCCAGCGAGCTCATGCGTCGGCTCAGCTCTATGACTGTAGAAATGGAGAGAAATACCGAATTTTGTGTTGTCGTTATGGAAAGGAGTATCGATGGTCGAGCACAGTGAATATTATGTATACTATGGAGTGCGACTACTAGGTCCGTGTCCAACGCTCTCAGATGGGCTCATCGGGGAGCTGTCTCTAGGTGGCCAAGTGGTGCACTTTGCCACACGATAGATAAAGTCTTCACCTTGGAGCAGGCAAACGATGCATTGATGTATATAGATCAATCTAGCTCCTCAGGTAAAACAGTGCTGACCCTGGATCGGTAGGTCGTATGGATCTGAGATGATCGTCTTGTCCCTAGCTTGAGGGGCAGGACGATTATCGTTTAACCCAATCCCTTTCTGTCAGCTTGAAGAGGGTCAGTGCAAGCCAAAAACATGGCGAGGATGTGAGGTGGAGACTGAGGGTAGGTAGGGGGGGAAAGATAGAAAAGTATGGTAAGGTGATCAGTAGGATTCATTGAGTAATGGTTGTCGGACTAGGTCTATTTGCTGAATGATCCCCCCAGGTGTGTATCTAAACATCTTGTGGAATGGTTACGCAGTGGGCTATATTACAGCGGGTTAAATTACTTAAATATTTTATTAAGTAAGCACCTGATTTATTGCTTGCGTTTTCAATTTTTGTATATAACTTTGCCTTTATTAAGGAGGTAGATTAACTCCTGGTAATATTGTAAAGTAAGACGACGTATTGAAAAGGTGCCAGAGGGGGCAGTTTAGCTCCCATTGCCGAGTAATAACAGGGATAATACCCCCTATGGAGACTCTCGCATATCGTGATGGTATGTGGTATGCCTTGTAAGATATTCGTATTTATTACAATGGAGGTATATATTGATCTATATACAGAGCAGGCAAGGAATGAAATAGGGACACCTATTTATCTCTTGGCTGCTGGGATTATGCCGAAATGAATCCAAACTATAATCACGTTTCACTAACACTTACTTACGAAGATGAAGTATTTCTACAAGTACTTTACCGCTAGGGTCGTGCTACTGACCTTGGCGATGCTCCTAAGTAGTTCGCTTGTTGCCTGGGCGCAAGGTACGATCACCATCAAGGGGGTCGTCACTGACACCCAAAAAGATCCTCTAGCTGGGGTATCTATCCGCGTCAAGGGAACCACTACGGGGACAACGACCAGTGCCACTGGGGGCTACACCCTCCAGGGGGTCTCTCGCAATGCTATCCTCGTCTTCACCTACGTCGGGATGAAGAAGCAAGAGATCCCTGTCTCGGGACGTACAGAGATCGATGTCGTCCTCGAGGATGACGCTCAGATGACCCAAGAGGTCGTTGTCGTCGGCTATGGTACACAGAAGAAGGTGAATCTCACGGGTGCTGTCTCCTCCATCGACTCCAAGTCTCTGGCTGCCCGTCCTGTACAGAACCTCGGCCAGGCTCTACAGGGGATGATCCCAGGTCTTAACCTCTCTGTCGGGAACTCCGGTGGAGCCCTCAATAGCACCATGGCTCTCAATATCCGCGGTACGGGTACTATCGGTAGCGGATCGAACTCTAGCCCACTCGTTCTAATCGACGGGTCAGAGGGCGATATGAATGCTCTAGCTCCTAACGATATCGAGAGCATTTCGATCCTGAAGGATGCTTCTGCGAGCTCGATCTACGGTTCACGTGCTGCCTTCGGGGTAGTCCTCATCAAGACCAGGAGTGGTCGTGAGGGTCGCGCACGTGTCTCCTATGGGGGTAATGTGCGCTTTTCTACCGCTACACAGGTGCCTGAGATGATGGACTCTGAGCAGTTCGCCAAGTACTTCAATATCGCTGGGGCAAACTCAGGGAATGGTACCGTCTTCACCGACGAGATCATGAAGCGCATCGTAGACTATAAGAATGGTACGATCGATGATAAGTTCCGCTCTGGAACGGTCTGGAACGAGCGTACCAATGCATGGGATCTCTACACGGGAGCTTGGGCCAACACCAACTGGTTCGACGAGATGTACCGCAAGAACGTCCCTACTCACGAGCACAACATCTCCATCTCTGGGGGGAGTGGCAAGACGAACTATTACCTCAGTGGCGCACTCCTCGATCAGCAGGGGCTGATTCGCTATGGTCGTGATACCTTCAAGCGCTACAACCTCACCGCCAAGATCAGCACCGATATTACTCCATGGCTGACCATCTCCTATACCAATCGCTGGTCTCGTGACGAGTATTCTCGTCCTAGCTATATGACGGGTCTCTTCTTCCACAACATCGCTCGTCGCTGGCCGACCAACCCTGTGCGTGACATCAACGGTCACCTCATTCCCGGTAACGAGACCATCCAGATGCGTGACGGGGGTATCGACCGTAACCAGAAGGATCGTGTGAACCAGCAGCTCATCCTAGAGGCTCGTCCTATGGAGGGACTCCTACTGCGTGCTGAGAACAACTACAATACGACCTATAACCACAATCACTGGGATGTACTCGCTATCTACAGCTACGATAATAAGGGGCTCCCTCGCCTAACCTCACGTGAGGGTGGTGACGATGGACAGACCAGCGTGGGCGAGAGCACATGGAAGAATGACTACTTCAATGGACGCTACTACGCCGAGTACAGCCGTATCTTTGCCGAGAAGCACGATGTCAAGCTCATCGCAGGTCTTGACCTCGAAGTCAATAAGTATCATAATCTCGGTGGTACAAAGAAGGATCTGATCTCGAACCAAGTGCCCACAATCAATACGGCTACTAACGATAAGCCTACTCTCTATTCGGGCTACACCCATTGGGCTACGATGGGTAGCTTTGCTCGTCTGAACTATGCTTACGATGAGCGCTACCTCCTAGAGGTATCGGTACGTACCAACGGATCCTCTCGCTTCATCGGCGACAAGCGTTGGGCTACTTTCCCTTCCTTCTCTGCTGGTTGGAATATCGCCAATGAGAAGTTCTTTGAACCCCTCAAGAGCACTGTCTCTATGCTGAAGCTCCGTGGCTCATGGGGTACGCTAGGGAATACTGAGGTACAGGCGCTCTACCCATGGTTCCTCTCTCAGCCAGTAGGCACGGCTAACTCTGCTTGGCTCGTCGGTGGTGAGCGCCTGAATACCTCCAATGCTCCTGGCATCGTCTCGAACTCCCTCACCTGGGAGCGCATCGAGTCCTGGAACCTTGGTCTCGACTTCGCTGCCTTCAACAATAGACTACAGGGTACTCTCGAGTACTTCAATCGTACCACCCGAGATATGGTCGGACCTCCTGCTCCACTGCCCTTTACCCTCGGTGTCGGTCAGCCTCAGGTGAACAATGCAACCCTTGTATCTAAGGGTTGGGAAGCCGAACTGAAGTGGCGTGACCAGATCGACAAGGTAAACTACGGCCTACGTCTCGTCCTCTCGGATGATATCCAGACTGTCACTCAGTACTACAACCCTACAGGGACGCTCTCCACATGGTACGCAGGTCGTCGTATGGGTGAGTTCTGGGGATATACGACTCAGGGTATCGCCAAGACCAACGATGAGATGAATGAACACCTAAGAGCCAATCAGCCCGCATGGGGTAATAACTGGCAGGCTGGTGATATCATGTACAAGGACCTCAATGGTGACGGTAAGGTCAATAGTGGTGCGAGCACACTCGCTGACCACGGAGACCTACGTAAGCTCGGGTATAATGTCCCTCGCTACAAGTTTGGCTTCAATGCCGACGTTACTTGGCGGGATATTGACTTTAGTTTCTTCCTACAGGGTATCGGTCGTCGGGACTGGTTTGACAACTCTCCTTACTCTGTCGGCGCTACCAGCCATGGGCAGTGGCAGTCTGTGGGCTTCAAGGAGCACTGGGACTTCTTCCGTCCTGAGGGTGACCCTAATGGGGCTAACCTAAATGCTCGCTTCCCACGTCCTCTCTTCAGTCAGGGTGGTAAGAACATGCAGACGCAGTCTCGCTACGTCGTCAATGCTGCCTACCTGCGTATCAAGAATATCCAGCTAGGCTATACGCTCCCAGCATCCCTGTCGAAGAAGATCGGGATAAGCCGTCTGCGTGTCTACACTTCGGCTGATAATCTCGTGACTTTCACCAAACTTCCTAAGATCTTCGACCCCGAAGCTACGGGTGGCGACTGGGGACCAGGTAAGATCTACCCACTACAGCGTACGATCTCCTTCGGGCTCAATGTCAATATCTAATCGGCATCTAATCGAACAAGCATTATGAGACTACATAATCACTGGAGTCGGACGCTGATCCTCGCCTCTGGACTCCTCGCCCTCTCCTCGTGTAATATCCTCGATCGTGAGCCTCTGGATCAGGTCGGTCCCGCAGACTACTACACGACTGCCGAGCAGATCGGCACCTTCACGATCAACTACTATGCCTCTCTCTTCCCTGGGCATGGTAGTGGAGGCTACCACGCAGGGATAGCTACCTATGATAATGGTACGGATAACCAGGCTACGACCAATCCGAACCGTACGATGTTCAGCAACACTTCGTGGAAGGTCGAAAGCACCGGTCAACCCTCCATCGCCTCGATCCGTAACGTGAACTGGTACATGGAGCAAGTCCTCCCCAAGTTCTACGCTGGTAAGATCGTCGGGACACAGGCCGATATCAACCACTATATCGGAGAGGCCTATGCCATCCGTGCCCTGCTCTACTACGATGCTTTGCAATCCTACGGGGACTTCCCTATCATTACACAGACTCTGCCTATAGAGCAGGAGACCCTACAGAAGGCCTCACAGAGACGTCCTCGTAATGAGGTCGCCCGCTTTATCCTCAGCGAGCTTGACTCTGCAATCAAGTATCTGAAGCCTACCTTCCCAATGAATCAGCGTCTGACCAAGAACGCTGCTCAGCTACTCAAGAGCCGTGTGGCGCTCTACGAAGGAACCTTCGAGAAGCACCACCGAGGCACAGGGCGTGTCCCAGGTGATGCCACTTGGCCAGGTAAGGACAAGGAGTGGAACAAGGGTAAGGTCTTCGATCAGGATGCTGAGGTCAAGTTCTTCCTCGAGCAGGCTATGGCATCTGCCAAGGTCGTTGCCGATGCGGTATCTCTGACCCCCAACTCGCACGAGATCAATCCTCCCCTTCCGACCTATAGCGGCTGGAATTCCTACTATGAGATGTTTGCCTCCAGAAGCCTTGAATCCTTCTCTGAGATTCTGCTGTGGAGACAGTACAGCAAGGACAAGAAGATCCTTCACCTCGTCTCTCACCAGCTGATCTCTGGTACGAACTCGGGCTGGACACGTGGTCTCGTAGAGTCCTTCCTCATGAAGGATGGTACTCCTTACTACAAGCGTAATACGGCTACTTATAATGATGAGACGATCGATAATGTGAAGAAGGATCGTGATGAGCGCCTGCAGCTCTTCCTCTTCGCTGAGTCCGATGCTCGTACCTACAATGAGACCAAGAAGGAGATCAATAAGTATGAGTGCGCGAACATGATCGACAAGCCTGAGGTCAGAGACGTCACTGGCTATGCTCAGCGTAAGTATTACAACTACGATCCCTCTATGCGTCACGGCTCAGAGATGAACGACGTTTCGGGTGTGCCCATCCTCAGAGCTTCCGAAGCTTACCTCAACTACATCGAGGCGTCCTATGAACTCAATAAGACCCTAGATGCTGATGCACGTAAGTACTGGGACGCGCTCCGTGCTCGTGCTGGTATCACGGGGACTATAGATGCGACCATAGCCGCTACGGATATGTCTGTGGAGGCTAATGTCAATAGGCCTTCCTACGACTGGGGTGCTTTCTCTCAGGGGCAGCCCGTGGATCCTACGCTCTATAGCATCCGTCGTGAGCGTCGCTGTGAGTTTGCTGGTGAGGGTATACGTCACAACGACCTCGTTCGCTGGTGCGCTATGGACCAGGTCAAGAACTATGTCATCGAGGGTGTGAACTTCTGGACAAAGATCCACAAGTATCCCTACTTCTGGGGGACGAAGAAGGTGAAGGTCACAGGTCCCGATGGCAAGGAGAAGGAAGAACAGGTGCCTGATCCTACTACGACCAGAGTAATCGCTGATGGTAGCTCTAAGTCCAACATCTCGCAGCAATCACTTGGCCTCTACCATCGTCCTTACCAGATCATCTCGAAGGCTAATAACAACGACATGTTCGATGGCTATACCTTCTATCAGGCTCACTACCTTAGCCCAGTCTCTATCCAGACCCTAGAGCTCTGTGCTCCGAACAACCAGATTGATGCTACGTACTTCTACCAGAACATCAACTGGCCCACGAATACGAACAATCCCTATGCGATCAAGTAGTCCACACCCCGTGTACTATACCAGTCGATAGTGTATCGTATCCCAAGGCTCTTCGTAGTGTCTCTTCAGACTAGGCAAGCCCCTAGATAGTAGGCACTCTCTAAGACGCTCAGAATGAACGCCCCCATCACCTATGTCAAGCTGGTGGGGGCGTTCCTTATATGATCGCCTTTGCGCTGTCGGTAAGAACGCTCTCACGCTCTCGGTATGAGCGCAAGAGCGTTCTCGGTAAGAGCGCAAGAGCGTTCTCGGTATGATCGTTTTAGCCCTTTTGTGGAGGGCGTTTGTAGGCCCTCGGTGGGTGTGTTTGCGTTTTGCTTGGGCTACGAGCCTTTGTGAAATGGGGGGCGGACATGGGGATTATGCCCTTTAGGCAGTGCCTAGGGAAGCGACAAGAGCTATTTCCGGGTCGAAAACTGAGCCGCAGGGATGATTTTGGGATCGACCTGGGTATGCTCCCGGGTGTCCGAGTTCGGAAATTACATAGTCGGATAAAAATTTTTTCCATCCATGTAAGTTGTTTGCTATCGGGTTAATGAATACAACTCACAGGCGGTTTTTCAGAAGTTTTTCATGGGAAGATTTGGTTGGTATTGGGTATTTGATATACCTTT
>NZ_CAJZFJ010000058.1 GCF_915070105.1 uncultured Porphyromonas sp.
CTGGAAGTAAAAGATGTAAGCAAGCACTATGCTACACACACCGCACTAGATCAAGTCTCGCTCCAGGTGGAGGAGGGACAGATCTTCGGTCTGCTAGGACCTAACGGAGCAGGGAAAAGCTCGCTCATCCGTATCATCAACCGCATCACAGCCCCTGATAGTGGAGAGGTACTCCTCGAGAGTAAGCCCATCCAAGAGAGCGACCTTCGCCATATAGGCTATCTCCCCGAGGAGCGAGGTCTATACCCAAAGATGAAGGTCGGGGAGCAAGCGATCTACCTCTCCCGCCTCAAAGGGCTGACCAAGCAGGAGGCCGAGAAACGTGTTCGCAAGTGGTTCGAGCATCTCGACATCCTACCCTGGTGGGGGAAGAAGGTAGAGGAGCTATCCAAGGGGATGCAGCAGAAGGTACAGTTCATCTGCACCGTCATCCACGAGCCCAAGCTTCTGATCTTCGATGAGCCCTTCAGTGGGTTCGACCCCGTAAATGCCGAGACCCTCAAGCAGGAGATCCTTCGCCTCAGGGACAGCGGGACGACCCTCATCCTATCGACGCACAATATGCAGAGTGTCGAGGAGCTATGTGATAGCATTACCCTGATAGACCGCTCGCACGTAGTCCTCTCAGGACGGACGGAGGAGATCCGCCGAGCCCACAGCAAGGGGACAGCACGTATCACCTATGATGGGACACTAACGCCAGAGGAGCTAGCGAGACTCGCTCCGATCGAGCACGAGCAGACCCAGAGGGGAGGAATGCTTCGTCTATCCCTCTCGGAGGATGAAGACCTACGACACACTCTGGCACAGCTCCCCACGGGGATCAAGGTCCAGCATGCAGAGCGTGAATACCCCTCGATGCACGAAATCTTCCTACAAACCGTACAAGTGACTCCACAGGAACATGAATAATCTAAGACTAGTCATCGAGCGTGAGTTCTACTCACGTGTGCGCAAGCGTTCATTTTGGATCATGACGCTACTCTTCCCCTTCCTCATGCTAGCAGTGGGGGTCGTCCCCATTCTCTTGGCTCATGATGGGATGGATATCCAGCGGGTAGCAGTGATTGACCACACAGGGAAGTATCTAAAGCTCTTCCAGGATAGCCAAGCCTACTCCTTCGTTGCAGCTGACCGCCCCATAAGCGAATACAAGGGTGAGAACCATCCAGAGGAGATCACAGCCATACTTGAGATCCGCCAAGACCTACTTGACGACCCCAGTGCGATAAGCCTCTTCTCCTTCAAGCAACTCCCCCGAGGCCTAGAGACCTATATCAACACTACCCTCTCCAACTACCTCACAGATCAGAAGATCGCCTCCTTCCAGATCCCCGAACTCAAGGAGGCTATCCAGCAGAGCAGGGTCACGATCGCAGTGACGACCTACAAGTGGAACGAGGAGGGCGATGCCACCACCGCCTCCAGCTCCATGGCATCAGCTCTCGGTATGGGACTGACATTCCTCAGCTATATCTTCATCATGACCTACGGCGGTATGGTACTCCAGGGTGTCCAGGAGGAGAAGAAGAGTAGGATACTAGAGATCATGGTCTCCTCAGTACGACCTATGGACATGATGATGGGCAAGATCATAGGTATTGGTCTAGCCGGTGTCGTGCAGATCATCGTCTGGGTGGTGCTACTCACCTTAGGGAGTACCGGCCTACAGTTCTTCCTCGGTGTAAATACATCAGAGGCCACAGGAGCTATGTCCGCTGGAGGTACTACAGAGCTCATCCAAGGGCTACGGGCACTTAGCGGGATCAACTTCACGATGATCATCGTCTGCTTCATCCTCTTCTTTATCGGAGGCTATCTCTTCTATGCCTCTATCCTAGCAGCCCTGAGTGCAACGGTCTCCTCGGACGAGGACAGCTCGCAGCTGATGCTCCCGATGGTGCTTATCATGGTCTTCTCTATCTATGCAGGACTCGCTAGTGCTGATAACCCTGATGGGAGCCTTGCCTTCTGGTGCTCGATCCTCCCCATTACCTCACCTATTGTGATGATGGTGCGCTTACCCTTCGAGGTACCCATCTGGCAGATCGCACTGAGCCTCATCTTACTCTATCTCTCCTTCGTCGGTACGAGCTACTTCGGGGGCAAGATTTACCGAGTAGGCATCCTGATGTATGGGAAGAAACCTTCTGTAAAGGAGCTCCTTCGCTGGATGCGCTATAAGTAAGGTTCAGCCTATCACGCTCCCCTCCCCCCACAGACAAGGGAGACTCCGAAGAGGATAGCAAAGAAATAGAGCAGGCGACGCCCCCTAATCGGGAAGCGTCGCCTGCTCTATTTATAATCTTACCTAAGGGTTACTTAGCGAAGTGTAGCTGTAGCCCGATGATGCGATCCCATGCACCACGAGTGAAGTCGGGCATAGCGACGGGAGCAGAGTTATTCTGCAGCGACAGACTGGTGAGCTCACCGATGGAAGACCACTCAGCTAGGTCATATACGTCCATATCGAGAGGTAGTCCCTTCTGTAGGCAGTAGATTAGACGATAGTCCATGATGAAGTCCATCCCACCATGACCACCGACCGTCTTAGCCTTCTCTGCGATCTCCTTCTGGATAGGATGCTGGTACTTCTCCATGAGATACTTCTTCGTCTCTGGGCTCACGAAGTCGTGGCTCTTGAGGTCCTCATGGTTAGGGACAGCAGCCTTTGCTTCCTCTGTAGGACGCAGGCAGTAGCCTTCAGAGGGGTACTTGTTGGCAAAGCCATCGGTACCGATGACCTGATAGAGGCGGTTGTAGGGGCGGTAGGAGGTGACGTTGTGCTCGAGGTAGATGGTCTTCCCCTTGGCCGTCTTGATGAGGGTCTGGGTCATCTCTCCGTTCTTGACGACAGGGTTCTTGATCCCCATTTCCTTCTCCATGAAGCGAGGTAGTGACGTAGCTGGGACATCCATAGCAGTCAGGTACTGCATACGGTCACCACGATGGATATTGAGTACCCAACATGCTGGGCCTAGGCCATGAGTGGCATAGATATCGCCACGGAAGTCTTCGTTGGCCTTCAGACGCCAGTTGCCTTCATAGTACTTCCAGAAGGGCTCGAGATTGTGAATATAGGCTCCCTTCGTGCTGAGGACTTCACCGAAGAGTCCCTGCTGAGCCATATTCAGTGTAGTGAGCTCGAAGAAGTCGTAGACACAGTTCTCCAGCATCATGCAGTGACGCTGAGTACGCTCTGCGGTATTGACCACATCCCAAGCTTCCTTGAGGGTCATCACTGCAGGTACTTCACAGGCTACGTGCTTACCCTTGTTCATAGCGTAGATCATCATCTCGGCATGGTGTCTCCAGTCGGTAGCGATGTAGACGAGGTCAATATCGTCACGATCGCAGAGTGCCTTCCAGGCATCCTCCTTACCGCTATAGCTAGCAGCCTCGGGGAGGCCAGCCTTGGAGAGGATCTTCTGAGCCTTCTCTACACGCTCTGGGTGGAGGTCACAGAGGGCCTTAATCTCTACCCCGTCGAGGTGGGTGAAGCGCTCCACAGCACCTGGGCCACGCATCCCGAGACCAATAAAGCCTACACGGACGATAGGTATAGGAGCATGTCGTAGACCGAGGACGTCCTTCTGTCCCGCAGGACGCTTGGGGACATTCGTCTGGATGACATAGCTCTGAGGCGTTCTCTTAGCTACCTTCTTGCTCTGTGCATGTAGAGCTCCGAAGGCAAAGGTTGCCACAAGGGCAATGGACAATAACTTGATTGTCTTCATGAGTAAATTGGTTAGTGAATATTACGGATAGTTATTATTCTATATCATGTGATCAGCCACCGAACTCCGAGGTGAAGTGGAAGCGGATCTTCGGGAAGTCCTGCTGTGCCATCATCAGTACATAGCCAGAGTCGGCTAGATAGACATCTCTACCCGCCAAGTCCTTAGCCATATACTGCGCCTTACGACGCTTGAAGTTCTCCAGCTCCGCAGGATCATCAGACTCGATCCAGCAGGCCTTATGCAGGCTAATAGGCTCCCAGCGGCAAGCTGCTCCGTACTCATGCAGTAGGCGATACTGAATGACCTCAAACTGGAGTTGCCCTACAGTACCGATGATTTTGCGCCCATTGAACTGATTGACGAAGAGCTGTGCGACTCCCTCTCCCATGAGCTGGTCAATACCCTTAGCGAGCTGCTTGGTCTTCATCGGGTCTTCGTTCTCGATGTACTTAAAGAGCTCGGGAGAGAAGCTGGGTAGGCCCCGGAAATGTAGATCCTCCCCTGCTGTGAGGGTATCCCCGATACGGAAGTTACCCGTATCAGGTAGCCCAATAATATCTCCAGCAAAGGCCTCGTCTACCGTCTCCTTCTTCTGAGCCATGAAGGCTGTCGGGCTACTAAACTTAAGCGTCTTGCCGAGCCTAATATGCCGGTAAGCGGCATTGCGCTCAAATCTCCCAGAGCATATCTTGACGAAGGCTATACAACTGCGGTGGTTGGGATCCATATTCGCATGGATCTTGAAGACGAAGCCTGTGAAGGCAGGCTCGTAGGGTGAGACTTCTCGCTCCTCTGCCTGTACAGGACGAGGAGAGGGAGCTATCTCGATGAAGCAGTTGAGGAGCTCCTGCACACCGAAGTTATTCAGAGCCGAGCCAAAGAAGACGGGGGCAAGGTCTCCCCCTAGGTATTCATTCTGGTCAAAGGCTGGGTAGACTCCGTCTACGAGCTCGAGGTCTAGTCGGAGCTTCTCGGCCTGCTCGGGGGAGACATGCTCCTCGAGCTCAGGAGAGTATACATCCGTGAGGGTAATCGTCTCGGTGATACGCTGCTTGTCTGGAGTAAAGAGGTTCAGAGCCCCTTCATAGATGTTATATACCCCACGGAAGCGCTGTCCCATATCGATGGGCCAAGAGAGAGGGCGGACACGCACCTGGAGCTCGGCCTCGATCTCATCAAGGAGCTCAAAGGGATCACGTCCCTCACGGTCCATCTTATTGATGAAGACCATGACAGGCGTCTTGCGCATACGACAGACCTCCATGAGACGGCGTGTCTGAGCCTCTACCCCCTTAGCTCCGTCGATCACTATGATGACGCTATCGACAGCTGTCAGGGTACGGAAGGTATCCTCTGCGAAGTCCTGGTGTCCAGGGGTATCTAGGATGTTGATCTTGTAGTCACGATACTCGAAGCCCATGACTGAGGTGGCGACGGAGATACCACGTTGCTTCTCAATCTCCATCCAGTCACTGGTAGCGGTCTTCTTGATCTTATTACTCTTGACTGCCCCAGCCACGTGTATAGCGCCACCAAAGAGGAGGAGCTTCTCGGTCAGGGTCGTCTTCCCAGCATCGGGGTGACTGATGATGGCGAAGGTTCGCCGCTGGTCTATCTCTGCTTTGTACTCGTTCATTTAGTCTCTAGTTTGGAGCAGTCTCTGCTTCGTGCTCGAGGTTGTACCTATGGGCTAGCATAGCTAGGAAGGCACTTATTTGTTTCATTGATTTCTGTGTCTCGGGGCTAACCTCTTTCCCTTGGAGGGAGAGCGTAATGTAGCCATATAGGGCATTGAGACAGGTCTCTATATCCCCTTCATCGGTCTTAGCTCCCTTAGCACGTAGCTGGATAAGTGCTGGGAGTATCTGGAATTGTAGCCCCGAGTAGATGTAGTCATCGGGATTGCTAGCGAGCCTTCGGTGTAGCTCCTCTAGCTGCAGCAGGACGACACAATTGATATCTAGGTGCCCCTCTTCTTGCTTCCCCTCAATGCGCATCATATCGATGAGCTCATCGTACCAAGAGCGGATAGCCGATAGCTCAGCCTCTGTCCCCTGGTAACGAGGTAGGATGAGTCGCTCTACCCCCTCAGGGGAGATCCCTGCTGCTCGGATGAGATCCTCGACCTGCCACATATAGAGGAGATACTCGATGATGTTCTCTCTACGCTTCTTTTGGGCAACAAACATGGTGATGGGATACGCTACTACTTGAGTAGAGACTGTGCGAGTGTCTCATCTGCATCATGGTGATGAGGCTGTAGCCCGAGGATCTTGCAGACGAGTGGATAGAGGGTGATGTTGGGGATCGGTTCGCTTACCTTACGACCAGCCTGGAAGTGTGGGCCTACGGCCTTGAAGACAGCGAACATCTCAGGATGCTTGTTGTCAAAGCCATGACCTGCTGCAAGGAAGGACTTGGGGGTACCCTCTGGACGGAAGAATATCTGTGTCCCAAGGTCAGCTAGCACGACGAGCTCTCCGATACGAGGGCTACTGCCGAAGTGGAGGCGTTCGGGGAGCTCACCCTTGCGATAGACAGTGATGTGAGGCACTTTCTTCAGGATCTGATAAGCCTTCTCTGTATAGCCAGCCTTCGGATAGAGATGGGTGAAAGGGCCTGTCGCCACATGCTCAAAGCTATCTAAGGGGAGATAATCAGCTAGATTTACTGTCTTGGTCTTGTCGTAGGAAGCCATCCCGTGATCGGAGACCAGAATGAAGTCTACCTGCTTGTGTATGTCGAGGGCTGCCAGACGATCCCTAAAGTAGCCTATGACCGAGTCCATGCGCTCCACCATACGGAGAGTCTTAGGAGACTCGGGACTCTCATGATGCCCTGTATGGTCGGGCTCCTCGATATACCACATGATGAGATTGGGGCGGTCAGCCTTGGGGAGCTGTAGCCAAGAGAGCACAGAGTCTGCACGATCTGTATAGGGTACCTTATCGTTGAACTTCTTCCAGCGGTCTGGATGGAAGCCACCTATAGCGGTCTCACTACCTACCCAAAAGAAACTAGCAGACTTCATCCCATGGCGACGAGCTACGTTCCATAGCGGCTCCCCCTTGTAGAAGGCTGGATCCTCGACAGCCGAGCGGTCACCTAGGCGATAGTGCGCTCCACGCTCATCCCAGAACTCATTCCCCACGAGCCCATGATTATTCGGATAGAGTCCCGTGGCCATCGCATAATGATTCGGGAAAGTAAGGCTCGGATAGGAGGGGCGGAAGCGTCCCGATAGCCCCTCTGCATCCATCTTATCTAGGTTGGGGGTATGGGCACGCTGCTGGTAGTCGGCACGAAATCCGTCTAGGGACAAGATGACGACATAGCGATCATGGTGGGGGGAGGGAGCTGCACCAGTGCTCTTAGTCTTGCCCATCATACCACAGCCGAAGCTGAGCGCCATGAGCATAAGTACGCTACACAGGGTAGATATACTTGATTTCATTATCTCGGATAGTTCTTAATAAGCCTGTTCGTAAACACCCAATAATTATGGTCACCTTGTAGTAAACAAGGGACTTGAATCGACACAAAGATAGCAAAAAAGACCTGCACCTGCCGCCCTTATCACCTCTCTGCTATCTAGGAGACTGCCTTTCCCAAGAGATCACCAATGGAGATAGCTACACGCTGCAGCCTAACATACAGACAGGACACCAGATCCCCCCTACACTAGAGGGACAAGCTACCCTCTATATTCTCAAGGGAGGGGACATCCCTTCGCCCCATCCATTCCATGTTTATAGGAAAATGAGTCCTTAATATATAAGGTAAAGCGATGGGCAGGGACACACCAGGGCTGAGGCATGAAATCACGAGAGGCTGAGAGCAAAGTGGTCGAGAAGCCTACACTCAAGACAAGAGCATCCGCTCCCTAGGCCTAGATATACCATGGCTACACCTACTAACTAGGAGGGAAAAGTGTACACGTGTGTACACTGTTGTGTACTCATGTGTACACTACTGTATACACGCATGTACACAACTTCGCTCTAAGTATGTCCCCTTTAGGGTACTCTCCTATGGGCATTCCCCATAGCTAATACTAGGCATTCCAGAGATATGGTTAAGCCACCCTAGGACATGAAGTAATACCACTAAAGAGCTAAAAGGTAGAAAATACCCCCCGAGAAATCACGTGTCAGCCCTCAGGTATACGTAGGGAAATAGGGAGAAAACGCTATCTTTGCACAGATTTCAATTTATGTGCAACCCAAGGGGGTACAGCACGACAGCTAGTGACGAATAAACAATCATGATAGATAAGAACATCATTGCGCTCCTAGAGGATAGCTTCAAGAAGCACTGGGATCTACCCGCTGTCTCCAACTATGAGGGACGTGACTACACCTACGGACAGATGTGCGAGGCCATCGAGAAGTGGCACCTATTCTTCGCCGCTCGTGGACTCCAGCATGGTGATAAGGTCGCCCTAATGGGTAAGGATACAGCCGAGTGGTCGATCTTCTTCCTTGCAGTCATCACCTACGGCTGCGTGATCGTACCGATCCTGCAGGACTTCCCTCCACGGGATGCCATGCAGATCATCGGTCACTCCGAGGCCAAGCTCCTAGGTATTACCCCTAATCTATGGAGCAATATGAGCCCAGAGGGAGTACCTGCTATCTCGGTCGTCCTTGACTTCCAGGATCGGGCTGTACTCTACGCTACGGAGCAGGAAGAGGTACAGAAGCAGCTGGAGGCAGTAGACCAAGAGTTCGCCCTACGCTTCCCTAAGGGGATGCAGCCCGAGGACGTACACTACTACCACATCCCCAATAGTGAGCTACTCGTACTGAACTATACCTCAGGGACGACGGGCTTCAGCAAGGGTGTTATGCTCTCGGGGAATAACTTCGCAGGCAACCTCGTCTTCTGTATGCCACGCGACATCATTCGCCCCAGGGAGCGTCTACTCTGCTTCCTGCCTATGGCGCATGTGTACAGCTGTATGATCAACCTCTTCCTGGCCCTAGCCAGTGGCACACACGTCGTGATCCTAGGTAAGGTACCCTCTCCGAAGATCCTAGGAGTAGCCTTCAAGAAGGTACGCCCCCACGTGATCATCTCCGTCCCGTTGGTACTGGAGAAGATCTACCAGAATACCCTACAGCCCATCCTCAAGAGCCCCAAGGTACGCTTCATGCTATCCCTACCTATCCTACGTGACATCGTCTATCGTAAGATAAAGGCTCAGCTCTCTGAAGGGCTCGGAGGAGAGTTCCGCCAAGTCATCGTCGGCGGAGCAGCTCTCAACCCCGAGGTTGGAGCCTTCCTCAAGCGTATCGGCTTCCCCATCACCGTGGGTTATGGAATGACAGAGTGTGCTCCTCTCATCTCCTTTATCGAGGCTGAGCACTGGCGTCTGCGCTCCTGTGGGCGTGTACTTCACCCCTACATGGAGGCTCGTATCGCTCCCCTAGACGAGGATCATCAGCACAACGTAGGTCAGGTAGAGGATCAGATAGGTGAGATCCAGGTACGTGGAGAGAATGTGTGCATGGGCTACTTCAAGAACCCAGAGCAGACAGCCTCACTCTTCACCGAAGATGGCTGGATGCGCACCGGAGACCTAGGCACTATGGACAGCGACCACTACCTCTATATCCGTGGTCGCTCTAAGGCAATGCTCCTAGGCCCCAACGGGCAGAACATCTATCCCGAGGAGATTGAGACCAAGATCGGGCTACTTCCCTATGTACAAGAGAGCCTCGTACTAATGCGTGAAGGTAAGCTAGAGGCTGTGATCGTACCTAACCAGCAGCTCATCGAAGAGGCAGGGATGACCCTCGAGGAGGGATGGCACCTGATACAAGGGCTTAGGTCGAAGCTCAATGAGCAGCTCGGTAGCTACGAGAAGATCCAACACTTCGAGCTCCGCACCACCCCCTTCGAGAAGACTCCGAAGCAGAGCATCCGACGCTACCTATACAAGTAGCCTCCACTTCCAATAAGACCAAGGGCGACACGCTCCCACTTGTGGGGAGCATGTCGCCCTTGACTATTGCTAGACCTATGAGGCCTCTAGTGGTCGTACTGCACCTCCCAGTCTACAGGGCGGTTCTCCTTGCCACACTCGGCTATCATAGCCATATCCTCTCGGGCTTGTCTACCGATGGTCGTCAAGAGATCCCCCGTGATAGCGGAGTTAATACCGATATAGATCGCCCTACGCTGAGTCTCGGGACTTAGCTGGGCACGCCCCCCAGAGAAGCGAAGGAAGGCACGAGGGTTCACTAGCCTAAAGACTGCGATCGCCGATAGGACCTCATCCTCCGTGAGTGGTGTAGAGTGTCCGAGGGGAGTCCCCTCAATCGGCTGTAGGATGTTGATCGGAATGCTCTCTGATCCCAGACGCTTGAGATAGAATGCCAGCTCCACTCTCTGCTGGAGACTCTCCCCCATTCCGATGATCCCTCCGCAGCAGATACGCATACCCACCTGTCGGGCTGCCTGGAGTGTCGCCTCCTTATCCTGCTGGGTATGTGTCGTACAGAGCTCAGCGAAGTAGCTAGGGGCAGTCTCCATATTGCAGTGATAGGTAGTGACTCCACTATCGAAGAGCTTCTGTAGCTGCCCTTGGTTGAGAAGCCCAAGGGAGGCACAGCACTTCAGCGAAGGCTCTGCCCTCTTGATCGCGCGATAGCTGATGGAGATAAGGTCTATCTCTCGGTCGGTCTGCCTGCGCCCACTGGCCACGAGGGAGAAGCGTCCGATACCCTGCTTGTGGTTATAGCGAGCCTGAGCTACACACTCGCTCGGGGAGACGAGGGCATAGCGCTCTGCCGAGGTCGCATAGTGACCACTCTGGGCGCACCACTTGCAGTCCTCGGGACAGTTGCCACTCTTAGCATTGATGATCGAGCAGGTGTCGAAGGCATTACCTAGGAAGTGCTCCGTGACCTCATGGGCCGCTTCGTAGAGCTCTGCACGATCGCCTCGGATGAGGAGCTCTAGGGCTTCGTCCTCTGTGAGGTCACCACCAGCGAGTATCCGTGCCTTGATTTCTTGGATCATGGATATGTGAAGATGTCGATATGAGATGAGTATGAATAATATATACGAGGAAGCCTCACGAAGCCATCGGTAGACACCGAGGCTTCGTGAGGCTTCTTTGCTTGTGTTCCTCCCTGAGGGGGAGGTGATGTGCTGGAGCTACCGGAGCTATGTAGGCAGTAGAGCAGAGTAGAAGCAGATGCTCTCTCAGCTCGGCCTGTAGCCCATCCTCCTCGTAGGGTTCACCTTGGGTAGAGGGGACATTTAATCCCTCTCGTGTATCACCACTACGATGAGCTAGGAGTCCAATGCACTTGCCAGCGAGACGCTCTGTGACGCTCGTGGCGAGGTGTCCTATAGTGACGTTGTGGCTTAGGCTATGGAAGACGGCTGCCCGACTTCGTGTCCAGCGACGAAAGCGAAGTCGGGAGACCGTCCTTACATGTTGTCCTTGACCCAACATCTGCTATAGGGGAGGTGATCTTACTTAGCTACACGCTCTAGCCACTTGACCATCGCAAGCATCGTAATCATAGAGGCTGCGCAAGCCCCAACAAAGACGAGCCAGCAGGCCCACAGAGGAACGTTCAGGTAGAGGATACCACCGATGAAGAGGAGGGAGTTCCCCACAGCTGTAGCTGCGAGCCAGCAACCCTGCATCACACCCTGCAGATGAGGAGGTGCGACCTTCGAGACGAAGGAGAGACCTAGAGGAGAGATGAAGAGCTCAGCCACCGTCAGGATGAAGTACATACCGACCATGACAAAGGGCGTAATACGCATAGCCTCCTTAGCAGACTCATCCATTGCTGATAGGGCTTCCTTACCAGGCAGAGCCATAGAGCAAGCCATGAGGAAGATATAGGCCGAAGCAGCGATACCCATACCGATAGCGATCTTACGGGGAGCAGAGGGCTCCTTGCCCTTGGCATTGAGTCTACCGAAGATGAACATAACGATCGGCGTGAGTAGCACCACGAAGATGGGGTTCACAGCCTGGAAGATCTCTGCACCCTTGATCTGCGTGAAGCCTAGGTCAATATTGATCACACTTAGGTCTACGTAGTCACGGGCAAAGTAAGTCAGAGAGTATCCGTTCTGGTGGAAGGACATCCAGAAGAAGATCACAACAGCGAACACAGCGAAGAGCGCATAGATACGCTGCTTGATCTCGGCAGCCCCCATCTTGACCTCTTCCTTAGAGATCTGCTTATCACCATCCTGTACCACAGTCTTGGTCCCAGGGTTAGGGAAGCGAGACTTATTCACGACGAAGATCACAAGTGATACAAGGATCATCACGATAGCTGCAGCAAAGGCGTAGTGGAAGCCCCGGCTGAAGACATCCAGATAGCGATTGACGAACTCTCCGAGATCAGAGAAGGACTGGCCTGCTAGGGACACCTTACCAGAGAGTGCCTGGAGGTTGTCAAGCGCCTGCTGTGGCATAGCCGCACCCTCCTTGAGATACTGGTGACATAGTGCAGGTAGGTCACCATTGTAGTCGAAGCCATTGGTCTTGAGCCACCAGTTACGTATCCCTACAGCCATGAAGGGTGCGAAGATCCCCCCGATGTTGATGAACATGTAGAAGATCTGGAAGCCAGCGTCACGTACCTTAGAGTAGATAGGGTCATCATACATCTGACCGACGAGCGCCTGGAGGTTCCCCTTGAATAGACCATTACCAAAGGCGATGACCGCTAGTCCGAGACAGGAGATAGAGAGATAGAGACCTAGGCTAGGCACGGGGGTCGGAGTGGGTATGGCGATGATCATATAGCCAATAGCCATGACGACGAGACCCATGAGGATCGTCCCCTTGTAGTTCTTTGTTCGGTCAGCGATGATCCCCCCTACTAGGGCTAGTAGGTAGATGGAGGCATAGAAGGCCGAGTAGATGTACCCTGTGACGTCCTCCGAGAGGCCGAACTTGGCCGAGATGAAGAGCGTCAAGATCGCCATCATGATGTAGAAGCCGAAGCGCTCTCCCATGTTGGCGAGAGAGGCTGCGAGCAATCCCTTAGGATGATTTTTGAACATAGAGTTGGTAAGTTGTTAGGAGGTGAGTATTGTTGGTGAGTTAATCCTCTGTATGACTATTCCTGACGAATATTCAGGATCGCACCTGTCCGTGTGTCTAGGTAGACAGCTGTCGGCTGTGCTGGTGTTAGGCTAAACATCTTCGGGGCAAGCGCCTGCTGCGTACCCAGCTGTGTGAGGGGGAGCTTCTCTGAGGCCAGCTTACGACCCTCATAGGTAAGGGTCAGCAGAGCCTCTCCTGGGAGGTTGTAGACGACACTTCCCTCGAGCTGCTTGTCCTTCTTGCGTTGCTCCTTCTCTCCGAGGGGCTCGGCACGCTCTGTTGCCTGCAGGGAGAGCAGGACTGGTGCACCGCTCAGATCATCTCGTCCCACGAGCCCACCGAGCTCAGAGAAGCGAGCAATGACGACATCCCGTGCATCCTCTCCCGTAGGATCGTAGATGAAGGCATAGGTCATCACACGCTCCGTCGTATCACCGAGGAAGAGGCGCTGTGTCCTGCGCTCCTCGGTACGTAGACGATCTAGGACGAGACGCATGGACTCGCCGTCCTTCGGCATATTGTCTACCGACCCCGTGAGGATATTCATCGCACTCTCTCGTACCTCATAGAGGTAGTTCGCAGCGATCTCGGCCTGCTTGGACTTGGTCCCAGCCTGCGCATATTCACGGGGGAGGGAGGGGAGCGCCTTGTCAGCCACCTTCTGCTCTATGGCTTGACCGAGGGGCAGGTGGTGTGGGGAGCTCTCCTCGCTCGGATCAGTATTGCCGTTGATGGAATAGAGTATTCCCCTATCCGTCAGCTTGACGAAGGGTGCCGTGCTCTTCTTATCGAAGACGATGAGATACTGCTTCGTCGTGTCAGGCTGACCGAGGATACGTAGCGTGGAGCCAGTGATCTCGTAGGTCCTCGTAGGCTCTGCACTTGCCTTTTGGCTTAGATATTTATCTGCATAGCTAGATAGCACTCCGGGGGTATAGGTGCGCTCACGCACGGAGATGACGATCTGCACCTTGGTCTCAGGGAGTCTATAGACTATACCATAGTCGGTCTCCTTCGTCACGTCATAGCGTTTGACCTTACTCTGAGCATTGAGCCCAGCCTGCACGAGACAGAGGCAACCTAGGACTAAAAGGGAGCGTTCGAATCGAATCATGAATACCTAATATGTTATATAGAGCTTGATCTCTTAGGACAAAACTACTAAAAACTACACGGATGGTCAAGCCCTTAGCACCCTTACCCCGTAATAATACTCCATCTGTCCTCTTTATACCCTCTGTCATTAGGGACTTAATAAGCACCTCTGGAGATCAAGATACCGCCAACTCTAGCCCCTCATCACGCGCGCGTACATTTTACGATATATACAGGAGTCGCATGGCAGAACAAGCATCCGTCACTTGCCCTCAGGGCTGACGCATGGAATCACTATAGTGCGAGGGCAAGGTCCTCAAGGAGCATACGCCGAAGATAGAAGTATCCGTGTCCTAGTCTAGATATGCCAA
>NZ_CAJZFJ010000059.1 GCF_915070105.1 uncultured Porphyromonas sp.
AGTTCAAAAAGAGGTAGACACCTCCAAAAGAAGGAAAGATTACCCACGCAGAGCTATCAGGCTTGATCTACACACGCTTCCCCTGCTATCGTGGAAACAACATAGCACAGACACACCCAGAGGCCATATCGATAGACGTACCGCAGTACTAGTTTATATAGCCCTTTGGCATCACCTGCACTGTTCCTGTTCTCCTAGTGAGAGGGGGTGAGAGGTGGCCAGTAAGAGGGGAAGAGGACAAAACGCTAAGGAGGATAGGAGGGAATGGTAAAGGTCGTAGGATAAGAGATTGGTGGGCTCTTACGTTACCATATTTATAAGAGGGGTTATACCGATCGGTAATGTCAGAGAATCTCTGTGGGAAAGAGCCAGGCTATATCCCACAAGCTCTGGGGACAATCGAGTAAGTGGCCTCCGAGAAAGCACCATACAGGGATCATACTGCAGGTGAAATCATACATTTCATTAGACTAAATCACGCACCCCCTCCACTCACACTCAACGCTACACGACTAATAGCATGTCGTTAGAAACCATCACCCATTAAGCTGTATTGAGGGGATATTTTGTTTAGCTCAAAAGATTTTAGATATTTGCTGAAAACTTTCCGTCATGAAAGGGTTGCTACACATACTTTTCACTTTGCTCAGCGCCACCTCTCTCCTTGGAGTCCTACCCTCATGCCAAACCCGAAAGAGTGTCTTTACCCCCGAGGAGCGACGTGAGGCAGACAGCATCGTACACCAAGCCAAGACCCTACAAGAGCTAGAGCTCCTACATAGACGCCTTGACCAAGAGGGGCTTCATCTAGCCAGCATCGTAGCCCTTAGAGAGTGGGGAAGGGGACTTCGTCACGAGAGCCGATTTGACGAAGCCCTCCTCATCCATAGTAAGGCTGCCGAGGCAGCCCAATCCCTACGTGACACACTCGAGTGGATACGTGCCCTCAACGATATCGGGACAAACTACCGCCGTATAGGAGCCCTCGATATAGCCCAACTGTACCACTATCAGGCTTGGATGATGAGCCAGGAACACTCCGACACCACTACCCAAGCCAAGAAGAACCAGGTCATCTCCCTCAATGGACTAGGAAATATCTATATGGCCATAGGCAACTATCAGCGAGCAGACAGTGCCCTACGTATCGCCCTTGCTGGTGAGACCGCCATAGGAAGCCTCGTCGGGCAGGCGATGAACTACGCCAACCTCGGGGCGATCTTCGAGCGCAAAGGAATGCTCGACTCAGCATGGCACTATTACCGCCTCTCCATGCAGTTCAACAAGCAGGATCACAACACTCTGGGCATCTCCCTGTGCCATACCTACTTCGGGTCGCTCTATGAGAAGGCAGAGGACTACGAGCATGCCATCACCGAGTACCAGCAGGCCTACGAGCTGATGAGCTCCTCCAAGGATGACTGGCACGCCCTCACCTCCCTCCTTGCCCTCTCAGGGATCTACCTGCGTCTCGGACAAGAGGAGCTGCTACTGCCCCTGCTGGAGCGGTCAGCCTCGATCGCACGACGCATTAAGTCCAGAGAGCACCTCGCCGAGGTCTACACCCTCTACTACAAGTACTACAAGAAGGAAGACGACTACATCAGTGCCCTCCACTACCAAGAGCTCGCTACAGGCCTCCGTGATAGCATCGTCGGGATCGAGCAGGTCAATCGCATACAGAATACGGGGATGAGCATCGAACGCTCCCGTCAGGCTCGCCAGATGAACGAGGTACGCCTACGCCTAGAGCGCGAGCAGGCTACCCGCCATGTGAGCTATGCGGTCTTCATCCTCATACTCCTCATCCTCATCCTCTTGATCGGAACCCTACTCTACATCCAGCGAGTACGCACACGTAGTCACCTAGCGCTGAAGCAGATGAGCCAGATGCGTGAGCACTTCTTCACCAACATCACCCACGAGTTCCGTACCCCACTGACGGTCATCCTCGGACTAAGCCAGGACCTGCGCCAAGACCCCAACAATAGCCACAAGGTACACGAGCAGGCCGAAACCATCCAACGACAGGGCAATAGCCTACTGACCCTCATCAATCAGCTCCTAGACATCACCAAGATACGCTCCGCCATTGCCATCCCCGACATGCGCCACGGCGACATCAGAGCCTATATCGGAGCACTGCTAGAGAGCTACCGAGACTATGCAGAGAGCCGACATATCTACCTCCTCTACAACGGGGACGCCCCCATCGTCATAGACTTTGTCCCCAGCTATATCAACAAGATCATCATCAACCTACTCTCCAACGCCTTCAAGTTCACCCCAGCCTACGGCACCATACAGGTAGCTCTAGAGCAAGCTGAAAGGATACTCCACCTCGAGGTCTCCGACACGGGCTCGGGGATCTCTCCCGAGGCTCTCCCCCATATCTTCACCCCCTTCTACCAGGCACAGAGCGAGAGTAGCACTGGAGGCTCAGGTATCGGACTTGCCCTCGTCAAGCAGATCATAGACACCCTAGAGGGAGAGGTTAGTGTCACGAGCACCCTCGGTGAAGGCACCAAGATCCACATCGCCCTACCCATCCAGGAGTACAAGGGGACAAAGAGCCTCATCGGAGGGGAGCAGCTCCCCTGCGACCTACCCCTCGCCTCCCAAGTCAAGGAGCAGACAGAGCCCTCAGCTCTAGCGGGTACACGTATCCTCATCATCGAGGATCATCGGGATATCGCCTCCTATATGGGCTCCCTACTCTCCGCCCATGGCTACGAAGTCTATTACAAACCCAACGGGCAGAAGGGACTCGAGCGAGCGAAGGAGCTCGTCCCCGACCTCATCATCTCGGACCGTATGATACCCCGGTTAGATGGCTTAGAGATGACCCGTATGATCCGTACAAACGAGGTAATCAGTCATATCCCCATCATCATGGTCACAGCGAAGGTCAGTGAGGAGGATCACCTACAAGGCCTACTAGCCGGGGTGGATGCTTACCTCACGAAGCCCTTCAGCAGCGAGGAGCTCTGCCTATGTGTCGAGAAGCTCCTAGAGCGTCAGCGCCATCTGCAGTACCACTATATGCGCCATCTAGCCGAGGGGATAAAGGCTAGGGACAAGGAGCAGATACACGACGAATCTACCTCTCGAGCAGAGGAAAGTGACTGCGACTGCAAGCCAGCCCCCACAGACCAGCCCGAGACAGCGCTCTCCGAAGAGACATGTCCAGAGACCGGGCCCAACGAAGGGGAAGAAGCCGCAGTCATCCTCAGTCCTATGGATCAGGCCTTCGTAAGTCGTGCTACCGAGGCGATCTTCCTTGCCCTAGAGAAGGACCAAACAATAGAGGTCGATTCCCTAGCGAAGACACTCGGCATGAGCCCGAGTCAGCTCTACCGCAAGATGACAGCAGTGACGGGACACTCCCCGATCAACTATATCCAGTATATCAAGGTCAAGAAGGCCTGCCAGCTCCTCATCGAGCATCCGAGTATGTGTCTCGCAGAGATAGCAGAGCGGTCAGGCTTCAATGACTACTCTAACTTCCTGCGTACCTTCAAGAGCCACTGCGGTGTCCCTCCCAGCCGCTACGTTAGAGAAAGAGCTCCCCTCACCCCACGACGCTGCGAACCCAGCTAAGCCCGAGGGTATCCACACAAATGAAAGCCCGAGAGACATAGGACTGGCCTATGCTCTCGGGCTTCGCTCATTCTAATACTCTAAGAGAATATCGTCATCTCGACGAGGGGGTCTCTCCCCCGCCTAGGGTATAACAAGCCTCCTATGGGTGAGGCGATACCCCAGAGCTGGGGGAGGTAAGGGAGGACTCTTCTAGTGAGAAGAGAGGGGAGAGAGGGGGAAAGGGGCGGAGGGGCTACTTGGCAGCCTCGAGGACGAGCTCGGGCGAGAGGTTCTTCTCACGCTGGGGAAGCTCGGTGATGAGGGCGGGGTTGAGGTAGTCGTACTCCTTGTTGGGGTTGGCGATGTAGTTACTCTTGACGTTGATCTTGTTGCGCACGAGGTCGTAGAGACGATGTCCCTCGCAGAAGAGCTCTACACGACGCTCATCCAGCAGATCCTGTAGGGTGACCGAGGAGGCTGGGGTATAGCCTGAGATGCGGTTCTTGCGCAGGGCATTGTAGTACGAGACCGCCGTCTTGCCACTGGCGGAAGTTGCCCCCTTGAGGAGCGCTTCGGCAGCGATGAGGTAGACCTCGGAGAGGCGGATCACCTTGTAGTTATTCACCGCTATCGGAGCCGTCGAGCCCTGCAGACCAGGGTACTTCACCGTGTAGTAGGCCTTGTTCGTCCCATCCCCGTCCTGACGCTCAGAGATAGCCGCTGTGAAGCGAATATCATCGGAGCGATTGGCACGCAGCCAAGCGAGGAAATCATCCGAGACCGCATACTCGGCATAGCCGTTGGGGTTGGTGTAGCTCCCGAGGCTGTTGAGCCCAGCATTGGACTTGTCCGTCGTCTGCACCTCGAAGAGGGACTCGGAGGCTCCTTGGGTATTCCACACCTTGGGGTACTCATCACGAGAGTAGAGGGCATAGGGGCTATTGGCGATCACGTCCTCGGCATAGTCGTAGGCCTTCTGATAATCCCCATAGTAGAGGTAGGCACGGGAGAGGAGCGCCTTGACCGCCCAGCTATTGATATGTCCAGAGCCCGAGGTCTTGGCGGTGGAGAGTGCATTGCCCTCGAGCGCCTTGAGGAAGTCGGCGAAGATCTGCTCATAGGTCTCCTTGAGGGTCGAGCGCTGGAAGGTACGGGGCGTGTCGTCACTGACGAGGTTGAGGGGCACACCTGAGTACTGCGCCGTGGTGTTTACCCCCGAGGTGGGGATGTAGCAGTAGAGACGAGCCAGCTCGAGGTGCGCTAGAGCACGTAGGGCATAGAGCTGTGCGATGTCATCCTTGGCCTTCTGCTCATCGGCAGAGCCCGCCTTGAGCCCCTTGAGTACGGCTGGGGCATACTTCAGCACGTTGTTCGCACGTCCGATGACGAAGGCAAACTGACGGTAAGCCCCCTCAGAGAAGGCAGAGTTACGCCTCGTGGTGAAGTGGTGGGCATCAGTCGTCTGCTGGTAGCCGGGATTGACGACCCTGACATCACCACCCTTGGCATCGGGGTAGAGGGCGACATCACCGCCGTAGCCGTAGCGCAGTACGAGGGGGGAATAGGCACCATTGACGGCACGGTGTAGGGAGGCCACAGACTCGATCGCCTCATCATCGGGCAGAGAGGTCGATGGGAACTGGTCAAGCTGCTTGCTGCAGGAGGCGAAGAGCGTAGCAGCTGTGAGGGCGATATATAGAGGGGTTCTTTTCATTGTGATGAGGAGCATTAAAATCCGACATTGAGACCGAAGCTGATCGTACGCAGCGAGGGGACATCGAGGGCACGGAAGCCATTGATGGGTACCTCGAGTTCCTTGTCCTTGGTAGCTGCATAGAGGTAGAGGAGGTTATTAGCCGTCAGCGAGAGACGGAGCGAAGAGAGGCGAAGCACGTCGGTGACCTTCTTGGGAAGGGCATAGCTGAGGCTTAGCTCCTTGAGGCGGATGAAGTCTGTGGAGTAGATCGTACGGGTAGACCATTCACCGCTATTGAGGGGAGAGTTGAAGATAGGTAGGGGATTGGAGGCACCGGTATTGGTAGGCGTCCAGTAATTGCCCACGAGCTCCTTGACCTGATTGAGCACCCCGAGACGGCGACCATCACCCTTGACATAGTGGCTAGAGCCCTCCAGCAGATGACCACCGAACTGGTAGGTGACGAGTGCGCTCAGCGTGAAGCCTCCGTAGGAGAGGGTGTTCGTCAGCCCCCCGTAGACCTTGGGGTAGGCCGACTTCGTGGGGGCACGCCCTGCCTCGTCGTAGCGGTAGGTGATGTTGCTAGGCTCTGCGGGCTTGGTAGGATCGATGAGGAAGCGACCCAGCCCCGTTGTGGGATCGACACCCAGCCAAGTAGGCAGGTAGAAGGAGTAGACATCCTCCCCAGCACGATAGACATAGAGGCTCTTGGGGCCATTGATGATATCCCCATTGGGTAGGGACTCGACACGTGAGCGGATCTTCGTCAGGGAGAAGTCTAGATCCCAGCGCAGGGACTTGGAGTTCAGCAGGTCGGTAGCGTGAAGCTCTGCCTCGAAGCCCTTGTTCGATAGCTCCCCGCTATTGCCCTGACGGGTCTCCACAGCGTAGTTGTAGGACACAGGGACAGCCATCAGCAGGTCAGTCGTATGCTTATCGAAGTACTCGAGGCTCAGCGAGAAGCGACGAGCGAAGGTCAGATCAAGCCCGATATTCACACTGCGGCTCTTCTCCCATCCTAGGTCGAGGTTCGCCAGCTGGCTCAGAGCGATCGCAGGCTCGGTGCCGTAGCTCCCACCGAAGGCATAGAGCGAGCGCCAGGAGTACTCCGCATCGGGGAGGTTACCATTCGTCCCGTAGGAGGCACGGAGCTTGGCATCGGTCAGGAACTCATTCCCCTTGAGGAAGCTCTCACGGCCAAAGCGCCAAGCGGCAGAGAGGCTATAGAAGATCCCGGAGCGGTTATTACGACCGAGCTTGGAGGAGATGTCGTTGCGCAGGCTGAGACCAGCGAAGTAGCGGCCGTCATAGCTATAGTTCACACGGCCTAGGTAGGAGAGCAGGAAGCTACCATAGTGCTGGGCATCTCCGTCGTTGAACTGTGCGTTGCCCAGCTCCTTGAGCTTGGTCGTCGCATACTCGTTTACTGCTATCTGGGTGCGGAGCTGGTCAAAGCTCTGCGCCTCTACCCCTGCAAGGGCATCGACATGGTGCTCCCCAAAGTCTCGGTCGAAGTTCAGTACGTTGGAGGTCGTCTTGACCACGAGTTCATTGCTTAGACGCTGTCCTGTGCCATTCTGTCGAGCTCCATCACTGGAGAGAGGGCTGGTATACTGGAAGCCCTTGAGGAGAGTATACTCGATCGCATTGGTGGTCTTGAAGGAGAGGTAGTCCGTGAAGCGAATCTGTGCACTGGCATTCCCCGTACCACGTAGCGTCCCGACCTCGGTGAGGTAGGAGTCTGGGCTAAGGCGAGAGATCGGGCTATCCCCCTTGGTCATCGGAGAGACATTGGTATTAAGGGAGCCATCGGCATTGTACTTAGCCTCGCTGGGGCGAGAGACGAAGGCCAGCAGGACAGGGTGCGTGAGGGAGACGGCATCCCTCTGTACGCTGTTGTCTTGGCTCCCCTCGTTGCGGGTATAGGAGACTTGCCCCTTGAAGGCGAGATCGAGCCACTTGGTAGCCTTGTTGTCCACGTTCAGTGCACCCGAATAACGCTTGAAGGAACCGTAGGGGGTGACGCTCGTAGCATCGTTGTAGCCGAGGGAGGCGAAGTAGCGGAGAGCCTCCGTACCCCCCGAGGCCGAGAGGGAGAGGTCGTTGAGACGGCCTGTACCACCGAGGAGCTCCTTGCGCCAGTCGGTGCGTGTCGTACGGCTATTGACGAAGACCTCCTTGGACTCTGCTAATACTTTATCGGTAAGGGTAGCAGCATAGCTATCTCTCAGGGCTGCACGCTGAGCGTAGTTAGCACCCGTAGGGAGAAGTGCATCCTGCTGCAGGAGGTAGCGGTTGATGAAGGCCTCACGGGTGTAGTCGAAGTGCTCGTTAGCGTTCATCAGTTCGTAGGAATTGGTAGCGGTGCGAGCAAAGCCCGTGCTGGCGTTCAGCGTGAAGCGGGTCTTGCCCTGACGTCCCTGCTTGGTCGTGATCAGCACCACCCCGTTGGCTGCACGTGAGCCGTAGAGGGCAGCCGAAGCAGCATCCTTGAGCACGGAGATCGACTCGATGTCCTCGGAGTTGATCGTAGAGAGTGTGCTCCCTGATAGACCACCGATACCGTAGTTCCCCACCGTGATGGGCACACCATCCACGACGTAGAGGGGCTCTGTCGTACCGTTGATACTCCCCACACCACGTATCTGGATCGTACCGGCAGCACCGGGTGTCCCCGTCTGCGAAGAGACACGAAGACCAGCGACCTTACCAGAGAGTGCCTTATCGACGGACTCTACCTTGGCAGCGGCAAGGCTGGAGGCCTTCACGTTGGTAGCAGCCCCCGTGAGCGAAGACTTCTTCTGACGGCCATAGGCCACGACCACGACCTGATCAAGCACTCGATCCTCTTCGTTGAGGACGACACGTATCTCACCGGGCTTGACGGGCACCTGCTGGGATGTGTAGCCGAGGCTGGAGACTGTGAGGCTCTTCGTGCCAGCGGGTACCTTGACGCTGAAGCGTCCGTTGGTATCCGTCACGGCTCCTAGACCGGGTGTACCTGTTACGATGACGTTGGCTGCGATGACTGGCTCATTGCCAGGGGCGGAGACCACCACGCCGGTGGCGGTGATATGTCCGTCTTGCGCCTTGGCAGCTCCGAAGGGGAGGGCCAGGAAGAGGAGTGTTAGTAAGCTTCTTTTCATCTTCGTTCTGTCTGCTTAATGATTGTATTACTTCGTGAATTCTTTTGTGGGGAGGGGGTAAAAAAAGCAGTAAGCCTCCCTTTGGCACATTGACCAAAGGGAGGCTTACTGCTATGCGGTTATGTAACGACTACATATACGGCTACGGTGTAACGCTTCGACTTGGGCAATGCGGGACGTGGACTGGCATCATCATGCCAATCATCATCATTCGCCACATGCACATCGTCGTAGTCTGCGTCATCTTATTTGTAGCTGCGTTACTTAGTGAATTATTGTTATCAGTCTTGAGTGAGGGGGATATATGTTTCCCTCATCCTTGAGAGCAAAAGTAGGTAATAGATTTTACACTGCAAAATATTTACAAAATAACCCGCTCCTACCTCCATGGGCTACCCCTAAAGGGGTAGCACCCTCAGGGCGGGGAGCCAAGACGGATCCTAGGCCCCGCATTTATAGCCCATTCCGAGGGCTTCTCCGAGCTGGTCTGGAGAGCTCTGGAGAGGACATATCATGAGCGCAGTCATCACCTATGTAAGGTGACGACTGCGCTCATACCGAGAGCCCGATCGGGCTCTCGGTATGAGCGTCTCACCGCTCTAGGTAAGAGCGCATGAGCCCTCTAGATAAGGGCGATAGAGGGGGGTAGACTAGACGTAGCTCGTGCCCCCTTTTGGGGGGCAGTGGGGGAGAGTGAGCTGGGGTATTGCACCTATTAGACCTATTGCACCTATTAGACCTATGAGCTAGAGGTAGGTGCGATAGGTCTAATAGGTGCAATAGGTCTAATAAACTCAGGAAAGAGCGAGGGGGAGGGTGCGAGGGAGCATGTAGGCTCATAGCTATGCCTACCACAGCGGGGGGAGGGCGTGGGTCGTGCCCCTTTGAGGGGCACGGAGACACGAGTGGGCTAGCTGAGGCTAGCGTCTACCTCGATAGAAGCGACGAACACGCTCGAGCTGATCTCCCATGTGATGCTGGATAGAGTCGTAGGAGTGACGTATGTCACGGGCCTGACGGCGGAGCTCCTCGATCGTACGGCGGTCGAGCTTGTATACACGCTTGAGGCTATCTCCCATGTAGCGCAGGGTGGAGTCGTAGGTCTGGCGGAAGCCTTGAGCCTGGCGGCGGAGCTCCTCGATCGTACGGCGGTCGAGCTTGTAGGCACGTCTGAGGCTATCCCCCATATAACGCAGGGTGGAGTCGTAGGTCTGGCGGAAGGCTTGAGCCTGACGGCGGAGCCCCTCGATCGTACGGCGGTCAAGCTTGTAGATGCGCTCGATCTGCTGGGGGGTGAGGAAATTGCGGAACTCCTGGTAGTACTTCTTGCGAATGGAGAGGAGCTGTTCGCTTCGCTCGAAGTAGTCCTTGATAGCACGCTCGGCCTCGGCATCTGTTCGTACTCCCTTCGTTGCTTTGTCCCGAGGGGAGAGTGTCCAGATCTCCTGCTGTTGCTTGGCATAGAGCTCTACGAACCGGCGGGTGGTGGCTTCGTCGAAGCCGAGTTGCTTGGCGATGTAAGCCGCTTGGACTCGGCTCAAGCCTTGACGTGACGGGCGGGACGACTCTCGCTGTGACTGCTGGGCATATAGGGCACTGCTCATGAGGAAGAGTAGTGCGAGGAGGGTCAGCCTCATGGGAATTCTCATCATGATCTTATCTAGCTTAGAAGTTCATATACATATCATCCGGATAAGTACTCAGGATAAACTCTTGGTCTGCGGGGCTTAGCTTCTCAAAGGCGAGAGCTACGCTCTCCAGCGTAGGCGACTCCTCGGGCTGGGGCGCTTGGCGGTGAGGGGCAAGGGTGAGGACCGCCCAGACCGTCACGGCGGCTACCGCTAGGGCACTGCCGAGCCAAGGTAAGAGACGCCGAGCCCGAGCGGGCCGGGTGTGCCCCGTAGGGACAGCGGGGGGGACAGCGGGGGGCACAAGGGGCGGGATAGGGGCGACTTGGTCGGCTTGCTGCTCTCGGGCAATCGCCGCAAGGACAGTGCGCTCGATGGCGTCGAAGGTACCTTCGGGCACGGTGTAGGGCATACGACGGGGGAGCTTGTCCAGATCTAGTTCTTCCATACTCCTAGTCATTCTCGTTGAGGTACTTCATTATTCTCTCTTTGGCCAAGTGATAGTTGGCCTTGGCACTGCTGGGGCTACTCCCGATCACTCGGGCGATCTCATCATAGCTCATATCCTCGTAGTAGCGGAGGTTAAAGGCCAGCTGTTGCTTCTGCGGAAGCCTTAGGATGGCTTGCTGTAGGCGGAGGAGGATCTCCTCCTCGCTGACCGCACGGGCAGTCGCACTGCTGGGATCGAGGGGCTGCTGGCTGGGAAGGAGGTCCTCCAGCGCTGTCATCGGCTCCCTACGCCGATCGAGGCATCGGAGGGCTTCGCCTGTAGCGATGGTGTACAGCCAGCTACGAAGGCTTGCCTCACGATCCCGCTTGGCGAGGGCACGGTAGACTCGGATCCAAGTCTCTTGGCTAGCGTCTTGAGCGTCCTCATGCACGACGACGAGCCTGCGGATATGCCAGTAGATACGTTCGTTATAGGACTGCATCAGCAGGAGGAACCCCTGATCCAGCGACTCCTCCAGTGCCTGAGTCAGCGCTTCGTCTGTTAGTTGCAGTCTACTCATTCGTTCTCGTTTTATCGATCTCTATACTCCTAAGACCGAGCAAAGATCCAAAAGTCAAATGAGAAGAGAAAAGTCCCCCCCCTCATCGGGTGGTGAGCTGTGTCATCCGAGGAGTCTCCCCCCCATTTCTAGCTATTCGCCCTCGCTACTCACAGTGGAGGGATAGGCACGGATGGTAGCGACTTACTTTACAGAGAAATACCGACCTTTGCCCCATGACTCAGCCTACTATACAGAGATACCCCTTCAATAGCCCCTCCAGCCTCGGTCTCGAGGTCAAGCCCCTCACCTTCATCAGCGAGAAGGCAGAGAAAGCAAGTGCCATCCATCGGGCGGACTTTTACCAGCTCCTATGGGTCGAGGAGGGAAGGCTCAGCCTAAGCCTAGACTTCGAGGACGTCTGCATCAGAGACGAAGAAGCCCTACTCATCTCACCAGGGCAGGTCGTACGCTTCTGTGTCGATAGCCTGCCGAAGGGCTTCGCTGTGCTCTTCGTCCCCGAGTTCGTAGGCGAAGCCACTAGCGACATCCGACTCCTACACCAGCTCCTCGGCGCAAGCCTTAGGGGCTACAAGGTCAGTTCCCTACATGGGCTCCCGATCCCAGGGCTCATGCACCAGCTCATGAGAGAGCTCACAGCACAGGAGACTGTGTATCAGCTCATCATCGCACGGAGCTGCCTGCGCATCCTGCTGGCGGAGGTGGCACGGCGTCTGCCCCATGAGGCAGAGGGAGGAGGCGAGCTGGCAGGGAGGTTCTTCGCAGCGGTCGAGGAGCATCACCACCATCTCCACAACATCCAAGACTATCAGAGACTGCTCGGGGTCATGGAGAAGCAACTAGCAGGGGCTATACGGCAGGCAGTGGGGATGACACCCAAGGCCTACCTCGACCAGCGCCGTCTGCTGGAGGCGAAGCGTCTACTTTCCTTCAGCGACCTCTCCATCAAGGAGGTCGCCTATGGGCTCGGCTTCGATGAGCCCACCAACTTCAATAAGTTCTTTCGCAAGCATGCAGGGCTTAGTCCCGGAGACTTCCGACTAGCACAAGGAGAGCACTAGGAGCATGTCGGCGGAGATTTACCCTACAAGGGCGAGGAAGGATTACAGCGGAGGGAAAGAGCCGCTGTACCTTTGCAGTGTAAAAAGAAACGAACAACGTAAACAATGAAGCCCAAGGCAATCACCCTCCTCGCTGCCAGCCTCGCACTGGTCAGCTGCGACAAGAAGAACGAAGGAACAAACTCAACAGATAGCACAACTATGAATCAGAAGGAACAAGTAGTCGCTCTACTCAAGAGCATCGAGACGGGCGAGAGCGCACCCGTCGCAGTCATCAACCCCGAGAAGTACATCCAGCACAACCTCGGTATCAAGGACGGCCTAGCAGGCTTCGGCGAGGCTCTCGCTGCCCTACCCGCAGGCTCCGCACGAGTGAATACCGTACGTGTCCTACAGGATGGCGACTTCGTCATCGCCCATACGGACTACAACTTCTTCGGCCCCAAGATTGGCTTTGACATCTTCCGCTTCGAGGGAGGTAAGATCGTCGAGCATTGGGACAACCTCCAGGAGAAGCCCGCGACAGCGAACCCCAGCGGTCACACCATGATCGATGGTACCACCGAAGTCAAAGATCTCGACAAGACCGAGGAGAACAAGAAGCTAGTCGCCCAGTTCGTCTCCGATGTCCTGCAGGGCAAGGCTCCCGAGAAGCTCACAAGCTACTTCGATGGCGACAACTACATCCAGCACAATCCCGCCATCGCCGACGGGCTCTCTGGGCTGGGCGCTGCACTCGAGGCAATGGCTAAGCAAGGCATCGCAATGACCTACGATCGTGTGCACAAGGTATTAGGCGAAGGGAACTTCGTCCTCGCCATCAGCGAAGGGAGCTTCGGGGGTAAGGCCGTGACTTTCTACGACCTCTTCCGTGTCGAAGACGGCAAGATAGCAGAGCACTGGGACGTCGTCGAACCCGTCCTCCCCGCCGAACAGCACCAAAACAAGAACGGGAAGTTCGGCTTCTAAGGCCAGCCCCATCTCTCCTTCTTACACAAAAGGCGTCCCCCGCCCACGCTACAGAGTTGTAGCACGGGCGGGGGACGTCCACATTTCTACCCCGAAGGGGGAGGGACGGCTTAGTAGAGAAAAATCGGAAATTCCGATTTTCTCTACTAAGCCGTCCCTATCAGTCACCCAAATGCCAGGGCAAAAGGGGAGAAAGGAAAAGCCCCACCCCAGGGCGTCAGATGACGCCTTGGGGTGGGGCTTTTATTGGATGTAAGCTGGCTTAGCCGGCTACATTGAGGCTATCGGCGGCTTCGTCGTCGAAGGAGGCCGAGGCGGCGAGCGCCTTCTCGTGCTCGCTCTTGGGCATCACAACGAGTCGCTTGTACTCACGCAGACCTGTACCAGCAGGGATCAGGTGACCACAGATGACATTCTCCTTGAGCCCTTCGAGGGTATCGACCTTACCATTGATGGCGGCATCGTTGAGCACCTTCGTGGTCTCCTGGAAGGAGGCGGCAGACATGAAGCTCTTCGTCTGCAGGGCAGCACGTGTGATCCCCTGGAGGATCTGGCGAGCTGTCGCAGGCTTGGCTTCGCGTACCTCTACGGTGCGGAGGTCACGGCGCTTGAGGGAGCTATTCTCATCACGGAGCTTACGCAGGGTGACGATCTGCCCTGGGCTGAGCGTCTCGGAGTCACCAGCGTCGGTGACCACAACCTTGCCCCATAGGCGGTCGTTCTCCTCCATGACCTCGAGCTTATCGACGACCTGCTGCTCGAGGAAGAGCGTATCCCCTGGATCGAGGATCT
>NZ_CAJZFJ010000060.1 GCF_915070105.1 uncultured Porphyromonas sp.
TCGCCTTTGCTGACCTTGCGTAGCAGGCGACCCAGCTCCCGCTTGTTATAGGCTTTCGTACCGCTGATGGTCTCCTCGATCCAATCATCGATCCCTAGCTCTTGCCTCTGGCAGAAGTTGGTGATCTCGAAGCGTTGGTTCTCTACGGTCTGCTTATCGCTACTGACTCGTATATATCCGTATATCATAGTTGTACTGCTTATTGTGTGCTGGGGGAGGGGAGGGTAGCCTACCGAGAGTATCCAGTAGCGTAGGGGAGTGCCCCCCGCTATCGATCCTGAGCTCGGGGAACTCATGCCTATAGCTTGCTCTGGTGTGGTGGATAGGGGATGATGCTCCACCATCTGGGCTCCTAGGGCGATGCAGGCCTCTGGGGAAGTCTGCGTGAGCACGTGACCCTAGGGGGATACGTCCATCCAAAGGTAGGAAGATTTCACTGCGGCAGTCAGCCCCTTTCGCTGGAGGGGCATGTGGTCTCCTTCGGTATGCTCCTCCCTCAGGTACCTCAGGGGGATTATTTTGCCTCTAGTGGAGCCTATACCTTGGCCTCTAGCCTCTAGTCGTTAGCCCCGAGATATGTACCTGCGGGAGAGCCCCGCTGGGATGATACTTAGAGCGCTGTTGTGTACACGCGTGTACACTCTAGTGTACCCACGTGTATACAATGGTATACACACGTGTACACTCCCACCCTCCTAGATAGGCCGTGTATGCTCGGTCAAGCCTAGGTCTGGGGTACAGACGTAGCTATCTCGGGCAGGTGCTCCTCGGGCACTCTGTCCCCGACCTCTGGTGACTCCGTATGAGCCCTAGGCTCTACCCCGCTGGGGGACTCTGGGGGGAGTAGAATAGCTTTATTTTGTATCTTTACGTGCACTCTAGTTGCAACCCATTCACATTAAACTCAATATTCGATGAAACAATTCTTCAAGAAAGGGCTACTCCTAGCCTCGGCCTCCCTCATGCTCGCCTCACAGGCAAGGGCCGACAAGGGAATGTGGCTCCTCAACGAACTGACGAAGGAGAATATCGCACAGATGAAGGAGCTGGGCTTCCGCCTACCGATAGACTCCCTCTATAGCCTCGATAAGCCTAGTGTGGCGAACTCCGTCGTTATCTTTGGGCGTGGCTGTACGGGTGTCACCGTCTCAGGGCAGGGACTCGTCTTCACCAACCACCACTGTGGCTTCGATGCAATCCAGTCTCAGAGCTCTGTGGATCATGACTACCTACGTGATGGCTTCGTCTCGCAGAGCTTCACCGAGGAGCTCCCTATCGAGGGCCTTACCGTGAGCTACCTCATGGGGATCAGAGATGTCACAAAGCAGGTCCTAGCGGGTCTGAAAAAGCCCAAGGATGAGCTAGACCGTCTCTCCCAGATACAGAAGATCTGCGAGCAGATAGAGGTCACCGAGATGAAGAAGTACAAGAGCGACTACAAGCGCATCGAGGTACGCCCCTATTACTCCAATAATAAGTACTATCTGCTGACCTACGATGTCTTCCATGATGTACGCCTCGTCTTCGCTCCTCCGGGATCGGTCGGTAAGTTTGGTGGAGACACGGACAACTGGATGTGGCCACGCCACACGGGAGACTTCTCTGTCTTCCGTGTCTATGCGAATAAGGACAACCAGCCCAGTGCATACAGCAAGGACAACGTCCCCTTCCGTCCTAAGTACTTCGCTACCGTCTCTACCGAGGGCTATCAGAAGGGTGACTATGCTATGACCATTGGCTTCCCTGGCTCTACCTCCCGCTATATCCCCTCCTTCGCTATCGAGAATCGTATGAGGGATCAGAATGATCCTCGTATCGAGGTGCGTGGCATCAAGCAGGCTCTCTGGAGCAAGGCGATGAACGCCGACCAAGCTACCCGCATCAAGTATGCCTCTAAGTATGCCCGTAGCTCCAACTACTGGAAGAACTCCATCGGGATGAACCAGGCACTTGTTAAGCTCGATGTACTCGGGCAGAAGCGTGCCGAGGAGGCTGCCTTCGAGATGTGGGCTAATGAAGGAGGTAAGCGGACCAAGCAGTATCAGGGTATCCTCTCCGAGATGGAGGCTGCCTATAAGAAACTCGGGGGACTGCAGCGTGAGGCTATGTATCTCGGAGAAGCCTTCAACGGCACAGAGATCATCGCTCTAGCCTATGGCCTGAAGGATGTAAACTACAAGGATATGCAGAGCCAAGGAGAGAAGATCCGTGCAGGTATCGAGGACGTCTACAAGGACTATGTACCCAGCCTCGACGAACAGGTACTACCTGCTATGCTCGATGTCCTGCGCCAGCGTGTAGATCGTGAGCGTATAGCTCCTATCTTCAATCTCATCGATAAGGAGTATGGTGGCGATACCAAGGCCTACGCTAAGGACCTCTTCGCTAAGAGCATCGTCCCCTACAAGGACAAGGTGCTCGCAGCCGTACAGCGTCCTGACTTCACCGAGGTGCTCCATAACGACCCTGCCTTCAAGCTCGCTCAGCTCGCTCGTCTCATCATGATGCCCGTGCAGATGGCCATGAAGCCCCTCATGGAGCCCGTACAGCGTGGCAACCGTCTCTACTTCGCTGGCCGTAGGGAGATGAACCCAGACCAGCCCATGCCTAGTGATGCTAACTCCACGATGCGTATGAGCTATGGTACGATCAAGGGGTATAGCCCTGCGGATGCTGTGGAGTACGACTACTTCACCACGACACGTGGTCTGCTGGAGAAGTACACGCCTGGATCACCTGAGTTTGACATCTTCCCCTCCTTCCTAGAGCTCATCAAGAAGGGTGACTGGGGCCGTTGGGCAGACAAGGATGGTAAGCTCCATGTAGCCTTCATCTCCAATAACGACATCACAGGGGGGAACTCCGGTAGCCCCGTCTTTGATAAGAATGGACGTGTCTTCGGTCTCGCCTTCGATGGTAACTGGGATGCAATGAGTGGAGACATCGAGTTTGAACACAAGCTCCAGCGTACGATCGTCGTAGATATTCGCTACGTACTCTTTACGATCGATAAGTGGGGTAAGTGCCCACGCCTCATTCAGGAGCTCTCCCTGCGCTAGGGAGCTGATCCCGCACCCTAGGGACTGACCCTAGGGATAGAGTATAGACCTCCCTCCCTCCTCATGAATACTTGAGGACGGGGGGAGGTCTTGTATTTGTATCTAGCGGGGGATCTCCTCTTGGAGGATAGGTGGCTATCACCTGGCTGAGGATATAGATTTAGTGTCCGCATAACCTGCTCTGTATCAAACTCACCGAGCAGGGGAAAACGAACATACCGAGAGCGTCACTGCGCTCTAGGTAAGAGCGTCCTCGTCACCTTACATAGGTGATGAGGACGTTCTTTATAGGGGCGTATATGCGCTCTCAGTATGCTCACTTTAGGGGGCTCGAGATCGACCTGCTGGCTCAGCCTATTGACCCACCCTGAGGCTCATCGTCATCCCGAGGGAGAGTGGCTAGAGTGGTGGGGTCTGTTGGATGGGCTCTATTCAGAGGTGTATGTGGAGTGTACCCTCCCGACCTCCCAAGCGTTTCATGCCCTACCAATGGGTAGAGGATAACTCGTGTGGTGCGTGCGAAATAGCTATCTTTGTGCTGGCTGGGTCTAGTGTAGACCTAGTACTCACAACTTAATTATACTTGTTATGTCCATCATTAGAAGTATCCTAGACACCGACTTATATAAGTTCACGACGAGCTACGCTTACTCCAAGCTGTATCCTCGTGCCTACGGGCAGTTCCGCTTCATCGATAGAGGTAAGACCGTTTATCCGAAGGGCTTCGCTGAGGCTCTCCGAGAAGAGGTAAGGAAGATGTCTGAGCTGGCCTTGACACGTGATGAGGCTCTGTTCCTCTCTCGGGAGTTGCCCTACTTGCCCCCCACCTATATAGACTTCGTGAAGGGCTTTCGCTACGACCCCGAGGAGGTGACCATCACGCAGGACGAGGAGGGGCATCTCTCGATTGTGGCCGAAGGGCTCCTCTATCGAGTGACCCTCTGGGAAACACCCCTACTGGCGCTGGTCAGTGAGCTGTACTATAAGGTCAAGGGCATACAGCCCGATATGCAGTATGCCGAGGAGGCCATCATCCGCAAGGCTCGTAAGATGACTGAGGCGGGGATTGTCTTCTCGATGTTTGGGATGCGTCGCCGCTTCAGTGCCGATGTAGAGGACAGGATGACGCAGCTCCTCAAGGAACACTCGGGGACGAACTTCTACGGGACGAGCAACGTGTACTTCGCCTTCAAGCATCAGCTCCGTGTGTCGGGTACACACCCTCATGAGTGGATTCAGTTCCACGGGGCTATGTTTGGCTACAAGATGGCCAACTATATGGCGATGGAGGACTGGATCAATGTCTATGATGGTGACCTCGGTACGGTACTCACCGATACCTATACGACGGATGTCTTCATGCGTAACTTCAGTAAGAAGCACGCTATGCTCTTCACGAGCCTCCGACATGATAGTGGAGACCCACTGCTCTTCACCGACAAGGCCATCGCTCGCTACAAGGAATTGCGAGTAGATCCTACCATTAAGTACATCATCTTCTCAGATGGTCTTGACCCCGAGCGTGCCATCGAGATAGCAGACTACTGCAAGGGGCGTATCGGTGCTACCTTTGGTATCGGTACGAACCTCTCCAACGATGTGGGCAATGACGTCCGTCCGATGAATATCGTGATGAAGCTGTGGAAGTGCAAGATGACCGAGAAGGAGCGTTGGCACCCCTGCATCAAGCTGAGCGATGTGGACGGCAAGCATACGGGCGAACCCGCAGAGATACGTCTGGCACAAGAGACCCTTGGCCTCACTGTAGATGCCTAGCCTGGAGACTACCTCTAGGGGCGAGCAGGCAGGACGTCATGTCTGTCTGTACTTCGGCTCATTCAACCCCCTCCATCGTGCACACCTACAGCTAGCACGTTATATGGTGGAGCGAGGTCTGTGTGATGAACTGTGGTTTGTACTTAGTCCCCTGAACCCACTGAAGGAGGGACTTCGTCCTCTCCCCTTTGCTTGGCGAGCCCACTACCTCCAGCAGTCGATAGCGGGAGAGGATAGGCTGAGCCTTTGTCCTATAGAAGAGCTACTCCCAGAGCCGCACTATACAGTCAGGACGATACGTGCTCTGAAGATGCTCCATCCTACCACCTCCTTCTCGCTCCTAGTAGGAGGGGATAACCTAGGGCTGATCACGAAGTGGTATGCCTATGAGCGACTACTCCAGGAGGTACGCCTCTATGTCTACCCTCGCCCTGACTACCCCATAGATGAGGAGCTCCTCAGAGGGCTGAGTGGAGACATATATATATGCAGGGATGCCCCCGAGATACAGCTTGCAGCTACGGATATTCGCCGTGCTGCACTAGAGGGGATAGACCTCAGAGAAGAAACAGCTTGCCCCGAGCTCTGGGAAGAGTTAGTGGCACAGCTACGAGAGCTTGATACGAACTAGATTAAAGAAGAGACAAAAGGAAATGGCACATCACGTGACCCTCATCCCCGAATGGGCAGAGCAGGACCTCGTCCTCATCACCTGGCCCAATGCTACGATGGACTGGGCGTATATGCTCCCAGAGGTAGAGGCCTGCTACATAGAGCTAGCACATGCAATCCTAGAGTGGGAGGACCTACTCGTCCTAGCCCGTGACCCCGAGCATGTACGTACACTCCTCATGACGAAGCCTCTCAAGCATGAGCTCTTCGTCATGGAGATGGATAATAACGATACGTGGTGTCGGGACTATGCTCCCCTCTCGCTCATGGTGCGAGATGATGTGGGGAAGGAGCGTCCGATGATCGTGGACTTTACCTTCAACGGCTGGGGGATGAAGTTCCCAGCGAACAAGGATAACCTCGTCTCACGTGCCCTCTTCCTCTCTCGCTCGTTCGTAGCTGAGATGGGCTATACGAATGCCCTTAGCCTAACCTTCGAGGGGGGAGGGATCGAGTCAGATGGAGCAGGAACACTCCTAACGACCACGAGCGTCCTCTTCGAGCCCAATAGAAATGCCGGCCTGCAAGAGGATTCGCTACAAGCCTATCTACGAGATGTGCTGGGGGGTGACCGACTGATCGCCCTAGAGCATGGTGCGCTGGAGGGCGATGACACCGATGGGCATATTGATACCCTCGCACGCTTCCTCTCGCCCACGCAGATTGCCTACGTAGGTTGTACCGATGGGAATGACCTACATTACCACGCTCTACAGCGGATGAAGGGAGAGCTGGAGCAGCTCCGTACGGCAGAGGGGAAGCCCTATGAACTCATTGAGCTACCCCTGCCTCCTGCTATCTACGATGAGGAGGGAGATCGACTACCCGCTACGTATGCCAATTTCCTCTTCGTCAACGGAGCTCTGCTCGTACCTACATACAACGTAGAGACGGACGAGCTGGCCCTGGAGACGCTACGCCAAGCCCTACCTGATCATGTGATCGTGCCCGTATATTGCCGTCCCCTGATCAAGCAGCATGGTAGTCTACACTGTGCCACGATGCAGTTCCCCCATGGCTTTATGAACAAGAGCAAGTGGCGTGAGTAATGCTAGCATGTATAGCATAGACGCAACAGCAGTGAAGAGCTAAGGAAGTAATACAACAGCAATGAGCCAAAGAGAAAAGAGAATACTAAAGGTCGGCATCATACAGCAGGCTAATACCGCCGATCATAGCGATAACAAGCGTCGCCTCAGGGAGGCTATCCGTCGGGTAGCTAGTGAGGGTGCAGAGCTTGTCGTCCTTCAGGAGCTACACAATGGCCTCTACTTCTGCCAGACAGAGGATGTCGATACCTTTGACGAGGCCGAGAGCATCCCTGGGGAGAGTACGAGGGAGTTTGGTGAGCTAGCACGAGAGCTGGGTATTGTACTCGTCCTATCGCTCTTTGAGCGTAGGGCTGCTGGACTCTACCACAATACGGCTGTCGTTATGGATCGTGATGGCTCGATAGCTGGTATGTACCGCAAGATGCATATCCCCGATGACCCTGCCTACTACGAGAAGTTCTACTTCACACCTGGAGACCTAGGCTTCGAGCCTATTGAGACCTCGGTAGGACGTCTCGGGGTGCTCGTGTGTTGGGACCAGTGGTACCCCGAGGCTGCACGCCTCATGGCGCTCTCGGGTGCTGATCTCCTTATCTATCCTACTGCGATCGGATGGGAGAGCAGTGATGAGTCGGGCGAGCAGACACGACAGAGTGATGCCTGGCAGCTCGTACAGCGTGGGCATGCCGTAGCTAATGGACTGCCCGTGGTGACGGTGAACCGTGTAGGACACGAGGCTGATCCCTCTGGGCAGACTCGGGGTATCACCTTCTGGGGACGAAGCTTCGTAGCTGGGCCTCAGGGTGAGCTACTTGCAGAACTTGACCAGAGTGAGACGACTCGTGTTATCGAGATCGACCTAGCACGTAGCGAACGTGTGCGTCGCTGGTGGCCCTTCCTGCGTGATCGTCGCATCGATGCTTTCTCCGACCTCACCAAGCGTTATCGACGCTAGAAGAATATAGCCAGAGGATACGTTTAGTCTTGTGGAGCTATTATTATAAATTTGTAAGCCGTAGACAACCTCGTATGTAAGTGATCCATATACGAGCAAGAAGAGATACAAATGGAAACAGAGACCATATATCTGCTCCCCGATGTAGGAGCTCTGCCTGGGCTGGCACAGCAGTTCATCCAGGAGGTACTCCCCTGGGGGGATGTCTTTGCCTTCTATGCCCCCATGGGGACAGGGAAGACGACCTTTATCAAGGCTCTATGTGAGGAGCTTGGAGTCACTGATGTGATCAATAGCCCGACCTTCTCGATCATCAATGAGTATCGAGCAGAGCCCTCGGGCGAACTGATCTATCACTTCGACTGCTACCGACTAGAGCAGCTCTCTGATGCCCTTAGCTTAGGGGCAGAGGACTACCTACAGAGTGGTGCCCTATGCTTCATCGAGTGGCCAGAGGTAATCGAAGATATATTGCCCGCCGACACTGTGCATGTGACCCTAGAGGAGCTAGAGGGCGGAGTACGTAAGCTCACGGCACGCTATAGACGCACGGAGGACTAGGTATGTACTACAACCTATTCGAGACAGGGCGGACTCGCCAGCGAGGGAGTATCGAGGTGATCTGTGGCTCTATGTTCAGTGGCAAGACGGAGGAGCTCCTTCGCCGTCTCCGTAGAGCCAAGATAGCAGGGCTACAGGTCGAGATCTTTAAGCCTAGCCTGGACACTCGCTATGACGAAGAGCAGGTCGTCTCCCATGACCAAAATACGATCCCTTCTACCCCTGTAGACCATTCGTCGAATATCCTCCTCTTAGGCTCTGATGTAGATGTCGTCGGGATCGATGAAGCTCAGTTCCTCGATGACCATCTTCCCGAGGTCGTAGAGGCTCTTGCCGACCAAGGCATACGTGTAATCATCGCAGGGCTAGACCTCGACTTTAGGCGCAAGCCTTTCGGTCCTATGGCTGACCTCTGTGCTATCGCAGATTCGGTAGATAAGCTCCATGCCATCTGTATGGAGTGCGGCCACTGGGCCAACTATTCCTATCGCCTCGTGCTGGGTGAGCAGCAGGTAATGCTCGGCGAAGCTACCGAGTACAGTCCTCTATGTCGTACCTGCTACCTCAAGCACCTAAATACCACCACCGAAAAGTAAATCTCTACTACTTATAGAAGATATGAAATCACCCTGGACACTATTCGTCACCTCTACCTCTCTCCTACTTAGCCTCTCTCTCCTGCCTAGCTGCAGTATCTCTGTGGGGCAACGTACAACGATAGAGCAGGCTCATCAAGGGCAGTACATGAGTCCCACCCTAGGGGGGAAGCTATTCACCTCTGCCTGGATGCAACGCTCAGCAGAGTACAAGGCGCTCTGTCAGCAGGCCTACAACATCGCTACCGAACGTCTCCTAGCCGCTACCTCTGATCCTCGTAATAAGGGGAAGAAGTGGGCTATCGTCACCGATATAGATGAGACGATCGTAGATAATAGTGCCAACTCCGTGCATCAGGCTCTCAAGGGTAAGGACTACGAACAGGCCTCATGGGATCACTGGTGTGACCTCAGCGAGGCGGTGGCACTGTCTGGGGCAGTGGAGTTCTTTCGCCTAGCAGATTCGCTCGGTGTGTCGATCTACTACATCTCCAATCGTGATGAGGTCAATAAGCCCGGTACCAAGAGGAACCTTATCGCCCTAGGCTTCCCTCAGGTAGATGAGGAACACTTTATGTTCCGTGATGCCTCTCGGAGCTCGGACAAGACCGCACGACGTAGTGCCGTCCTACGCTCGCACGAGATCTTGATGCTGCTAGGCGATAACCTTGGGGACTTTGATCACATCTTCGACGTACGAGATGAGGAGAAGCGAGATGAGTCGGTCAAGGTCTTTGCTAAGGAGTTTGGTCGTCGTTTCATCGTCCTGCCTAACCCCAACTATGGTGCTTGGGAGCCTGCTATGAACGGAGGTTATCCTAAGCTCGAGGAGAAGGATGCTAAGCTACGTACGCTCCTTCGCTCCCATCGCGAGTAAGCACCCATAGAATAAGTCACTACACTATATACCTAAAGCCACTCTTCCATGCTCACTACACATCAATACGAGCAGATCGGACGTCTCATCCGTCGTGAGGTCGTCCCTGCTACTGGCTGTACAGAGCCAGCAGCTGTAGCCCTAACTGTTGCCTACGCAGCAGCAGTACTCCCTGGTACAGTACAGACGGCAGAGGTCCTGCTGAGTACCAATATGCTCAAGAATGCTATGGGCGTCGGTATCCCAGGCACTGGAATGTTCGGTATCCCCATCGCTATCGCTCTGGGGATTGTCCTTGCAGCTCCGGAGAAGCAACTTGAGCTCCTCGATAGCTTCTCTGATGAGGAGCTAGCAAGAGCCAAAGAGATTGTTGCCCAAGAGAAGATCTCTGTTCTCCTCAAGGAGGGGAGCAACGTGGACAAGCTCTACGTAGAGGTCATACTGAGGGACGAGGCTGGTCACACGGCTTGTGCTGTCCTCGAGAAGACCCATACGGGTATCTCTGCTCTCTCGCTGGATGGCGTGTCGTGCCTTGATCTCTTCGAGGTCGCAGCCTCCCCTTGTGGTTGTCCCGAAGAGATGCAGGCAGAGGCCGAGCCAGATATTCAGCTCTCCTTTGACCTCGTCTATGAGTATGCCCTCACAGCACCTCTTGAGGATATCCGCTTCATCTATGAGGCAGCCCTGCAGAACAAGCATGCCAGCGAGTTCTCTCTATCTCATAACTACGGGCACGCTCTAGGCAAGATGCTCCACAGCGACCTCGGTTTACAGTTCTTTGGTGATACACCCCTCACGCAGATGCTTGCCTCTACGAGCCTAGCCTGCGATGCTCGTATGGATGGTGCACCCGTCACCGTGATGAGCAACTCGGGGAGTGGTAACCAAGGGATCTCCTCGATGCTCCCAGTGCTGACCTTTGCACAGAGACAGGGACGCGACGAAGAGACCACGACCCGAGCAGTCATGATGAGTAGCCTACTCGTCGTGTACGTCAAGCAGCAGCTCGGACGCCTCTCGTGCCTCTGCGGTATGGTCGTCTCGGGTATCGGGACGGCTTGTGCTCTGACCTACCTCCTCGGAGGGACGAAGGAGCAGTCCATAGGCGCCGTCAAGAATATGATCGGTAATGTCGCAGGAATGATCTGTGATGGTGCCAAGCCTAGCTGTAGCCTAAAGGCCTCTACGGGCGTTAGCTCTGCTCTCATCTCTGCCCTCCTAGCTATGGAGGGGCATGCAGTCACCGCCAACGAAGGTATCGTCGAGGAGGATATAGACTGCTGCATCCGCAACCTCGCTGACCTCGGGCGTGATGGTATGGCCGAGACTGATCTGAAGGTACTGAAGATCATGACCAGCAAGGGGCGGCATGGCTAGTCTCCCAGCCTTCGGGACTTGGGAAAGTCTCCGTGCCTAGCATATAGAATACGATTAAGACAACTGATTGATGACAAATAGGACGCTTCTCTTTGCGCTCTCATTCCTCTTCTGCTCCCTAGTCGTCTGGGGCTGTGCGAACCAAGGTTCCCCCGAGGGTGGGCCATACGATACGCAGCCCCCTCGCCTAGTTAGTGCCCATCCTACACAGCATGCTACTGGGGTGAAGGAGCGTCGCTTCGTCCTGCGCTTCGATGAGTATGTCAAGCTCTCCTCGGAGCAAGACAAGATCATTGTCTCTCCTCCCCAGATCCAGCCTGCCCGTATTATGGCCAATGGTAAGAGCGTGGTCATCTACCTAGAGGATAGCCTAAGGAAGAATGCCACCTATAGCTTCTACTTCGGTGATGCCATCCAGGACAACAACGAGGATAATCCCCTAGAGGACTTTGGCTACCTCATCTCCACGGGGGATCACATTGACTCCATGCAGATCTCCGGGCAGATCGTAGATGCGCTGACCTATGAGCCCATCGCTGACCTTCTGGTGGGAGCCTATCCAGCCTCTTCGCTTACGGATAGTACGCTGGCTCGTGAGCTCTTCCCCTACGTCTCGAAGACCAACCGAATGGGACGATTTACCCTACGTGGGCTACCTGATACGACCTATCGGGTATTTGCTCTCAAGGATAATGACCGCAACTATAAGTACAATGAGCGGAGCGAAGGGCTTGCCTTCGACCGCACAGACTACCGCACTCTCCTGCGTGATAGCGTCCGTACCGACACGATCCGCATAGACTCTATCGTGAGGCGTGATACGCTGCACCGTGACTCGCTCGTCTCCTATCCCTATACCTTCTACTATCCCGACAACATCTCGCTAAGGTATTCAGTACCTACCCTTGTGCGAGAAGGGCTGGAGCGACATAGTCGCCTAGATAGCTTGGTCTGCAGGCTGGAGTTCCTCACGGAGCCAAAGCGTATCCCTCGTCTTCGTTCGCTGGATCGTCCAGGTACGGCTGATAGCCTCCTCTACTGGGCGACCGCTCGGGGGAGGGCAGTGGACTATTGGCTACGTGACCCCTCTCTGATCGCTCGGGATTCGGTACGCTTTGCTGTGACTTACCAGAGGACAGACTCCCTTTTCCGCCTAGAGGAGCGAACGGATACCTTGACCTTCCTTCGTCCTAAGGTGCGTGAGCGTAAGAAGAGTAAGGATGAGGAGAAGAAGTCCCTCCTACAGCTCTCCTTCGCAGGTGCGAAGGGGCTCCTAGCTGGTACGCCGAGTGATAGCCTAATCCTTACGGCGACACGCCCACTAGCGGCACTACCTCAGGAGGCTCTCCGGCTCGAGGTGACCCGTGACTCCACCACGACGAAGCACCCCTTCACATTACAGCAGGATAGCTTAGATCGTCTGCGCTATCACCTCCTCTTCCCTCGTAGCTATGGCGATAAGTTCGAGGTTCGGATCGACTCGGCTGCTCTTCGGGATATCTATGGTGTCGCCTCAGACTCCGTCGCCTTCACCCAATCCGTGGAGGCGGAGAAGGAGCTCGGGCATCTTACCGTCACCCTCAGTGGCATCAAGGAACATGCCCTCGTAGAACTCCTAGACAAGGGTGATCTCGTGCTGGCCACACAGCGTGCTCACCCCGCGACCTCCACCTCGGGAGCCAAGGGTAGGGCAGACTCCCTTCCCTCCTCTACGCTGGATGCAGACCCTGTCCTTCAGTCTCTGATCAAGAAGCAACTGGCTGGTGCTGATAGCCTAGCCTCTCCCCATCGAAGTGCTACATCTCAAGCCCTCTCCGATAGTGTTGCGAAGGCTGATACCCTTCCTGCTAAGGCTGTGGAGACCTGCCAAGTGACCTTCCATGACCTCAAGCCTGGTGAGTACTACCTACGTCTCATTATTGATGAGGACGCCAATGGTGCCTTTACTCCGGGGGATTATCCCAGTCGAGATCCAGAGCCCGTGTACTATTGTCCGCAGACCTTCGCCATAAAGAAGGGCTTCACCTCGGAGGAGAAGTGGGAGGTACATGCTACCTCACCTTTCCTCTCTAAGCCCGAGGCTCTACGTAAGGTCAAGCCCGATGAAGCAAAGAAGAAGCGGGAGGATAAGAACATCGAGTACTACAAGCGTTGGGGACGCAAGAAATAGCCCTGCATTTACCCTAATGTGCCACTGTGCACACCGAAGATCCCTCCATAGGTCGCTACGTCCTATGGAGGGATTATTCTTTGTGGAGCGGTGGTTCTCCTGCCTCAGGGTCTTGCTCGGTGATTACGTTCCCAAGGGACATATAGGGAGACTCCTGCACCGTCAGTCTAGGGGCTACGCATGATCTTAATCTCTTTAGTACACTCCATTCTTTGGTTCTTTGGGGATATATTTCATGTCTCAGGGAGCCTTAGCTGTATCCCTAGAGTGCCTAGATGTTAGCCCCGAGGAGAGCTGTATACAAGAGCTCTCCTGGGGAGATACTTAGAGCGAGGTAGTGTACACGCGTGTATACAGTAGTGTACACGTGGGTAT
>NZ_CAJZFJ010000061.1 GCF_915070105.1 uncultured Porphyromonas sp.
GTGTACACAACTGTATACCCACGTGTACACAACTGTATACACGCGTGTACACTACATCGCTCTAAGTATCTCCTCTCTAGGGCTCGCTCGTATGTCTATTCCTTGGGGATAATACGTAGGATCTTTAGTGGTGGGCTAAGGCTCCCTAGGATATGAAATAATCCCCCCGAAGATCCAAAGGCAGGAGTGTGCGAGCGAGATCATACGTCGGCCCTGCTCCACACCTTTACCTTGCACTCTGCCTTCTCCCTTTCACACAATATCTAGTTTGATTATTCGCTCGCCCCACCACACATAGTCCTACCCACCATCTGCGAGACCACATATAGGGGGCATCGCCACCCTGCCCCCCTCTACTTGACATAGGAAGATACTCCACCCTCACTCTCACAAACAGCTCATACATAGAGATAAAGAGAATGAACACCCCTACCACCCAAACTCTCAGTATCGAACATACCGAGAGGGGGTTAGAGGACATACCGAGAAGGCAACATAGGACTCGGTAAGAGCGCACCCGTCACCTATGTAAGGTGATGGAAGCGTTCTTACCAAGTCCTCTCTAGCGCTCTCAATATCTCTATGATTGCCCCCTCGGGAAGAGCCCTACATACCCGCCTGCTAGGGTATCTGATGGGTATCACGAAGGGTTGTCTCTAGGACTCATGAGTCCTGCCGGAGGGACAAGAGTAAGAGCTCCACTGGTATAGGCACCTAGTACGACAGAGTACTTGGAGGCTTCCCAAAAGTAGCTTATGTGGCTAGGTGATTAGGCTTGTTTAGCTTATCTTTGTAGGGCTGACCTCCAATGTCCTAGGGGCATTAGATATAGTATCTATACGATGAGATCAGTAGTACTCGTTTTGATTAGGTGATAGTGGTAACCCTATCTGTAGCCTTACCTATTGGATGAGGTTACCATCTCTAGGCAATGAGGGTGAGAGTGCCCTCTGAGTGTGCCTAGTCACACCTAGTATTATAGAAAGTGAAGACTGTAGAATGAAACCAATATATTCGAAGATAGCCCTACTAGTCGTAGGCCTAGGAGTAGCGTTTACCCCACCTCTATATGGCAGCTCAGCCCCTCGTCGCAAGAAGACCAAGACGACGAAGAGCAGTAGCAAGACTAGCAGTTCGTCTAAGAAAGGCAAGGGGAGCTCCTCCCGCAAGAGTTCTCGCAGTCGCCGTGGCTCCCGAGCTCGTGTGTACATGCCCACAGCGGAGCAACTAGAGCAGATGCGCCTCGACAGCATCCGTCTACGTACAGGTGGCGCAGAGCCCATACGCCAAGCCAGCCAGCAGACCACCCAGCAGATGGAGCTACTGGCGACACGTTTCCGCCAAGCAGATAGTACTCTGACACGCTCTGAGATCAAGGAGCTATACTTCGCCACAGATGAACGTGCCGACACGGAGTCCTTCCTCAACAAGATCGAGCGAGAGGCCGATGAGCTGATCAATCAGAAGAAGCTATCAGAGGCTCTACAGGTCGTACAGCAGGGACTATGGCGCACACCGACACATATCGGGCTGATCAAGCGTGCCTGTGACCTATCCCTACATCTGAAGAGCAATCGCTTCGACAGCTATATGTACCAGCTAGTAGAGCTCCTCAGTATGCTTGCCCATACGGGTGGGAATACCCTCACGAGAGAGAAGGCTGTATCGGTACGCTCTGCCTCCGACGCTCTCCTCTTCGAGATCCACTGGAACGAGACCCCCCGTGAGGACATTCTCTCTACCCGTGAGGAGAAGGTAGATGGCAAGACCTACAGCATCATCACCATCAGGACAGGTAAGGGCCGTGAGGATCACTACTACCTCCTGAGCTCTACCTCTGCATCTGCTACACCTCGTACCACAGCTCGGTAACCAAACAAATAGACGATGAAGCCTAGGCGGTGGGTACTCCGCTCCTATACGGAGCATGAGCAAGAGCTAGCGGCAAGTCTCACGCAGCAGCTGGGGCTATACCCTGCTGTGGGACGACTACTCGTGGCACGAGGGATCGGGACACCAGCAGAGGCAGAGGGCTTCCTCCATCCTTCGCTAGAGGCTCTGCACGACCCGTTGCTCATGCAGGATATGCCCCTAGCGCTCGATCGACTCGAGCAGGCGATCAGTCGTGGGGAGCGCATCCTCATCTACGGAGATTACGACGTCGATGGGACGACCGCTGTCGCCCTACTCTATCGCTACCTACGCTCACACTGTCTCTCAGAGGATCACCTCGCCTACTATATCCCAGACCGATATGAGGAGGGCTATGGTATCACGAGGCAAGGGATAGACTATGCCCACAGCATCGGAGCTGGACTGATCATATCGGTAGATACGGGTATCAAGGCACATGAGGAGATCCGCTATGCCCGAGAGCTAGGCATGGACTTCATCATCTGTGATCACCATACCCCCGATCCCCATCTCCCCGCTGCGACGGCCATCCTCAACCCCAAGAGACAGGACAATACCTACCCCTTCACTGACCTATCGGGGTGTGGGGTTGCCTTCAAGTTCATGCAGGGATTGGCACTGCGCCGCTCCTTACCCTTCGACACCCTCCTACCCCTACTGGAGCTACTCGTGCTAAGCATTGCTCAGGATCGTGTACCCATCCTAGGGGAGAATAGGATCCTCACCTACCACGGACTACGCCAGCTGAATAGCTCCCCCTCCATAGGCATCTCCTACCTCATGAAGCAGGGCAAGATACGCCCCGATCACGTAGATATGGCTAGCATATACTACGAGCTAGGGCCACGTATCAATGCCGCGGGCAGGATGGCTCATGGGGCAGAGTCCGTGAAGCTCCTCATCGCAGAGGATCAGCAGGTCGCCGAGAGGCAGAGTGCGATCCTAGATGGATACAACCGCCAACGCCAAGACCTAGACCAGGAGATGACCAAGCAGGCACTAGAGCTCGTCAGTGCCCATCCCGAACTCCTACAGCAGAGAATACTCGTCCTCTATGACCCCGACTGGAACAAGGGAGTGATGGGAATCGTCGCTGCACGGCTAGCAGACAGACTGCACCGCCCCGTGATCATCTTCGCCCGCAGTGGGGACTATCTCTCTGGCTCAGCCCGTTCATACGGAGGCTATGACCTCTATCAGGCTGTACAGAACTGTCGGGATAGCCTACAGAGCTTCGGGGGGCACATGTATGCTATTGGGATGACCCTACTACCCGAGCATCTTGATTCCTTCCGCTCACAGCTTGAGCAGTATGCCCTGACCAGCCCAAGTGGAGAGGTAGAGACGACTCCTACGCTGCAGATAGATACCTGCCTAGAGGCACAAGAGATCTCGAGGAGCTTACTGAGACAGATCGAGTCCCTATCTCCCTTCGGGATGGGGAATGAACGACCTGTCTTCCTCACAGAGCATCTTCGGGATGCTGGAGGCACACGTGCCGTAGGGAAGTGCGACCAGCACCTTAGCCTACGAGTAACAGACTACTACCAGCGCATCCGCCCCATCCACGGCTTCGCACTAGGGAAGGCATCCTATCTGCCGAAGTTGATACGACACGAAGCCTTCGCCCTATGCTATGAGCTAGAGGATAACGACTTCTATACCCAGTCCTTCCTACAGCTACGAGTGAAGGACCTATGTCTGGAGAGCGAGCTCCCAGAGCGACTACGCTAAGCCGCTTCCCCCCTCCTAGAGAGGATAGAATATACCAGAGCAAGCATGAGTGACGAAGAGCAGGAGATCATAGAGGCAGAGGGGGAGGATATAGACGCCCTACTCTCCTCCGAAGAACTAACACCAGAGGATACGACTGATCATATGCTCTGGCCCGAGGATCTTTTCGATCTACTCACGACACCTACCTCCGCCATCACTCCTGGGCATGATCCTCGGCCTGGAGTAGCGGATGCTGACCTTAGCCCTGAGGAAGTGCTGGAGCGCTACTGGGGCTATACTTCCTTTCGTCCCCTACAGCGAGATCTCATCGAGTCTGTCTTACAGGGCAAGGACACACTAGGGCTACTCCCCACGGGAGGAGGTAAGAGCATCATCTTCCAAGTACCGGGACTTATGCTCCCCGGGCTCACGCTAGTCATTACCCCTCTGATCGCCCTCATGAAGGATCAAGTAGATAGACTCCGGGCACAGGGCATACGAGCGACAGCCATTCATTCAGGGATGTCCTCGGAGCGAGTCCGCTCGGCACTAGATAATTGTCTGTATGGTCGCTACAAGTTCCTCTATATCTCTCCTGAGCGCCTAGGCTCTACCCTCTTCCGCACATGGCTAACGGAGCTCGACATATCGCTCGTCGTGGTAGACGAGTGCCACTGCGTCTGTCAGTGGGGCTATGACTTCCGCCCCTCCTACCTAGACATCCCGATCATACGTCAGGAGCTAAGCGAGGTGCCTATGCTCGCTCTCACAGCCACCGCCACAGAGGCGGTAGTGGAGGATATCATCCGAGAGCTAGCCTTCCGCCCTGGCTATACCTCACTCAAGAAGAGCTTCTCTCGCCCTAACCTCTCCTACTCCATACGCCTCTACGATGACAAGTCTGCTATGATGCGCCATATCCTCAGTCGTGTAGAGGGTTCTACGATCGTCTACTGCCGCAATAGGGATATGACACGTCAGATAGCAGAGGAGCTGAATGCCGTAGGAGTAAGTGCCACCCACTACCACGCAGGTCTGACCTATCAGGAGCGTGAGCTCCGTCAGGCTCGTTGGATGCGTGATGAGATACGTGTCATGGTCGCCACGAATGCCTTCGGGATGGGGATCGATAAGCCAGACGTGCGTCTAGTCATTCACATGACTGTACCCACCTCACTAGAGGAGTACTTTCAGGAGGCCGGGCGTGCAGGACGAGATGGGGGACAGTCCTATGCTGTAATGATCGTCTCCAGCTCTGATGATCAGACCTTAGTGCGTAGACTACGCGATACCTTCCCCGAGCTGTCCTACGTACGCCATGTGTATGACCAGATGTGCAACTTCCTCTCCATCGGGGAGGGAGAGGGGCTAGAGCGCACCTACGACTTCGACATAGAGCTCTTCATACGTCGCTTCCGTATGAGACCGATTCAGACCCGTCATGCCATAGAGATTATGCAACTCTCTGGATGGCTAGACTACCACGATGATGATAGTCGCTCTAGGCTGAAGTTCCTCATTCCCAGCTCTCGGCTCTACGAGCAGAGTGTACGCCCTGATGACTTGATCCGTGCTATACTTCGCTCCTACACGGGACTCTTCGCAGACTACGTCACCATCAGCGAGATCGACCTAGCACAGCTCACGGGCTATACTACAGATGAGGTATACCTATTCCTACTGGATCTCACCATGAAGGGGATCCTACATTACATACCACAGAAGAAGATCCCTCGGGTGTTCTTCCATATCCGTCGTGAAGAGAGCAGACACCTCAGGATCCCCTATGAGGCCTATCAGCAGAGACTAGAGCGGATGAGCGAACGTATAGGGGCGATGCGAACCTATATAGGGACAGATGACCTCTGCCGCTCACGGATGCTATTGGGATACTTCGGAGAGGTATCGAGTAGCCCCTGTGGAGCCTGTGATGTCTGTCTCAAGAAGCACCCCTCGGGGCTAACGCAGCATATAGTAGATGAGGTCAAGGTACAGCTAGATAAGCTCTTCCTCACTACAGACCTTCCCAGCTACCCTCTAGCCTCGCTCGTGGATGCCCTCCCCTTCCATCCTCTGGATGTAGCGAAGGCTGTACGCTTCTGGGCGGGAGAGCTAGAGGATGCCTTTATTCTAGACGGCCCCCACCTACGCAGGACGCTCGACAAGTAGTCTCCCCCATCCCCTCCCTCTCCCTTATCTAAAATAGAGGGCTCATCGAGGGATGCAAGGCTAGAATATTCCACCGCACCCCAGTACACAGATAAACCTTACTAGGGTGTATTAGTCGGGGATATCGACCACCACACCCTAGCTATTAGTGATAAGAAGTGCCAACTATTCACTAACTTTACGACCCGAAAAAGCGAATAACTCATGCAAGAAAGAATACAACAGCTACGTGATCAGGTAGAGGCTCTGACGGCACAGACAGCACAAGAGGTCGAGGATCTTCGTATTAAATATATTAGCAAGAAGGGGCTTATCTCCCAGCTATTCGACGAATTCAAGACCGTCCCCAATGAGGAAAAGCGACTCGTGGGACAGCAGCTCAATATCCTCAAGGAAGCTACCATCGCCAAGATCAATGCCCTAAGAGAGGCACTCTCCTCTTCCAAGGGGGAGGCTGAGGCGATCGACTGGACACGCACGGCCTATCCTGTACGCCTAGGTACACGTCACCCTCTGACCCTCGTCCAGCAGGAGATCACCTCGATCTTTGCTCGCCTAGGGTTCGCTATCGCCGAGGGGCCTGAGGTGGAGGATGATGAGCATGTATTCTCCCTACTCAACTTTGCAGAGGATCATCCTGCTCGTGATATGCAGGATACCTTCTTCGTGCGCAATACCCCTGACACACTTCTCCGTACCCACACCTCGTCGGTACAGACTCGTGCAATGCTCGGGGCGCAACCTCCTATCCGCATTATCTGTCCAGGACGTGTGTACCGTAACGAGGCTATCTCCTATCGCGCCCACTGCTTCTTCCATCAGGTAGAGGCTCTGTACGTGGATGAGAACGTCTCCTTTGCTGATCTCAAGCAGGTATTGCTCTACTTCGCACAAGAGATGTTCGGTAGCGAGACTAAGATCCGCCTACGCCCTTCTTACTTCCCCTTCACGGAACCCTCTGCTGAGATGGATATCTCATGTAATATCTGTGGCGGATCAGGCTGTAACTTCTGTAAGCACACAGGATGGGTAGAGATCCTAGGCTGTGGTATGGTCGATCCTAATGTCCTAGAGAACTGTGGTATCGATAGTCGCAAGTACTCTGGCTATGCTCTCGGGATGGGAGTAGAGCGTATCACCAACCTCAAGTATCGAGTAAGTGACCTACGTCTCTTCTCCGAGAATGATGTACGCTTCCTAGAGCAGTTTCAGGGAGCAGAGTAGTCGCCCAGTAGCTAGCCGATAGTGTCGTGACCAGAAAAGAACGCTACGATGCAGTCATTGCTTGGTTCGAGGAGTATATGCCGGTTGCTGAGACCGAGCTGGACTACTCGACACCCTTTGAGCTCCTAGTGGCGGTCATCCTCTCTGCCCAGTGCACGGACAAGCGGGTGAACATGATCACCCCACGCCTCTTCAAGCAATATCCCACGGCAGAGATCATGGCTAGAGCAGAGGTGGAGGATATCTTTGAACTCATCCGTAGTGTAAGCTATCCCAACTCCAAGGCTAAGTATCTAGTCTCTATGGCCAAGATGCTGGTAGAGCAGTTCGAAGGTGAGGTGCCTGCGGAGCGAGAGCTGCTCATGAAGCTCCCCGGTGTGGGGCGCAAGACAGCCAATGTGATCGCCTCGGTAGTCTACCACCGCCCCACAATGGCAGTAGACACACACGTATTCCGTGTAGCTAACCGGATCGGACTGACCACAAACTCCAAGACCCCACTAGAGACCGAGCTAACCCTCATCAAGTACATCCCCGAGGCTCTCATCCCTAAGGCACATCACTGGCTAATCTTACACGGACGATATATCTGTATCGCACGTAAGCCTCACTGCTGGGAGTGTGGTCTGGCTCCGTACTGCCGTTACTTCGCCACTCTGGAACGCAAGAGGAAGAAGGATTCCCAACAGACAGACCAAATAAAATGAAACCAAGGTACAGGCTCACTAGAGCTGTCCATCTCTGCTACACAGCTCTAGCGCTTGTGACAATCTTCCTCTGCTCTTGCAGTCAGGGAGGGAAGCAAACATCGGGCAATGATAGTACGATACTCGTCATCGGGGTCATGCCCTCAGTAGACTATCTCCCCATAGCCATAGCGGAGCAAAAGGGATTCTTCGCCAAGCCAATTCGCCTCGTACGCTTCTCCTCGCCTATGGAGCGTGATGCAGCCCTCCAGACAGGGGCAGTCGATGCCTCTGTGACAGACTATATGGGGGCTATGCTCCTACAGAGCAAGGGTACAGAGGTACAGCTCCCCATTGCCTGTCAGGGAGCCTTCCGCCTTGTCCTAGGTAAGAAACCACAACTCAATACCCTAGCCGACCTCAGAGGTGGCCGTATCGGGCTGTCCTCCAATACGCTCATTGAGTATGCGACAGAGCATGCACTAGTAGAGAGCGGACAGCCTATTCCCTACGAGCGAGTCGAAGTGCAGCGGATCCCTATCCGCCTCGAGATGCTCCGATCAGGAGAGCTCGATGGTGCGATCCTCCCCGAACCGTATGCCAGTATGGCTACTGCTGATGGGCTAAAAGCCATTGACCTCCCCTCGCACCTCACGAGCAATATCACAGGGCTCGTCTTCCTCTCCTCATCGGTGAAGGCAAAGGAATCAGCTCTAGCCTCCTTCCTCGTCGGTTATGATCAGGCGGTAACCTATCTCAACACCCATCCTAGAGAGGAATGGATCAGTGTCCTACAGGATCTACTGGGCATAACACCTGAGGTAGCTAGGGCTCTACCCCTACCGACCTACACCACAGCTACCCAGCCCCGAGAAGAGGATCTAATCCCCATCCTAAACTGGATGAAGGGACGAGGACTTGTCGCCCCAAACTATGAGCCTAGAGGGCTTGTTGGTCTGCAATTCACTGACTAAACTAAGTCTGACTAGGGCCTAATCAGCACCTAACCGACCACTATGAATCTCTCTCCTGCGCTACATATACAGAGCCTATCCGCCTCCTATACTAGTAGGCAGGGGAAGAAGGATCCGATACTTACCGGAGTATCAGCCTCCATCGGAGAAGAGATCGTCTCCGTCATAGGCCCTTCGGGGGGAGGCAAGTCCACCCTTATATATTGTCTATCTGGGATCATAGAGCCCACCTCTGGGAGCATCACGCTGAATGGACTCCCCTTAGATCCCAAGAGACATCAGATAGCACTCGTCCCCCAGCAGTACGGCCTCCTGCCATGGAAGCGTGTACGAGAGAACATCCTCCTGCCTCATTCCCTAGGGAAGCGTATCGTGAGCGATGAGCTACAGAGCTCGATCCTGAACACTCTAGACATACAATCCCTACTCGATCGCTATCCTAGCGAACTGAGTGGAGGACAGAGGCAGCGTGTAGCTCTAGCAAGAGCCTTCATTATGCGCCCCGACCTCCTGCTCTTAGATGAGGCATTCTCTGCTCTTGATATAGCCACTTCCGAGCGTTGTCGAGATCTCTTTGCCGAACTTTGGCAACGCTATCCGACCCCTACCCTCCTCGTGACCCATAGTCCAGAGGAAGCTACGAAGCTCACCTCCCGCACGCTTCTCATAGGAAAGGGTACCCTGCTCGCCGATCTAAGGCATCCAACAAAGGATGAGCTAACACAACACCTACTCCAGATCGATGAGGCGCTTCAGTAGACATCTCCTACAGCTACTATTCGGGGCATCCATCCTACACCTGCTATGGATAGGAGGCTACTATGCCCTACACTCAGCTGTTCTCCCTGCTCCATGGGAGGTCTATCGACACATGTTCACAATGGACTGGGGGCAACTCATCATACACACCTCTGCCAGTCTAGAGCGCATCGGATGGGGAGTAGGAATAGCCCTCATCCTCGCATGGGGCATATCCCTTACTGCTGTTCTATCGCCTCGAATTGGGAGGGTATTCTCTACCTTTATCTATTTCTCCTATCCGATCCCTAAGTTGGCACTTTTGCCAGTAGTAATGCTCCTAGGTGGTCTTGGCGAGGTGACAAAGGTCGTTATGATAGTCTTGATCATTCTATTTCAGCTGGCTGTATCGATGAGGGATGCCCTGATGACGATACCAGCAGAGCACTTTATGCTCACTCGTTCGCTAGGAGCTAATACCCTGGGGCTACTTCGTCAGGTACTCCTACCTGCAGTCCTACCTGCCTCATTGTCTGCTCTTCGGGTTGCGATAGGTACGGCCATTTCCGTTCTCTTCGTGACAGAGACCTACGGGACTACACTCGGGCTAGGCTACTATATTACGGATGCTTGGATGCGGATTGACTACCTAGATATGTATGCTGGTATTGCCCTACTTAGCCTAGTTGGGGTCGCACTCTTTATCTTGGTTGATCTAGCAGAGGTCGTGCTCTGCCCTTGGCTTCATCGGAAGAAGTAACGGCACTTTACCTCCCATACCACCACACATAGGCTCTCACCACGAGCCAAGCTATCTCCCCACTAATCATAGAGCAGACATACGATCTCACCCAGTATGCTCTGCTCTTTGGCTCTTTAGGAGGATTATCTCATCTCCGTGAGAGAGCCTTAGTCGTATCTCTAGGGGGCTAGGTATTAGCCCCGAGAGACGACCATACGAGCACCCCACAGGGAACATACTTAGAGCGCAGTTGTGTACACGCGTGTACACTGTTGTATACACGTGAGTACACTAAGGTATACACACGTGTATACTTTTCCCTCCTTTATAGTAGGAGTATGCTCGCTAAGTGTACTCCTCGGCTACTGATGTTCCTATCCAAGTGTATACACCTCATCTACTCAGCCCTCGCTCTCTAGTGATCACATGCGCCTGCCCTAATATCTATCTAGCTCTCTAGGAAATAGTGTCAAGCCTATCCAAACCACGAATACCCCCCTTCCCCCTCTTGATAAGAGACGCATAAAGGTGAATGTCTGCGAAGAAATGGGGATTCGTATTCTTCCTAACGCTATTCTTTGCCGGGGAATAATCTGTATCCAGATACCATTTGCGCTAGCTCCTCATCAAGCTAAGCTAATCGCCCGATACCATATCCCATCTACCCCTTTTAGGTGTATAGATGGGATACTTCATTATAGAGGTATTAAGCTTTATCAGTGAGGAATAGGAGCGAGAGGATGAATATATCGACAAGAAATAGTAGTTTTGGAGGTTAATTGAGCAGGCTAGTGGTCATCACAGAATAGACCATAGCTAGGTAAAGATGCGTTTAGGCAATAGAGTAATAATATAATGGGCAAGATCATCGCTCTAGCCAACCAAAAGGGAGGTGTGGGCAAGACTACTACTGCAATCAACCTTGCAGCATCCTTAGCCTCGCTAGGCAAGCGAGTGCTCTTGGTCGATACCGATCCTCAGGCAAATGCCTCCTCGGGGATAGGCATAGAGAGTGGCCAGGTCGGTAAGACGATCTACGAATGTCTATGCTCTGCCCTACCAGCCCAAGAGGTCATCATCCCTACTGTAGTAGAGGGACTAGATATCCTCCCCTCACATATTGATCTAGCTGGTGCAGACCTAGAGCTCCTAGAGCGTGACAAGCGTGAGTATGTACTCAAGGGGGTACTAGAGCCCATAGCAGACCGATATGACTATATGCTCATCGACTGCTCTCCCTCGCTGGGGGTCATCACAGTGAATGCCCTAGTGGCATCAGACTCCGTACTGATCCCTGTACAGTGCGAATACTTTGCTCTGGAGGGTATCTCTAAGCTCCTGAACACCATCCGTATCGTGCGCCAGAGACTCAATCCCAAGCTCGAGATCGAAGGCTTCCTGATGACGATGTACGACAGCCGTACACGACTGAATAATCAGATCTATGAGGAGGTCAAAGGGCACTTCAAGAGCCTAGTCTTTGAGACCGTGATCCAGCGTAATGTCAAGCTAGGGGAGGCTCCTAGTCATGGACTGCCTGCTCTACTCTATGACGCAGACAGCCGTGGCGCAATCAATCACCTACAGCTAGCAACAGAGCTCATCAATAAGAACAAGTAGATGACCAAAGGGAAGAATAAGAATGTACTAGGCCGAGGGCTAGGAGATCTCCTTGGTGGTGATCCTGAGCCCAGCACGGGTGCTTCGTCCATCCAAGAGCTTGCAATCGGACAGATTATACCTAATAGCAACCAGCCACGTCGGGAGTTTGACGAGGAGAAGCTAGCCGAGCTAGCCGCCTCTCTTCGCTCTATTGGCTTGGTACAGCCTATTACGGTACAGCAGATCAATCCAGAGCAGTACCTACTCATCTCTGGAGAGCGACGCTGGAGAGCAGCTCAGATGGCAGGACTAGCTACTCTACCTGCCTATGTACGTCCTACGAAACCCGAGGAGATCATGGAGCTTGCTCTCGTAGAGAATATCCAGCGAGAGGATCTCAATGCGATCGAGATCGCCCTAGCCTACCAGCATCTCATAGAACTCCATCACCTCAAGCATGAGGAGCTCGCAGAGCGTGTCGGCAAGAAGCGTGCGACGGTCACTAACTACCTTCGCCTCCTTCGTCTCCCTGCAGAGCTACAGCTAGGACTCACGCAGAGACTTATTGATATGGGGCATGCACGAGCCCTTCTGCAGATAGAGGACACGGAGCGTCAGATCGAGCTCTACAACCTCATCGTCCAGGAGCACCTAAGTGTACGAGCTGTCGAAGAGCTCGCACGAGCAATCAAGGAGCAGAGTACAGAGGAGGTCGAGCCTGAGCCCCAGAAGCGATCTACCCCTAGAATGGTACGACGAGAGGACTACCGTTTGTTTGAGCGGAAACTCTCTCAGGTCCTCACTACTAAGGTCACCCTCCGATGCGATGCTGAGGGGAAAGGTAAGCTCACTATACCCTTCACCAGCGATAAGGAATTGGGGCGTATTATACAGCTCCTTGAGAAGCTCCAGCATTAGCCCCCCATACTATCTCCCGTGCGTATCTGTCCCAGCCTCCTACTCAGCCTGCTTAGTCTCTCCGGATATATATCTGTAGAGGCTTCGCCTGCCGTGGATACGAGTCTGGTAAGGACAGAGCCCTACCTACCCCTAGAGACGACCATCCTTGGAAGTACCTCATTACAGCCAAGGACACCTATTCGCTATCTAGGCACATGGACAGATAGCATCCCACCCCAAGAAAAAGCAGTAGATACTCTTGCCCTAAAGCGGTCAATAGAGCAAAGCCTATGGAAGCCTCACTCTGGTAAGGCCATGCTCTGGGCTCTACTACCAGGCGGGGGACAGATCTATAATCGCAAGTACTGGAAGCTCCCAATCGTCTGGGGTGCTTTCATGGCTTGCTACTATGCTGTCTCTTGGAACCACCGCC
>NZ_CAJZFJ010000062.1 GCF_915070105.1 uncultured Porphyromonas sp.
AAAACGCAACAAAGCCCCATTTGTTCATATCTTCCACGAATATATGCTAAGGCGAGCAACTGCACCTAGACTCTACTCTTCATGAAAGGAAACACAAACCAAGCGCATAGCCCTCGAAAGCCCTCCATTTGAACAGCCTCATGCACACCAAGTAATAGGTGGGAATAAGAACGCTAAACAGCAGCAGATAAGGATACCCAAGAGGAAGAAAGGCTGTATCCAAAAGACATATCCCAGCGGGAACAGAGAGCTAGAACTAATGCATGACAACTAGCTCTCTCTGTAGACCTCTGCTATAGCCCGCTCTAAATAGTCAAGTGATAGATCTCCGACGATCTGCTGTGGAATCCCCTCTAGGGGGATGAAGAGGAGCATCGGCACACGAGGTACACGACTTCCCCCCTCGGAGAGAGCTGCATCCTCATGCTGCCCCGCACGTAGCCCATAGAGGTCGGCAAGCTCTGGCTCTCGGGCTATATTGACCCCGTAGACACTGATCTTGCTGGCATACCGCTTAGCTATTGCCTCGACCTTGAGGAGCAGACTACGAGAGGCTTCGTCCCTCTCTGAATAGAATAGGATAACAGTGGGATGGAGTCCCTTGAAGACAAACTCATCGGGAGACTCTCTATAGTCGTACACGTGTGCACGCATGTAGGCGGCATCGATCTGGCGTATGGGCTGTGTGCGCTGCTCCACAGATGGATCAGAGGGACTCTGCGCTCTAGCCTGATCGCCCCCCCTAGTCATCGTCTCAGAGGGGCGTGCAGTGCAACTAAGCCCAAGGAGCGAGAGGAAGAGGGTGAAGACGAAAGAAAGGGTAGCTCTTGTCATCATAGGTTACCTGGATTTATCGTTTGTGTGTTCTTTACGCACCGAAAGATACGGGTATTTCTTCACACACCCAACAAGCTAAGCCCCCAAGGGTAAAAAGTATGCCGTGCTTAGGCGAAGCTAAGCACGGCATACAGGGTCATTCGGAGCTCAATCATACGAGCTCACGAGAGGGGCTACTTCTTAGCCTCAGCGTCTGTCGAGCGGAACGTAATGATGATACGATCCTTAGAAGAGTAGAGGCTCTGGACGAAGGCCTTCACATCCTCTGGCTTGATGGAGTTGAGGATAGCATCATAGTTCGAGACGAAGTCAAGACTATGCAGGTAGTAGGTGGAGAGCTGACCGAGCCAGTATCCATTCTTACGTAGGCTCTCAGCATGTTCCTTAGCGAGGTTCTTGACAGCCTTGGTGAAGTATTCTTCATTAGGGCCATCCTTAGCGATCTCGTCAAGTCCCTTTAGAGCGAGGGCATTGAGCTTCTCGGTCTTTGTGGGTTCTGTCTGGAACTGGATGCTGAGCACACGGCGTACCTTGGGGTAGCGAGAGATACCCACGTTCACCCCTACACCATACGTACCACCCTCATCCTCACGAATGGTCTTCGTGTAGAGCTGATCGAGGACGGACTCTAGGATATCGGAGATTAGGATCTCCTTCTGGTTGTACTCGCCAGAGGTGGAGAGCATATCGATGACGATACCCGTAGGGGTGGCCATGGCCTTGTTGTATTCCTTGGTATGCGTACCAGCGACAGAAGCCACCTCACGCTCGGGGAACATCTTATAGGTAACCTTCGTGGAGGGGAGAGAACCGATGTACTGCTCTACGAGAGGACGAAGCTTAGCCTCGTCGATATTCCCCACGAAGACGAACTGGAAGCCACGTGCATTCGTGAAGCGACTACGGAAGAGCTGAAGTACACGCTCGTAGTTCACCGACTTGATCTCATCGATCGTCAGTGGGTAGCGCTCAGGGTTGTGTGGATACAGCAGGCGAGATACAGAGTCTCTCAGGCTGAAGAGTGGGTTAGCCATCGCAGCTTCGATAGCAGCGATGGAACGCTCCTGCCAAGCCTTGAACGCCTGCTGATCAGCACGACGAGCGGTGAAGTTCAGATAGAGAAGCTGGAACATCGTCTCTAGGTCTTCCTTCGTAGTAGATCCCGAGACATTGTCCGTCAGAGAGCCTACACTTAGACCAGCAGAGGCAATACGACCTGCTAGAGCCTTTTCTAGGGCAGAGTCATCGAACTTGCCGAGACCGCCGAGGCTAGAGATATCGTTGAGGACCTTGAGGTCGAGGTTAGTGGGCTTGGTGAGGTTGTAAGTACCACCTGGGCGAGAGCCCGAGAGGAGGATCTCGTCATCCTTGAAGTCCGTCTTCTTGAGGATGACCTTAGTGCCATTGCTTAGTGTCCAGACCGTAGAGCCAAACTTGCCATTCTTTTCCTCCTTGACGATCTTACCCTTCATGGGGAGCTTGTCGATGAGCTTGGTGTTGCTGACCTCTTCCTTGAGGGGCGTGACGGTCTGCTTGATGCCTTCCTCGTACTTAGCCAGAAGCTCCGACACCGTGGGGAGCTTGACCTCAGGCTTCTTGACGCTGGTCATCATGATCGCCACATTCTCATTCGCCGTAAGCTCCTTGGCTGCACCATTGATCATCTCGAGGGTAATCTGTTCGGCGATGCCTGTCATGAGCTTGTAGTAAGCAGGGATGTCTAGGAGGTAGCTGGGGTTGGTGAAGTAGGAAACATACTCATTAGCCCAAGTGCTGTTCTTGCGCTTGTCACGTTCGTTGTAGAGCTTCTTGATCCCAACGAGGAAGTCCTTCTTGGCACGGTCGTACTCGCTCTTGTTGAAGCCGAACTGGTGGATACGAGCGATCTCTGCAGTCAGTGCCTTGAGCGCAGGCTCCCAAGCACCTTCCTTGAAGGAAGCACTGAAGGTCGTTGCATCCTTCGTCTTAGCTACGATGTAGTCTCCTACGCTCATATCGGCCTCGGTGAAGGGAGCATTAGGCTTCTTGACGATGTCAGAGAAGCGCTGGCCGACCATCTGGACGATGATGCTCTTCATGTAGTTCTCGAGTGGGCCGATCATGGTAGCACGCAGCTCTGCAGGAGTCACATCTCGCTTGTAGTAGATATTGATCGAGTTCTGCGTAGCCTCTGGGTCAGCTGCGATACCGACGATGGGGGAGGCGTTGTCCTCCACCTGTGTGTAGACACGCTCGGCAGGATTGACCGGTGCGGGGATGTCGGCGAAGGTCTTCTTGATCTGTGCCTCTACCTCATCCACGTTGATATCGCCGACGATCACCAGAGCCTGCTGGTCTGGGCGGTACCACTTCTTGTAGTAGTCTCGGAGCACCTGATAGGGGAAGTTACGGACGACCTCCATCTTGCCGATCGGCATGCGCTCACCGTACTTATTACCGGGGAAGGCGAGCTGTAGGAGGGTCGTGAGGTTGCGCATGTCGCCACCATCACGGCTACGCCATTCTTCCTCGATGACGCCACGCTCTAGGTCGATCTCCTTATCCTCGAGACTGATGAAGTTACTCCAGTCATGGAGGATGAGGATACAGCTATCGACGACGCTCTTGCGTGGTACTGGGATGTCCATCAGGGTATAGACTGTCTCGTCGAAGCTCGTATAGGCATTGATGTTACGCCCGAAGCTAGCCCCGATAGACTCTAGGAAGTGGTCGATCCCCTTGCCAGGGAAGTTCTTCGTACCGTTGAAGGCAATGTGCTCCAGGAAGTGAGCCAGCCCCTGCTGGCTATCCTCCTCCTGCATAGAACCGACACGCTGCACGATGTAGAACTCGGCACGTTCCTTAGGCTCCGCATTATGGCGGATGAAGTAGGTCAATCCATTAGGAAGCTTGCCGATACGCACGGCCGTGTCAATAGGTAGTTTATCACCACCCTGAGCCCAAGCCGTCTGAGGAGCAAAGCTACCCACAGCAGCCCCTAACACGAGGAGGGCTGACAAGGCGGATAGAATACGATGTTTTAGCCTCATTATTGTATGTATTTGAGTTGAATGTTTGCCAAAGCATACAGCTTAATAACGAGAGCAAATATAGTACAATTATCAATAGGTGATACACCTCCCCAACCTCGATATACAGTAGGGATGACACATGAAATCACCATAGTACGAGGGCAAGGTCGTCAAGGAGCATAGGCCGAAGGTAGAAGTATCTATGTCCTAGTCTAGATATGCCAAGTGAATACCTCCTAATATGCCAAGTGAATACCTCCTACCTAGGAGGGATGAGTATACACGTGTGTACACAACTGTATACCCACGTGTACACAACTGTATACACGCGTGTACACAAGTGCGCTCTAAGTATCTCCTCTGTAGGGCTCGCTTCTATGTCTGTTTCTTGGGGATAATACGTAGGATCTCTAGGGGTGGGCTAAGGCTCTCTGGGATACGAAATGATGTCTACGAAGATCCAAAGGCAGGAGTGTGTGAGCGAGATCATGCGTCGGCCCTGGATATACAGTAGGGCATTACCCACCTCTCTTCACTCTAAGATTCGGGCTTCTGACCTCCCCCTGCGAAGTCCCCTCTGCGAAGGTCACAGAACGGGGATATAGAGAGCATTCCGAGAGGTCCATCCTAGGACACTAATATACCCGATAGAGGACTCGGTATGTCCGTCCCCATCACCTTACATAGGTGACGGAGGCGAACATTATATGTCCGCTCTCCCCTTCTCGGTATGTCCTCTAGCCCCCTCTCGGAGTACCCGATATAGAGGGCTTTGCACAGTCCGATCGGAGTGTGTCCGGTCAAGACATCCCCACCCTAACTACTCTCCCCCAATCCTAGGCTCTGCATCCGCTCCAACGAGCTCAATACGGAGCAGAAGAGAGTAGCCTCTACCCCCACTAGGCACACACTCCTCACCCCCTCTGTAGCACGCACAGACTAGGGCTGGGTGGTCTCTAGGGTTGTTTGCCTAAGTGGGCTAATTACATTACTTTTGTACTCAATTTGTTAGGAGAGTTATCTCCAAGCACTACATCAGCGCAACAACTAAAGTATAGTATACATTAAATAATATAGAAGACGAATGGCTGTATCGATTAAGCAGACCTCAGACGTAGCAGCAGTCATCACCGTATCGGTGAAGGCAGCAGACTACCAACCCCAAGTAGAAAAGGAGCTCAAGAGCTATCAGAAGCGTGCTAATATCCCAGGCTTCCGCCCTGGCCATGCTCCACTCGGACTGATCAAGAAGCAGGTCGGCACTTCGATCAAGGTAGAGGAGATCAACCGCGCTGTCGTCGGTGCTCTCTTCGGATACATCGAGGAGCAGAAGCTCGATGTCCTCGGTAGCCCCATCCCTGTAGAGAATGAGCCCGAGTATGACTTTGCGACTCAGGAGGACTTCGAGTTCTCGTATGATGTAGCTCTCGCTCCCAAGATCGATGTCAAGCTCACAAAGAAGGACAAGCTCACCTACTACCGCATCGAGGCTACCAAGCAGATGGAGGATGACCAGATCCAGCGCATGCTGACCAACGCTGGCAAGCAGGTGGACGCTGACTCCGTAGAGGAGAACGACGTCGTCTACGGACGTATGGTCGAGCTAGAGGCTGGTGAGCCTAAGCAGGGTGGTATCGAGGCTGAAAAGGCGCTCATCCTCCCCCGCTACGCTAAGGACGAGGCACAGAAGGCTAAGCTCCTAGGTGCTAAGGTCGGTGATACCCTCACCCTAGAGCCATACGCCCTCTATGGTGGCAACGAAGCTGAGGTAGCTACTCTACTGAGCATCGATAAGGAGGCTGTACCTGCTCTGGCTGGCGTCAGCTTCTCCTATCAGATCCACCGCATCTCTCGCCGTGAGGCAGCCGAACTAAACGAAGCCTTCTTCGTAGAGGCCTTCGGTGAGGCTAGCGAGATCCGCACCGAAGAAGCCCTTCGTCAGAACATCCGCGAGAGCTTCGCTGAGCAGTTCGCTACCGAGAGCGACTACAAGTTCATCCGTGACCTCCGTGCCCTCCTCGTAGAGAAGGCTGGCAAGGTAGCCTACGATGAGGCACTGCTCAAGCGTATCTTCCTCGCACGCAACAAGGATGCTAAGGTCGAAGATCTCGATCGTGATATGCCCAAGATCCTTGAGGACATTACCTTCGACCGTATCAAGGGACAGATGCTCGAGGCTGCTGGTGTCAAGATCGAGGAAGAGGATGTACAGAAGTTTGCCCTCATCGTCGCTAAGAACCAGTTCGCCATGTACGGCATGACCTCTGTGCCCGATGAAGTCCTAGCGAACTATGCCCAGAGCATGCTCAAGGAGGATCGCTCTCGTGAGAACATCATCGATCGTGTCGCTGACTCCAAGCTCGCTGCGATCGCCAAGGAGAAGGTAGCCGTCACCGAGAAGGCCGTCTCTCCCGAGGAGTTCAATGCCCTGATGAGCGAAGGGGCGAACGCCTAGTCCCCCAGCACCATTAGCGTAGGTCTCTCCTCCTGGGTATAGCTCTCGGGGAGAGACCTCCGCATTTCACCTCTATCCCCCCTTCTCCCCTCCCTGTAGGTACACACCTAGAGGTAGCCCCCTTGGCTGGAGGATCAGACTAAGGGGGCATCCACGGCCGATATAGCCACTCCCCACAGAGAGCTATGCTGGCTACCTTGCTCGGGATAAGACAATCCCCCCTTATCTCCCTGCAAGGGCATCCTATCCCTGATAAGTCTTTGAATAAATAAACTACCAAGCGATATGATTACAGTCAGTGATCTGGCCGTCCAGTTCGGCAAGCGCATTCTCTTCCAGGACGTAAACCTGAAGTTCACCCCTGGCAACTGCTATGGCATCATCGGTGCCAACGGAGCAGGGAAGTCCACCCTACTACGTACGATCAGCGGTGCCCTCGAGCCTACCCGAGGTACGATCTCCCTCGGCCCTGGCGAACGCCTCTCCGTACTGAGTCAGGAGCACTATGCCTTCGACGAGTACACCGTCATGGATACCGTCCTGATGGGGCACAGCGTGCTCTGGGCGATCATGGAGGAGAAGAATGCCCTCTATGCCAAGCCCGACTTCAACGACGAAGACGGGAACCGTGTAGCTGAGCTCGAGGATAAGTTCGCCGAGATGGAGGGCTGGAATGCCGAGAGTGATGCAGCTATGCTCCTCAGTGGTCTAGGTATCAAGGAGGATCTCCACTACAAGCTCATGAAGGAGCTCAGCGGTAAGGAGAAGGTACGTGTCCTACTAGCTCGTGCTCTCTATGGCAAGCCCGACAATCTCCTACTCGACGAGCCTACCAACGACCTTGACCTCGAGACGGTCACTTGGCTGGAACATTACCTCTCCGAGTACGAGCAGACGGTACTAGTCGTCAGCCACGACCGTCACTTCCTCGACTCTGTATGTACCCATACGGTGGATATCGACTTCGGCCGTGTCCAGCAGTTTGCCGGTAACTACAGCTTCTGGTACGAGTCTAGCCAGCTAGCCCTACGCCAGCAGCAACAGCAGAACAAGAAGGCTGAGGAGAAGAAGAAGGAGCTCGAGGAGTTCATCCGTCGATTCAGTGCCAATGTCGCCAAGAGTAAGCAGACCACTAGCCGCAAGAAGATGCTCGAGAAGCTCAACATCGAGGAGATCAAGGCCAGCAGTCGTCGCTACCCTGGTATCATCTTCACACCCGATCGTGACCCAGGGAACAAGGTTCTAGAGGTCAAGGGACTCACAGCCTACGCTGATGATGGCACGCTACTCTTCCGTGACCTGAACTTCAACGTAGAGAAGGACGACAAGATCGTCTTCATCAGCCGTGACCCTCGTGCTATGACCGCCCTCTTCCAGATCATCAATGGGGAGGAGAAGGCAGCCGAAGGAACATACGAGTGGGGACAGACTATCACCGAGGCCTACCTACCACTGGACAACTCTGAGTACTTCAATACGGATATGAACCTCGTGGAGTGGCTCTCGCAGTTCGCAGCCGACACCAACGAAGTGTACCTCAAGGGCTTCCTCGGGCGTATGCTCTTCTCTGGGGAGGAGATCCTCAAGAGTGCCTCCGTACTCTCCGGGGGGGAAAAGATGCGCTGTATGATCTCGCGTATGATGCTCAAGAATGCCAATGTGCTGGTACTCGACAGCCCCACGAACCACCTCGACCTAGAGAGCATCCAGGCCTTCAACAACACGCTGAAGGTCTTCAAGGGCAATGTCCTCTTCACCAGCCATGACCACGAGTTCATCCAGACGGTAGCGAACCGTGTCATCGAGCTGACCCCAGGTGGCATCATCGACAAGATCATGGACTACGACGACTACATCACCGACCCCACCGTCGCCGAGCTCAAGGCCAAGTACTACGGCGAGTAATTAACCCCTACTCCCTACAGAATACGACAGAGGGATATACACGCTGGTGTATATCCCTCTGTCGTATTCTATGGTTAGCCAGAGAGGGCTAAGCCGTGGGGAAAGGTAGGGGGCTCAATCCTCCTGAAAGTTATCCCTTAGGCTACGGATCGTGCGCTGTAGCCCCGAGAGGCCCGCACGCTTGACCGCTGAGCCTGCGAAGAGTGCTAAGTACTCCTCCTCGGTCATCGCCTCCAGCTCCTCGGGTGAGAGGGATAGCAGAGCCTCACGAGGCTTGTAGTCCTCGATCGTCGTAGGACGAGCATATCTATTCCAGGGACAGCACTGCTGGCAGGCATCACAGCCATAGACACGTCGCCCCATGCGCTCTGCCAGCTCAGGAGGGATCTCACCCTTCTGCTCGATCGTCAGATAGCTAATGCACCTGCGTGCATCTAGCCTACCGGGGGAGAGGAAGGCTTCGGTGGGGCAAGCCTTGAGACAACGCTCACACCGCCCACACATATTGCGCATCGGCTCATCTTCGGGTAGCTCAAGATCTACCAAGAGCTCCCCAAGGAAGAAATAGCTCCCAGCCCGAGGGATGATCAGCAGACTATTCTTTCCCCGCCACCCGAGACCAGCCCGTTCAGCCCAGTAGCGCTCCATAATGGGCGCAGAGTCTGAGAAGGCTCGCCCCTCGACCTCTAGCCCCAGCTCCTGTCGCATATAGTGAAGGAGCTGATCTAGCCGCTTCTTCACCACCTTGTGATAGTCTCGCCCATAGGCATAGTAGGCGAACTGTGGGGCATCGGGGTGCTGCTTCTCAGCTGGATAATAGTTCATAGCCACCATAATCAAGCTACGTGTCCCCTCCAGCAAGAGGCGAGGATCAGCACGTAGCTCCCTATTACGGGCAAGATACTCCATATCCCCATGATAGCCCGTCTCGATCCAGCTATCGTACTCCTTGAGCACCTCCTCGGGGACTCGCCCTGCACGAGCTACCCCACAAGCACTAAAGCCGAGACGTAGTGCCTCGGCTTTGATTGCTGCCACAGCCTCCACGAGGGAGAGTTCGGTGGGCTGTTGTGCTAGGTGTTGTGCAGTACCCAAGTAGTCTTGTAGGTAGGATACTTCTTGACAAAAGCCTCTAGGAAGGAATAAGCCTCAGCAGAGGTAGCGAAGGAAGCTAGACTAAGGCGAATGACCTTACCCGTATTGGAGTAGAAAGCCTGCATATCCCGATAGGTGGAGTCGGTCTGAGCAAGTAGGGTCTGATAATAGCCCTCGATGCGCTCCTTAGTAGGCTCTGTAGCCACGATGACATGATAGCGCCCATCAGGTTCACTCAGATAGCGTAGTCCCTCAGGCTCGGCTTCTACTGCAGGGATCGTATCTGGAGCGACCTCCACGACAGGCTCCTCTAGGGTAGCTGTACCAAAGAGCTTCTCCGCCGAAGAGTCTGCAGGGAGATAAGCCGTCTGGAAGCCACGCCCTGTCTCAGCTCCACGTCCCCAAGGCATCAGCACGAGGACAGAGGCTAGGACAGCGAGGATATAACCGATACTACGCTTCGGTAGACGTAGCTGGATATATTCACGGGACTTGGTCGTACGCACCTCGGTACGAGGCTGGGGCTCGGGGATACGCTCTGCAGGGGTAGCCACAGCTGACCTCCCACCAGCCAGCAGAGAGAGCGACAGTGGCGCATATCCATAGCCTGCCGCTAGCACAGCATGCGAAGAGGCCTGTGGGGTGAAGCTAATCGATCCCGAAGGAGTCATCTGAAGAGTACCTAACCCAGGGAGCTCCGCAGAACTCTCCTGGATGAGTGCATGGCGTAGCTCCTTGATGTCCTCCTCCAGTGCTAGGCGCCCCCGACGAACAGAGACTCCGAGCAGCGTAGCATAGCTCTCCTCCAGCAGGCCATCGCTGTGCGATAGCTCCTGACTGAAGTGTAGCTCAGCCTTAGGAGGTACGACCACGGACTTTGCCTCATCATAATAGGCGGGGATCCTCTGTCGGATAAATCCACCGAGCTCAGGTACGACGACATAGGGATGGCGAAGGAGTAATGAGGTAATCTGCTCTGCTAGACGATGACTCATAGGGGAGTATTATATCTTATAATGCACAAAGATAGTGCATTTTACCCTTATTTGTGGCTTTGGAGCCTAGCTAGAGCAGAGGTCTTGTCTCGGAGCTCACCCTCTTACTCGCCATTGCTCCTCTACTCCCTCGCCCCCACAGTGCCTAGGGGTACACAAGCTAAGCATACTAGAGATAGCCAAATGTCAGAGAGTAGCTCACTAAATCATCCATATATAGGGGCTCTATCCCTCCTACATGAGGGGAAAGTAGAGATCGAGCACCAGCAAGCAGAGCCTAGCAAGATGGGTATCTAGCAAGTAGGTTCGCAGGTCTCAAGCAGGGCGGACGCATGCACCCTCTTAGTATTCTTCACTCTTTGGCTCTTGGGGGGATTGTTTCACGACTTAGGGAGCCTTAGCCTTTGTCTCTGGAACACCTAGGCATTCCCCCGAGAATTGCACACACAAGAGCCCTATCGGGGATATACTTAGAGCGAAGTAGTGTACACGTGTGTACACTGTTGTGTACAGGTGGGTACACTATGGTATACACACGTGTATACTTTTTCCTCCTAGGTAGTAGGTCTACGCTTGGTAAGTCTGCACCTAGGGCACAGATGCTTCTTGAGGATAGGCTCCTCGGTCACTTTACCCTTGACCCTCTAGTGATTTCAGACGTCAGTGCTAAGGAGTCAAGGGGTTAAGGGGATTGATACGTAAATTTAATGTAACTTTGTCCCGCATTTTACTCCAATGGAGGCTTATGTCTCTAGGCTGTAAGGTCGCCAAAAAGAACTATATAGTCAGGTTATTAGAACTTATTTGTACAGAAACTAGATGAGCAACTACGTAGGGAATCTTATCCCCCACACTTTCTTCGTTACCAAGGGGAGCGGAGAGTCTGACCTCGAGCTCCATGCTGGCTCCTACCACATGGCCCTCTATGATGCTGGGATCTCGGACTTCAACATCATGGTCTACTCCTCTGTCCTGCCAGCCACTGCGCACTTGGCCACGATGGATGAGATAGACCTCCCCCCCTTTGGCTCGGAGCTCAAGACGATCATGTCCGTCTCACACGGCCAGCAGGACGAGTTCGTCTCAGCAGGGATCGTCTATGCGTGGATGTATGCGGATGAGAACTTCGACAAGAAGGTCGGGGGTCTCGTCTGTGAGGTCAGCGGTCGCTACCGCATCGAGGAGCTCGAGGCTCGTCTGATCCGTGTGATCAACGACCTACACCAAAAGACCTATTCGCAGTACTTCCTCGGCGAGTTGAACTTCGTGACCGAAGGGATCACGATCGAAAAGCGCTATGGTACAGCACTAGCAGGGCTGTGCTTCGTAGACTTCCAGCTCCCTACTGTGGAACCCCTCGAGCATCACTCCTTCTAGGCAGAGAGGGCTAAGCCCCACCTACCCAATAAGACGAGAGACCGTGGTGTGAGCCTTTGCTCACCTCCACGGTCTCTCTCTTTTAGCTCTCCCTTCTCTCCCCCTAATCACCTAAGCACAGATACCCCTAGCTCTGACTCAGAGGAAGAGGGATCGTAGGAATGCTGGGGGTATAAAAATAAGAAAGGCTACACCTCAACACTGGGTATAGCCTAACAACTTCTCTACTTCTCTTATTGAATCAAACAAGGTAGCGAGAGGGGGACTTGAACCCCCGACCTTCGGATTATGAATCCGACGCTCTAACCAGCTGAGCTATCTCGCCTCCTCCTTGTTAAAAGCACTGCAAAGGTAGTACAAATATTTCGTTCACGCAATAGGTTCCCCTAATACCTAGTAAAGTTATGCAGGGGGAGAGACGAGGGAGAGTGATCCTCCCCAGTCACGCAGTAACTGCCTCCCCCTCCCATCTCTCACTGGGTATTCGTAGAGAGCTATCGTCCCTTTCCATCTCTCGCTGGGTATCCGTAGAGAGCTGTCGTCCCCTTCCCCAAATAGTTGCCACCCAAACCTCACCGAGCCCTAGGGCTCGGCTCATACAAAGGGAAAGAGAAAGCTAAAGAGAGCGAGCAAAAAGAAGCCCACCCTTAGGCAAGGCCTAAGGGTGGGCATTCATTTGTGATAGGTACTACTATCGGCTAGGCCTTATGCTTCCTCACCGAGGAGGATCTCAAGGACCTTAGCAGCGGAGTAGGCTACTGGCGTACCAGGGCCGAAGATAGCAGCCACACCAGCATTATAGAGGAACTCGTAGTCCTGTGCTGGGATCACACCTCGTAATGCACTTTGCGTCTATACAGTTCTATCTCCTCTATAGGGATGACTGAAGAGCCATCTGGCATCCAATTATTGCTACAAATGGATCTAAAGGGAAAATCCTTTGCGTACTCGTCCTTAAGCCAACTGATATCCCAGGGGTTTTGACATTTCTCTTCTTTATCAAGAAAGAAGCACAACCGTTCAGAAAAATAATCTCT
>NZ_CAJZFJ010000063.1 GCF_915070105.1 uncultured Porphyromonas sp.
AGGAGCTCCTCGCCCTCAACGGGCACTATGCTCGCCTGCATGCTATACAGGTGAAGTCCTAATGATGCACACTATCATGAGATACAACTATACTGATACCTTCCGTTCCACCCTAGAGCTCGCCACCGACAAGGCTCGTGAGCTAGGCCTCCCCGAGGTCAGTCTGGATCTTCTCCTCTGGGGGATCCTGAGGGAGGGAACGAGCTCGGCTATCAAGTTCCTCTCCGATCGGGAGCTCTCTCCCCAGACGCTCCTACAGCTCACCGAGGCTCTGCTGCGTCACCCCAAGGAGGAGGATGAGCTCCCGCACTCCGAGCCCACCGGTGCTGTCCTCTATAGCCTAGAGGCTCATAGTGCGATCGCTCGTGCCGCAGAGATCTGTACGATCCTCGGCGACCATGCGATCAGCCCCCTCCACCTCCTGCTGAGTATCATCTTCTGCGGAGTGCCGACGGTGCTCAGTGGCTTTGCCAACGTCGGCAACTATGACCTCTGGTCTGATCCCCTCATCCAGCGTATCGGCAAGGCGCTCAAGCGTGGCGAGAAGGCTGGAGACGAAGTCCCTGCCAGCGAGGGGACAAGTGTGCGCATACGTCCCATACAAGCCATCGAGGTTAGTGCCAAGGGTATTACCCCCATAGCACTGGGGGATGATCTCCCTCCTATCCAGGCCTTCGTCCGTAGGGCTGAGGGCAGTATAGATATCGAGGGGGACTTCCTCTCCCAGCTGATGAACCGTGCCAAGCGGGAGCTAGGAAGAGGTGGAGGCGAAGAGCCTCGTGCGGATATGGATGAGTTCCCCTTCGCTGAGTTTGGTGTTGATCTCGTGGAGCATGTCCGAGCCCAAGAGCAGAGCCCCACTGAGGGGCTGGAGCGTGAGTCAGAGATCGAGCAGCTGCTCCAGATCCTCCTCCGCTACAAGGCTTGTAGCCCGATCCTCATCGGTGAGCCTAAGGTCGGTAAGACGGAGGTCGTACGCCAGCTCGCACGCTTGATCGCACGGGGCGAAGGCCTGCCCGAAGCCTTCCCTTACAAACATATCCTGCAGGTGAGCTTCACGAGACTCTTCGCAGGTGCCCAGTTCATGGGTGGGGCAGAGGCTACCATACGTAGTCTGATGGAGAACCTACGTGCAGCTCCAGATGTCCTACTCTTCGTGGACGACCTGCATCTCCTGCGCTCGGGAGGACGTGCCCCTGGAGGCGAGGTCCTAGATACCCTCTTTGCTGCTCTTGACCTGAGCGGTCTGCGTCTCATCGGGACGGCGACCAGTAGTGGCTACACGCAGAGTCTCGATGACAGCAGTCAGATGGAGCGTGTCTGCTACCCCGTGCTCGTGGAGCCTCTCTCTCGGGAGCGTACCCTCGCAGTCCTCAGAGAGAAGAGTCGTCAGTACGAGGAGCACTATGGTGCCGACCTGCAGCCCCTACTGGAGCGTGTGCTCGATCTCTCGGAGCGTTATATGCCCGCCCTTCCCTTCCCCTACAGGGCTCTTGAGCTCCTAGATGCTACGGGAGCTGTCGTCCTAGCTCGTCTACCCGAGCGAGGCACGAAGACCAAGGGGCGAGGAGCCAGCAGACCGACTGCGCCTATCTATACCGAGGCAGATGTCGATCGGGCACTCTCTCGTCTGACCTCTCTGCCCCTAGAGCGTATCTCGGGGACAAATGAACTAAAGCACCTCATCGAGCTACCTCATCGCCTCAAGGCCTCTGTCCTCGGGCAGGATCGTGCTGTCGAGGCAATCGCCCGTGCCATCCAACGCTCTCGCCTAGGGCTAAGAGATAGCCGTAGACCGATAGCCTCCATGCTCTTCCTCGGCCCCACAGGGGTGGGGAAGACCTATCTGGCGAAGGCTCTTGCTCGTGAGGTCTTCGGACGTGAGGACGCTATGGTGCGTATCGATATGAGTGAGTTCTCCGAGCGGTTCGCCGTCTCTCGTCTCATCGGTTCTCCTCCGGGCTATATCGGCTATGGAGAGGGAGGTGAGCTGACACAGCCCGTACGCACCCGTCCCTACTCACTCGTCCTACTGGATGAGATCGAGAAGGCGCACCCCGATACCTATAACATCCTCCTACAGGTCTTCGAGGACGGACGACTGACGGATACGGAGGGCAATGTCGTGGACTTCCGCAATACGATCGTCATCATGACGAGCAATGTCGGCTCTCGTCAGGCGCAGGCCTTTGCCCGTGGGGTAGGCTTTGCGGGGCTATCGGACGAAGCCGAGCGCAGTGAGCGCATCTCACGCCAAGCCCTACAGCGCACATTCAGCCCCGAGTTCCTCAATCGCCTTGATGAGATCATAGCCTTCGAGCCACTCTCTGATGAGGCCCTCGTACGTATCTTTGAGCTGGAGCTCACGCAGCTACGTGAGCGTGTCAGTCAGCAGGGCTATAGGGTGACAGTCTCGGCCGAGGCTCGTCGCTTCCTCGCTCTGAGGGAGCTCGATCGTGCCATGGGGGCACGTCCTCTGCGCCGTACCCTCCAGCACGCTGTCGAGGATCAGCTCCTAAATCATATACTAGACGGCTCACTGGCCGTAGGGGATAGTCTCTCGATCACGCTCGGGCGCAACCAATCCCTACGCTATGCCGTCCAGCATCCTCCACTCAAAGCTAAGAGCCATACATGACTCCCCCCGTCCTGATCTCCGAGGAGGATCTGCAGCGTCAGCTGGCTGATCCTGCGACACGCCGATCAGCCTTCTCCTCGGTCGTCCGCCTCTACTCTCGGCAGATCTATTGGCAGATCCGCCGTATGGTCTATACGCATGAGGATGCGGATGACCTGGTGCAGAATACCTTCATCAAGGCTTGGGAGGCTATCGAGGGCTTCCGTGGCGAGGCTAAGGTCTCCACGTGGCTCTACCGCATAGCGATGTATGAGTCACTGAACTTCCTGAAGAAGCGCCGTAGTGAGGAGGAGCACCGAGTCGCCCCTAGTGAGGAGGCGGATGCCGAGTATCTGCTCTCCCGCCTACATGCCGATGAGTACTTCGATGCTGACGAAGCCGAGGAGCGACTACAGCGTGCCCTACTCAGCCTACCTGCCAAGCAACAGCTTGTCTTCCGCCTACGTTACTATGATGAGATGCCCTATGATCAGATGGCACAGCTCACGGGTACGAGCGAGGGCGCACTGAAGGCCTCCTATCACCACGCCCACAAGAAGGTCCTCGAGCTCCTCGGGAGGGAAGAGTAAACCTTTTGCCTCATCTCTTGTCTCACCCATTGAAGCCTAGCACTTCGCCTACTATATATGGATAAGCAACCCCTACTCCCCACCCCCGAGGAGAGCAAGCAGCACTATCGTGTCCCCGAGGACTACTTTGATCAGCTCGAGGAGCGGATCATGGCACGCATCCCCGAGACTCCCGTGGAGGCCGAGGCGGAGCCTGCTCGCCCCTCGCTCTGGGTACGTGTGCGCCCCATCGTCTATCTCGCTGCGGTCTTCGTCTCGATGAACCTTGTCTTCCGAGCTTTCCGCAGTGTGATCCATCCCGACTCTACTACTCCCCAGCAGGTCGCCACAGCGACGACGGCCGAGGAGCAGGACGAGGCTTATAGCACCTATTACGCTGAGTATGGAGCCGAGGTGGCAGCTCAGGATGCCCACGAGTCTCTCTTCGCTGATGGCACCCTCTTCACCTCCACTGCCTACTCCTCATCTTATTAGTCTATCTCCCTATAATGAGACCAACCCTCTATACACTCCTACTCGCTCTCCTGCTCCTCGTAGCTCCTACGGCCGAGGCGCAGAAGGACAAGAAGGCGCCCGCTCATCCCACGCCCTCGATGCGGGAGCGTGTGCGCACTGAGAAGCGAGCCTACCTCATTCAGCGCCTTAGCCTCACCGCTAAGGAAGCGGATGACATTACCCCCATCCTAGACGAACTGGATGAGAAGCGATTCCAGCTCTGGCGTGAGGGTATGGCTCTAGGCCACCGTGTACGCCAAGGCGACAAGACGCTCACCGAAGCCGAGCTGTACACCTTCCTCGAGTCTTCGCTCTCGGCACGGATCAAGGAGGCCGAGCTAGAGAAGACCTATTATCTGCGCTGTCGTCCCTATCTCACGGCTCAGAAGATGGTGCAGCTGCCGATGGTGTGCAAGGAGTTTGCCCGCCGATTCTTTGAGCGGCACAAGCACTAGCCCTTCCCCCTCTCATTCGCTCGTGGGAAAATAAAAATAATAGCGACTATGCGAAAGGCTCTGCGGCATACGTTATATAGGTGAGCAGAGTATGGTATTATGTGTTTGTCACCTGTTTTGTCAGGTGCTCCCCCTATTCAGTTGGTCCCCACAGAGGGCAGCTGGATAGGGGGATTTGTTTTATCCCCCTTCCTCTTCTACCGCCCCTTATCCTGAGGTATGGCTACGCCAAGCCCTAGGGTAGGGGACTTGGTGTATTGCCTCCCCTTCGCTCTCGTTTTCATCTTCGTGGGAAGGAGGGCTTTTCTTGGGGATATAAGGGGGGCTTAGGGGAAGGATTGGAGAGGGGAGCAAGTCGTCAAAAATACCCAATATAACCACCTCTGTATCAGTCATCCCGAGAGGGGCAAAACGAACATCCCGAGAGCGCACTTGCGCTCCTATAAAGAACGCTCTCGTCACCTATGTAAGGTGATTGGAGCGAACATACCGAGACCACTTTGGCGATCATTACGTGTCCACTGATAGGGCTCTCGGAATGTACTCCAAAGGAACCTAAATAGGTGGCTGCTCACGGGGGGAGAATACCCCCGATCAGCATCCTACGGCACGGATGGTGCTAGGGGGGGATGGGGGCTTCATGGTGTGGCTATATCTCCTACTGTATGAGTGTCTTGGGGTGGGTAATTCAGCCTGTTGCTTGGTATGAAATTTATTCATATATTTGCCCCGTAATAGTATTGTTAATTCCACGTTAGCGATGCGATACCGAAACACCTACTCAAGCCCACTTGGTAGCTCATGCTATGTACTGAGTCTACTGGTCTCCCTCTGGAAGGGGGGAGCGGGGTTGCTCGGCCTTATCTGCCTCAGCCTTACCCTCGGGGCACAGAGCTCCATCAAGATCCGAGGGGTCGTCCACTCAGGCAAGGAGCCACTCCCTAGAGTCTCTATCACCCTCCTCTCCGTGACAGATAGCACCATCCTTAGCTATGCCCATACGGATGCTGGAGGGCAGTTTGAGCTCACGGCAAGTGGCCAGCTCACTCAGGCTATTGTGTCGGCTCGCTGCCTCGGCTACAAGACCTATGCCCAGCGTCTCACACTCCCCACGGCGCACGAGCTAGATATTGATCTCAAGGAGGATACCTATCTCCTCAAGGAAGTCTCCGTGCAAGCTCCACGGGTCTGGGGAAACCAAGATACGATCAACTATAATGTCGCTCGTCTAGCGAAGGCCACTGACCGCAGTATCGGGGATGTCATCCGTCGTATCCCGGGTATGCGTATGGAGGGAGGCCTGCTCAAGTACCAAGGCAAGCCCCTAAAGCAAATCAATATCGAGGGGATCGATCTGACCCAAGGGAACTATGAGCAGATCACGAGCAATATAGACGCGAGCGACATCTCCACCATACAAGTGCTGGATAACTACCAGGGAATTAAGGCACTCGTCGGCAAACGCTCCTCGGATGATGTGATCCTCAACCTCAAGCTCTCGCCCAAGAAGCGTGGGATCTGGGGTGTTTCGCTTGACTTGGGTCTTGGCTATGGTGATGGGCTTGAGACCAATAGCCGGATCAGGAGTAACTACCTTGCCCGGAGAGCTCAGTTCCTCGGTGTGGTGTATGTCGATAACTCAGGCAGGCAGTACTACGAGAGCTCCTTTGGCGTGCAGAGGGGTGGCTCGAGGGAGGAGCGCATCTTTGCCCGCATAGATAAGCCTGCTACTCCCAACCTCCCCCCATCATACTATACAGACAATGTGTCGCTGATGGCCAGTGGCAATAGTGCCTTTGTCCTCTCGGATAGTAGCCAGCTCAAGCTGCAGGGGAGCTATCGGTATGATAAGATTCGCTCCGAGGGCTCTTCGCAGGCTCGGTATGGACGCTCCTCCTCCCCGCTCCTCCTAGATGAGCGCATCGAGCATCTACTACGGCAGGGGAGCGCCTCGACCAGCCTTAGCTATGAGAAGAACTTGCAGAGCTACTACCTCAAGGATCAGCTTCGTGCAAGTGCCTCGCAGAGTAGGGCCTCGGGGATAATCGCCCTCAATGGACTAGCAACCCCTCAGCATCAAGGGCTGGATGCCCTGCACCTGAACAATCAGATGCATTTCATCAATGGTCGTACACGTCTCCCGATAGAGCTTATCCTCACCCAGCGGCTTACGACCTCAGACGAAGACTTTGAGACAGCCAATAACCAGCAGCTGCAGCAGGTACTTCCCACACTACATAGCATGATCGGGCAGCGGGGATGGTTCACAAGTCTCTATACGGACAATCGCCTTCGGATCCTCAACCTCCCCCTTGTGCGCTACTGGACGTATAGCCCTCAGGTCTTCGCCTCGTACCAGTGGCAGAGCCTATCGAGTAGCCTACTGGAGCGCACGGGCAGTAGCTATGATCGTGTCCTGCGTGTAGGTGTGGAGCAGACCCTAAGCTATCTACGTCAGAAGTATTCCATAGATCTAGCACTCCCCGTCATCTACCAGCTTCGACGGACAAGCTCAGATCGTCTAGCAGGCCTCCTCTTTGAGCCCCATCTCAAGGTCAAGCTAAGCTTAGGACAGCACTGGGGGCTCCAGCTGACAGGTAGCTATGCACATACGGAGCCGAGAATCCGTGATTGGTATCCCTACCCCGTCCTAGAGAGCTATCGCAGTCTGACGGTCGGGACACCTAGGCTATTCAGGGAGCAAATAGCTACCATAGAGGGGCGGGTAGACTACCGAGACATCTTTTCGTTCCTGTCGTCCTCTCTGAGGGCGAGACAGAGCATGCACTACAAGCCCTTTATCCAGATGCTGCTCCTCGGTGAGGACGGAGGACGCTATGAGCTCCTCGAGCACAAGCACCATACACAGACCTTCTCGGGGGTGTGGTCGCTGAGCAAGGGATTTACCTGGGCAGGCCTAGGGATCGACCTTGACCTAGGCTATACACACCATCTAGGGCAGGTAGCCTATCAGGGGACGATCACGCCCTATAAAGTACATACCCAGAGCGTGCGACTAGCCCTGAAGGCCAATCCCATCAAGGAAATCCTCCTGGACTACAATGTCTACTATGGACGTAACTATACCTCCCGATTCGCCTCTCGCACCGAGATAGATAACCTCCTCTCCGAGACCGCACAGATAGGAGTAGCCTTTGGGAAAAACATATTTTGGGATATTATCCTAGAACATAATCATGTCAGCTCCTCCAGCGAAAAGACCGATGTCCTACTTCTGGACAGCCAGCTCAAGTGGATCGGCTCTCGAGTAGAGGTGGGCTGCGAACTGAATAATCTGCTGGGCATGCAGGTCTATCATAGCATCCAGCGCCTATCCTATGCTACCATCCAGCACAGCTATCGTCTACGTCCTCGTGCGGTGCTCGTGAAGGTCTCATTCAAGCTCTAACCACTAACTATAGATATAATATGAAAGCCATTAAACTCATACTCCTAGGAGTATCCCTATTCAGCATCCTCCCCCTCGGGGCACAGGTCTTCGACCCACCACGCTCGCTCGCTGAGGCTGATAGTCTTGATCGGGTGCAGTATCGTGTACTCTACCAGCTAGACTTCATCTCTGATCCTACTGATCGGGAGTATGTCACTCAGGATCAGGTGCGCCTAGACATAGGGACACAGATCTGTAAGATGTATAGTCTGCGACACTACCAAGCTGACTCTGTCGCCACACCCTTGATCGAGGCTGGTCAGTCTCCTCGGAAGATCGTGACAGATGTGGTCCCGCCGATGATCCTCTACAAGGGCTATCCGAAGACGCAGGATATTACCACTGACTACCGCCTGCCCGCTGGAGCTCCTGTGATGAGCTACGTAGAGCCTAAGCCTACCCTACAATGGCAGGTGAAGCCCGAGAAGCGGGAGATCCTCGGACATAGCTGTCAGAGGGCAGAGGTCACCTTTGGGGGGAGGCAGTGGATCGCTTGGTTTACACCAGAGATTCCACTCTCTGAGGGGCCGTACAAGTTCGGGGGACTACCCGGGCTGATCCTAGAGGTCGCTGACAGCGAGGGGGACTATCGGTATACCTGCATAGGGATCACCAACCTCTCCGCTGGGGAGAATATCGTCCGCTGGAAGTGGAACCAGCGCCCCACGACGAGGAAGGAGCTAGAGAAGATCATCGTCCAGCTCTATGCCAATCCCGAACAAGCTATCAAGGCCCTCGGAGGACGAATGGGCTTCAAGGGTGATCCTATGCTCAACCTCCCATACAACCCCATAGAGAAGTAAAGCCATGAGCACTCGGCAGGTCTTATGCATCGTACTCCTCGGTCTCGGCCTCTGGGGCTGCAGGACGCCCCGAGGGATGCTTCAGGCGAAGGAAGGGCAAGCCCCAATCACTCCTCGCCCGCTGTCTGAGATCCAAGTGATAGATCATATCGCAGTCAGGGATCGAGATGGGAGGACTAGTTGGGAAGAGAATGGGCATACCTATGAAGCTGATATGGGGTGGGTAACACGACTCAGCATCACCGATCACCTTCCAATACTGTCGGGAGTAGAGACCCTCCGGTATCTGGATGGGGCATGGGCGAGTTACCTCAATGAGCGACTGAGTCGAGTAGGTATACGGATCGAGAAGGTTATCCTCAGCGTCTCGAATCACCTCATCGTCTTTCGTGGCTATGAGGCTCCGAGCCGTAGACGTATCGTGGACTGTCTGATAGCCCCTCATTCTCAAATCCGTCGTGTAGGAGTCCAGTATACCCAGCCAGGCGTCTTTACCTCTGAGAATATGGCGGTCAGGGAGTTCTATGAGTTTCCCGCAGAGGATCAGATCTTGATCGTGGATCATCTACGAGACCGCAATGATGTAGGTGACCTCTGTATCGCTTACATCCTGCAGGATATCTCCCAATTCTCGGAGGCCGAACTAGAGCGCTACAGCTTCCTAGGCTATACATGGTATCGCCACCTCTTCACCAATCGGAGTACGATCTACCAGCATATAGCTGAGTTCATCAGTCCGATCACGGTGAGCCTCCTGCCCTCGTGTCGCTACAAGGAGTTTGTCCCACGGAACTCCTCCGAGGTGATCCCTAAGACCTACCTCACCAAAGAGAAATAACAAAATGTGATTCTCTCCCTAAAAGGGCATGGGGAGCGGATCATTAGACTTAGAAATGCCCTAGTAATAACTCGTAATCCTTAAGACATATGGAAACAAAGGATTTCTCAGCTCTGAGTGAGCAGCTCCTCAGCCACATAACGGGAGGGGCTGATGAAAAAAAAGAGTTCACTTGTGTGTATGATACCAAGAAGAAAAAACAAGAATCTTGGTATGATGACCCAGCACAAGAGTACAAACCTGTTAGACCCATCGAGTAAGGAGGTCACAGAGGCCTCTGTCCTCAACTCGTAGTGGCAATTGACCTCAAAGGATCATATTGCAACTAGCTTATTCAAAGTTCACGGACTACCCCCTTGGTCACAGGGTGGGTAGTCCGTTAAAATCGGAGAATAATATCGATACTCCATAAAAGAAGTAGAAGTTATGAGCACTCGATGGTTATTATATATATTCCTCACCCTGTGGCTGTCTAGCTGTGTGGCGACCCAATGGACCTTGAAGGGCAAGGAAGGACAACCCTCGATTACTCCCCGTCCTCTATCTGAGATCCGAGCTGTAGATCATCTGGTCGTCAGTGAGCCGGGCAAGTTCACTAGTTGGGACGAGGAGGGGCATACCTATATGGCAGTGCTAGGGTTCCTCTCACGACATGATCCCTCTCGCAAGATCACCCTCCTATCTGGGACAGAGACGCTGCGCTATAAGAGAGGAACATGGGCACGATATCTCAATGAGCTACTGGGTCGAGTCGGTATACGGACAGAGGGGATTATCCTCAGTGTCCCCAATTACCTTGTCATCTTCCGTAGCTATGAGCCCCTCAGTCGCAAGCGAGTCATAGAGTGTCTGATGAGCCCCTACGGCTATGAGAGTCGTATAAAAGTGAACTATGCCGAAGCGCACACTTTTACCCGTGAGAATATGGCCATCAGGGAGCTCTATGAGAGCCCTGCGGATAATCAGATATTGATCGTAGATCATCTGAGGGATCGCAATGGTGTGGGTGACCTCTGTGTCGCCTATATCCTACAGGACACCTCTGGCTTCTCGTTCTGTGACCGCAGGCGATATAGCTTCCTGGGTGACCCGATACTTCAGCGCCTCATGAGTAGTCGGACGATGACCTACCAGTATATCGAGCAGACACTCAGTCCCATCACGGTGAGCCTATTGCCATCGTGTCGCTACAAGGAGTTTGTCCCAAGGGATTCCACGGAGATTATCCCTACGAACTTCCTCCACGACGACAAGCCTACTGATACGTCTATCTCCCTGCGGGAACTATTTGAGGATCATCAGAGCAAGTAGTCCTCTAGTTGTAATCATTGATCACTGAGGTATGAGGGTAGGAGCCAATAGGCCTAGAGCATATATTTCCTGACTACATACCTATCCGAGTAATGGTGGGACAAGTTCACCAGTACGCTATAATCATATACCGAGTCCCATAGAGAGCGTATTGTGACCAATCTATTTGCTATATGAATCTCCCCTGATAGCAGATGGGGACTTTGAGGTAGGATACAATGATACTATTACTTTCTAATACACTAGATAAAAGCTCCGTTTTGATCTCATCTTGGCTAGAGCGATTGGGGGCTTCATTTTTATTCCTGAGTGAGGTGGATCTTTACCAAGAATGTTCGCTAGATATTGCAAGAAATGTATTGTGTGTAGGTGGGGTAGACTATTCTCTAGAGGAATTTAATTCCGTCTGGATTAGGAGGCCATTCTCTTTCCATATGACGGAGCTATACCAGCATCTACAAGGGCAGATCGATATAGACCTTGGAATTCTATTGAGAGAAGAGGTCGCAACGATAACACGATATCTGTATACCTTCCTAAGTATGCATAGCCCTTATTTCTTGGGTAATCCCTCTTGGCATGGAACAAACAAATTAGTAGAGCTAAAGATGGCTCAGGAGGTGGGGCTAAACACCCCCTTAATGCTAGTCACAACACAGAAGCAAGATGTCGTTGCCTTGGTCGATAGGGTTGGGAGTATAATATCAAAGTCTTTGTATAACTCGAGGGTGATTCATCCATGGGATAGATCATATGAGATGTATACTCATCTGGTCACTCGTGAAGACTTAAATGCATTACCAGATAATTTTGCCCCCTCCCTTATTCAAGAGGCTGTAGCGAAGGAATATGATATTAGGACTTTCTTCTTAGATGGGGAACTCTTCTCCATGGCCATCGTACCAGATCCTTCGACAGAGGAGGTTGATTTTCGTAGGCTTGAAACCGAGCAAATGAGATTATTGCCCATACAGCTGGGAGATACTATCAGCGCTAAAATCCGATCTTTCATGGAGAGAATGGGGTTGAAGGTGGGTTCACTCGACCTGATCAAATCAACAGATGGTACGATTTACTTTATAGAGGTCAATCATGAAGGGATCTTTAGTATGGTCGATGGGCCTTGTAACTATGGAATTCATAAACTAATAGCAGAAAAGCTAATAGAACACGATAAACGATGAAGCGAAAGTTTTATACTGACCTGATAGATGTAGAACAAAGACGTGTTTTCTCTGTCAATATCTTACTCGCTGAGAGGGAAGATGAGAGCTCCTCGGATTTGGTGCAGAGCGAACAAAATCAGACTTTCAGCAAGGAGCTAGCAAAAGTGGCATGGTTTAAAGAACAGGGAGGATTCTACCGACCTGTGTGCGGTCTACTGCATGAGGCGAATGGATAGATGAATATATGCTGTACATACTATCTCCTGACTGTAAGCTAGTACGAGGGCGATCTCGTGCTGCACTATATGATTTGGGTCATAACACCATATCCCTTGTGCCGTTACAACTATTGGATGCCTTCTCTGGGAAGTCTATTGACTCAGAGAATCTTCCAAAGGAGCTTAGCGGAATATTCAACTCCTTAGTTGACAAACAGTGCTTAATACGGGAGGCTAGTATTCCTGTCTTAGAGCTACCGAGTGAAGAAGTGGATGTTTCTCTTATTAGCCATTGTATTATCCAGTATAATGAGGAGTTCCCTTTTGATGTGATCGCCTCAGAACTGAGTCAATTATACTGTGAGAAGATTGTAGTCATTGTTGATAGTTCTGTGGCTTTTAGCGACCTGATGTTCAATCTTAATCCCCTCTGCCTAGGAGTGAATGCTAATATATCTATCCATATGAGGTATTCAGATTCGAATAGAGCTTATCTCGATACATTGTCGACCTCCTTGGGAAACATTAGAAGTGTAGTCCTTTATGGAGCTCCATCAGATGGCAATAAGGTGCACCAAGATAGTATTATATATTTCT
>NZ_CAJZFJ010000064.1 GCF_915070105.1 uncultured Porphyromonas sp.
GTATGGAATCGAATGAACAAGTGATTACAAGCCTATACACCAAAGAGGTCTTGGAGTTCGCTGCCGTAGGCGTGAAGTTCGCAAGTCTCCTTGAGCAGGCTCCCTCCCTCGGTGAACGAGCGTTCATCCAAGAGGCGATCTTGGTCCTTCCTCAGCTTTACCTCTCTACCCTACGCTTACCAGATTACCTCTATAGCCCCGAGGAGGACTATATCGAGGAGTTTGTGACCGAGGAGACCTATGAGGGTGTACGTCTGAGGGTGGCAGAGCTATTGGGAGAGAAGGACAGCTTCCTCTCCTGCCAAGCGGAGGAGATGCAGTATAGTGACACCCCTCTAGCGGCCTTCGTCTCGGAGTACCTAGCAGACGTCTATCAGCAGACGGTGAACCTGCTCGGCATCCTACGAGATGAGAATGAGGGGGCTCTACCAGCGGCCATCGGGAGATGTCTGTTCCACTTCCACTCCTACTACGGCCTGCACCTCCTAGAGGCTTTGACCGCACTACATCGCTTACATACCCAGCTACTGAGCTCATCAGATGACGAAGAAGACTACAGAGACGACGAAGAAGACGAGGACGAAGGGCTCTACGAAAGCTCCCTCGACTAAGAAGAAAGGACAGGCAACACAAGAGGCACGACAGGAGCCCTCTGCTCCTGCTCGGCGAGTAGGACGGAGATACCCCTCCTTCACACCAGCACAGCTCTACCCTGCGACGATCAGTGAGGAGGAGCTGACTGCTCTACCTATAGCCAAGTGTCCCGTCCCCCTACACATCATAGATACAAAGATCGATGCCCGCAAGGCCGTCGCTAAGATCCGTAAGTCTATGGTCATCGGGATAGATACAGAGACCCGCCCTAGCTTCAAGGCAGGGGTACGCTACGAAGTGTCCCTCCTGCAGATAGCGACTGAGGAGGAGTGCTATCTCTTCCGTCTCAACCTCATAGGACTCACCAAGTCCCTCATCAGCCTCCTCGAGGATCCCGATATACTCAAGGTCGGGCTGAGCCTCAAGGATGACCTATCCGCTCTGGCTCGTCGCCATAGCTTCGCCCCTGCCTCCTTCGTAGAGCTACAGCGTCTATGTGGGGGCTATGGGATACGAGAGCTCAGCCTGCTGAAGATCTACGCGATCATCTTCGCCGAGCGCATGAGCAAGGCACAGCGAATGAGCAACTGGGAGAGCTCCACGCTTAGCCCAGCTCAGATACACTATGCGGCACTAGATGCCTGGGCATCGCTCCGCATCTATCTGACGCTACTAGCTTCGCCAGCCCCCTCACCTACGAACTTCGCCCTACTATAATTAAGATATGTCCTACCCTAAGATACATTTGTACCCCCGCAAGGAGGAGTCACTCCTGCGCTTTCACCCCTGGGTCTTCTCTGGGGCTATTGCTTCGATCACCGATGGCAAGCCTCAGGATGGAGACCTCGTAGAGGTACTCGACGCTCGAGGTTCGACACTCGGTATAGGGCACTATGCAGCAGGGAGTATAGCTGTGCGTATGCTGAGCTTCGGTAGGAGCGAGCAGATCGGACGGGACTTCTTTAGGGATCGGCTACGTGCAGCCCTTGAGCTAAGAGCGAGCATGGGACTCATTCGCCCTGAGGGCGGACCCGCTACCCCGAACACGGTCTATCGTCTCATCCACGGAGAGGGCGATAGCCTACCTGGCCTCATCATAGACATCTATGGGGACACTGCAGTCATGCAGGCTCATAGTATGGGTATGCACCACTCTCGGGAGCTGATCGCCGAGGCTCTCATGGAGACCTACAGCGAAGCACCAGGGCTGACACCCCCTCTACAATCCGTCTACTACAAGTCTGAGACGACCCTCCCGACACGGGATATGAGGGAGCTCGCAGAGGATGGCTTCCTCATCGGACATACCGAGGCCAGCTATGTGTGGGAGAACGGACTGAAGTTCATCCCCGACTGGCTCAAGGGGCAGAAGACTGGCTTCTTCATCGACCAGCGGGATAATAGATCCCTCTTGGCTCTGTATGCTGATGGGCGTAGGGTGCTCAATGCCTTCTGCTACACGGGAGGCTTCTCCGTCTATGCACTCGCCTCTGGTGCCGAGCGTGTGGACTCACTCGACAGCTCAGGCAAGGCGATGTACCTCACCGAGCAGCATGTCGCCCTCAACTTCGGAGCAGACTGCCCTCGTCACCACTCGATTACTCAGGATGCCTTTGACTACCTAGAGCAGATGCCCGAGGGAGCGTATGATCTGATCATACTCGATCCGCCAGCCTTCGCCAAGCACCGCAAGGTGCTGCGCAATGCCCTCATCGGCTACCGTCGGATCAATAGCCAAGCCTTCCGTAAGATAGCCCCAGGGGGGATCGTCTTTACCTTCAGTTGCTCTCAGGCTGTGTCCAAGGAAGAGTTTCGCCTAGCGGTCTTCACCGCAGCAGCTAGCTCTGGCAGGCGGGTACGTATCCTACACCAGCTCACCCAGCCTGTGGATCACCCCATCAACATCTACCATCCCGAGGGTGAGTACCTCAAGGGTCTTGTCCTCTACGTAGAATAAGTCGAACCTTCGTAACCCACTATACCCCCAAGATGCAAGTAAAACATCTCATCGAGGAGCACTCTCTCCTCTGTCACTTCGTCGCAGAGATGCGTGATGTCACGATCCAGAAGGATGCTATGCGCTTCCGACGCAACGTGGAGCGTGCCGGCGAGATCATGGCCTACGAGGTGAGCAAGCGACTGCACTATGCCTACCACGATGTACGGACCCCTCTAGGAGTAGCCTCCTGCGCAGAGGTCTCAGATCAGATCGTCGTAGCGACGATCCTTAGGGCAGGGCTAACCCTTCATCAGGGCTTCCTCAACTACTTCGACCGTGCGGAGAATGCCTTTGTCTCTGCCTACCGCAAGTACAAGGACCGCTTAAACTTCGACATCTTCATTGAGTACATCGCCTCACCCTCCCTACAGGACAAGACCCTCCTACTCGTAGACCCGATGCTCGCCACAGGGAGCTCTATGGAGCTTGCCTACAGAGCCCTACTAACCAAGGGGACGCCCCGTGAGGTGCACCTCGTCTCCATCATCTCGAGTCAGCAGGCCGTGGATGCCCTACAGGCCTCCTTCCCCGAGGACAATATCACCCTATGGGTCGCAGCTATTGACCCCGAGCTCAATGACCATGCCTACATCGTACCTGGTCTAGGCGATGCAGGTGACCTAGCCTACGGAGAGAAGCTCTAAAGTTCCCCACCCACCATCCCACCATCATATAGATACGACTATCAAGCCGACCCCTCGCCCCATAGAGCTCCTAGCTCCCGCACGAGACCTAGACACAGCCCGAGCTGCCATCCAGCACGGAGCAGATGCCATATATATAGGAGCTCCACGCTTCGGAGCTCGTGCCGCTGCGGGAGTTCCGCTAGAGGATATACGCCAGCTGACTAGTGAGGCACACCGCTTCGGGGTACGTGTCTATGTCACCGTCAATACGATCCTCTACGACCACGAGCTACAGGAGGCTGAGCAGATGATATGGGATCTCTATCGTGCAGGTGTGGATGCCCTCATCATTCAGGACATGGGGATCACACGGATGAATCTCCCCCCGATCCCCCTACACTCTAGCACACAGTGCGATACCCTAGAACCCGAGGATGTACAGCACCTGGAGGCCTTGGGCTTCGAGCAGGTCGTCCTAGCTCGGGAGCTCAACGTGGAGCAGATACGACGCATACGAGCCGTGACGACTGTACCCCTAGAGGTCTTCATTCACGGAGCCCTATGTGTCTCCTACAGCGGGCGGTGCTACCTATCTCATGCACTGACAGGGCGATCAGCCAATCGTGGTGAATGCTCCCAGCAGTGTCGCCTACCCTATGACCTCATCGATGACGAGGGGCGGAAGATCCGCACCGAGGAGCACCTACTATCTCCACGAGACCTCAATCGCACCGAGGTACTGGAGCAGATCCTAGAGGCAGGAGCCTCCTCCCTCAAGATAGAGGGCCGGCTCAAGGGTGAGAGCTATGTGAAGAATATCACAGCACACTACCGACGTGAGCTAGATCGCATCATAGCCCTCTACCCAGAGAAGTACCGCAGAGCTAGCTTTGGGGAAGTGTCTCTACGCTTCGCCCCTGACCCTGCGAAGAGCTTCAACCGTGGCTTCACTCCCTACCTCTTCCACCTAGCTACCCCCGAGCACCCCAATGCCTCGGTCATCAATCCCCTCACTCCGAAGAGCCAAGGCCAGTATCTCGGCCGTGCACGCAAGGGACGAGACGGGATCACGATCGATACCCAGGAGCCTCTAAGCAATGGCGATGGGCTACTCTTCGTCACCCCTGAGGGTAGAGTGGATGGCCTCCGTATCAATCGTGTCACCCCTGAGGGAGGCCTACAGCTAGGACGGGGAAGCTCTCTTCCCGAGGGCAGCCAGGTCTATAGGAACTATGACCAGGCCTTTGAGCGTCTACTGGCTAGTCCTACAGCAGAGCGTCGCCTGCGAGTCAGCCTGCGTCTACGGCAGCTCCCTACAGCACTGGAGCTAGAGCTACACAGCTACGACTATCCAGAGCATCATACATCCACACACCTAGAGATAGAACTAGAGGAAGCTCGGAACTTTGATCCCGATCGCCTTCGCTCCGAACTCTCCAAGCTAGGAGATACCGATCTAGTCGCGGGAGAGGTAGTGCTGGAGCTGACCTCTACACCATTCATACCCCTATCGCTCCTCACCCGCCTACGTCGTGAGGCCGTAGAGGAGTATCTCCAGAGCTGGGACAAGCTACAAGCTCCCCTCACCTCACAGCGGACTCTGCAGATGAAGTCCCGCACGAGGGATAATGTCCCTGCACGACGTATGTGCAAGGCCGACTACAGAGCTAACATATCCAATCACCTAGCCCGTGCCTACTACGAGGCCATGGGGTATACAGAGCCTGCGAAGGCCTTCGAGCTAGCACCCATTGATACAGCCGAACTGATGTGCACGAAGCACTGCATCAAGCACGAGCTCGGCTACTGTATCCGAGAGACCTCGGAAAAGATGCCCTACCGAGAACCTCTCTACCTAACACGAGAGGGCAATAGGCTTCGACTAGAGTTTGACTGTACCCATTGTCAGATGAAGATCTATCAGGCCTAACCTCCCTCCCAAAGTCCCATGCTAGACATGAGGCTATCGACAACTAAGAATGACTAGTTCATCACTTCATGAAGAAGAAAAAGAAACATAAGCATACTCCTGAGATCAACGAAGAGAAGAAGGAAAAGGCCCCCAAGGACTATCTACTTCGCTCCTGGATCCTCTTCCTAGTCGTAGCCATAGGACTAGGAGGACTCTACTTCCTACCCGAGAAGGTAGACCGATGGGAGCTCACCAAGGTAGACCTCCTCTCTGACCTACGCTACCAAGCCCCCGACACGGTCACCAATGCCAAGGATGCAGAGAAGCTAAGTGAAAAAGCCCGCAAGGATAATGCACGTGTGCGTCATCGTGAGCGCATCTATGAGCGCATCAAGGCCGAGGCTGGAGCCACCTCCTCCCCCAAGCACCAGGATAGCGTCCAGGTCGTCTCATCAGAGGAGAATACAATCATCGATATGACACCTGAGCACGATGGACTACGACACTTCTTCACCCAGCTCCGTAGACGTAGCTCACTGGGTCGCCCCGTACGAATAGCGATACTCGGAGACTCCTTCATCGAAGGGGATATATTCAGCGGTAGCCTACGTAGTATGCTCCAGGCTCGCTATGGTGGCTCTGGTGTCGGTTGGATGCCCCTATCCTCGGAGACCGCAGGCTTCCGCCGTACGATACGCCACGAGTTCAAGGGATGGAAGGAGTACAAGCAGCTCCACAAGAAGGGTGATTATCCTCTTACCGGCTACTACTTCACTGGACAGGTCGGAGACTGGGTACGCTATACGGTCGCCAAGGGGGATCGTCCCTTCGAGATTGCCACGATCTACTATCGGGCTACACAGCCTGTCTCCCTCTCTGTCTCGACCAACGACGGAGAGGCTCGCACCATAGAGCTCCCCGCTACTGAGCGTGAGGGGCTGGAGGCTTATCGCTTAGCAGAGGGACATATCAGCACCCTCAAGTTTAGCCTCGCCTCAGGAGCTTCGGGCTTCACCTGTTATGGGGTATCGCTAGACGCTGCCTCAGGTATTGCCGTAGACAACTTCTCCACACGAGGCAACTCTGGACTCCCCCTAGCCTCGGTCAATGATGCACTGAACTCAAGCTTCTGCGCAGCACATCCCTACGACCTGATCATCCTACAATACGGACTGAATATCATCTCACCCAAGCAACTCGACTACTCCCACTATACGATGAAGATGGGTAACGCCATTCGTCATCTCAAGGCTACGACGGGACGAGCCGAGTACCTCATCCTAGGAGTATCCGACCGAGGGAAGAAATCCGAGGGTAAGGTCGTCACGATGCCAGCAGCCGTGAAGCTCGAGGAGGCACAGATACATCTCGCCTCAGAGCTCGGACTGACTTTCTGGAGCACCCGTGCAGCTGTCGTTCGCCTAGGCGGTATAGGTAAGCTAGCAGAGCGGGGCTGGGCTGCGAAGGACTATACGCACCTCGCACACCGAGGGGGCGCAGAGCTCGCAAGCCAATTCCTCGAAGCCTTCCTCCTCGAAGAAAAGTATTATGATGCTATTAGGTAAGATCGGGCTCGAGCTCTTCATCATCTCAGCCTCCATAGTAGGGAGCTACTCCACGGTGCCTCGCCCCATCCCCAACTGGTATGCACCGCAGGGCTACCTAGCTCCGCTAAAGGTGAAGTTGAGCCTACTGAAGCAGTCTCAGTCCCCCCTCTCCATCGTGCAGATCGGAGATAGTCATATACAAGCTGGGCACACCACAGCCCCTATACGCCGTACTCTCCAGAGGACCTATGGCAACGCAGGCCGTGGCTGGGTCGGCTGGTATCGCCTCTATGGCTCCAATGCCCCCAGCGACTATAGGGTCACCAGCACTGGACTAGGCTGGCAGAAGCAGACCCTGCTCAAGGACGATGGGGCACTCCCTATGGGAGTAGGTGGGTATGCGCTGGGCGCAAGACGTACGGGGACATTCTCCCTCTCCATCTCGTCTCCGCTCAACCCCTTCTCTAAAATGTACCTCTTGCGCACGGCATCCTCCCATACGCTCTCGAGCTTCCCTCTAGGACAGCTCCGTAGAGGGGTATTCTCCGTAGGAGCATACGTCGTCGATACACTCTCCTGGCACTCTTCGCATACAGAGGTTACACTCTCCCCACAGCATGGTGATGGAGACGAAGCCGTCTATGCTGGATGTGTCTTGCTCTCGGGCAAGGGAGGTGTACTCGTGCATGACATCGGCATAAACGGCACCACCTATCGCAACTATGCTCGAGAAGACTACATAGAGCAGCTCGCACTATTAGAGCCTGAGCTACTCATCATATCCCTCGGGACAAATGACTCATATAGCTATTCGTTCTCAATCAACGACTTCAGAGAAAGCCTAGAACGAATGATTCACCTAGTCAAAGAGGCACTTCCCCATACGAAGATCCTTCTGACGACCCCTCCCCCTAGCTACTTTAGGCAAGCACATACGACTCGTGTAGGACGAGGGAAGCGTCGCCAGAAGAAAACTACGATGAGCTACACCTTCAACGACAACGCTCGTCGTGTTGCATCTGAGATCATGCGCTATGCCGAGGCGCATGGGGTAGCAGCCTTTGACCTCTACAGCGCAATGGGGGGTGAGATCGGGATGGCACAGTGGATCAAGGACGGGCTGATAGCGACCGATCGTGTACACTATAGTGTAACGGGCTACGAACGCCAAGGCCAACTAATAGCCGAGGCGATCCTCGCAGCCCTAGGGTCATAACTCATAGACAATTCCCCCCTTCAGCATCGACAGCTAAGGGGGAAGCAAGACAGAACAAAGCTATCATCTGAGAAGAATATATAGCAGTGCTAAGCCAACTTAGCCGACTAAACAAAGCGAATGAACTACCTAGATACAATAGACTGGGGGCGACTGCCTGAGATACTGACCTTCGATCGGGACAGCCCGATGATCTTCTCCTCGGGCCTATTCCTATTCTGTGCCCTCCTCTTCCTCCCGATATACATACTACTGAGGAACCGGACAGCCATGCGCATCCTCTTCGTGGCTTCCTTCTCCCTCTTCTTCTACTACGAGAGTAGTGGGATGTATGTACTCATCTTGTTGTTCTCTGCCACGATGGACTACTTCATCGGACGAGCGATGGGCGGGAGCGAAAATCCTCGTGTCCGTCGAGGACTGATGGCACTTAGTGTCCTCGTCAATCTGGGACTACTCTCCTACTTCAAGTACTTCTACTTCCTGCTTGACCTAACCCAAATGGCACTAGCGGCTTTCGGGCTATCAGCACCACTAGACGTACCCCTAGAGGCTAGGGACTACTTCATACCGGCAGGGATCTCCTTCTATACCTTCCAGACACTGAGCTATACCGTAGACATCTATCGGGGAGAGATACGCCCTCTGAGGAAGTGGATCGACTACCTCTTCTACCTATCCTTCTTCCCCCAGCTCGTCGCAGGGCCTATTGTCCGAGCCAAGGACTTCATACCACAGATTCACCGTAGACCACAGCTACTCAAGGCGGAGTATGGGGAGGCACTAGCCCTCATCATCTCGGGGCTGATCAAGAAGGCTATAATCGGTGACTTCATCGGAGCTAACCTCGTAGACCAAGTCTTTGCTGAGCCCTCTCGCTTCACGGGGATTGAGAACCTCTTCGCTACCTATGGCTATGCGATGCAGATCTACTGCGACTTCTCTGGCTACTCGGATATGGCCATTGGTATAGCCCTGCTCCTAGGCTTCCGCTTCAATATCAACTTTGATTCCCCGTATCAGTCGGGCAGCATCACTGAGTTTTGGCGACGCTGGCACATCTCACTCTCCTCTTGGCTCCGAGACTATCTCTACATCCCACTAGGTGGAAATAGAAAGGGACGCATACGTACCTACATCAACCTCTTCCTCACCATGCTCCTCGGAGGGCTATGGCACGGGGCGGCTCTTCAATTCGTCCTATGGGGTGCGATCCACGGTGTAGCGCTTGCCCTACATAAGCTCTACCTATCTACGATTACTCGCCTCGGCTGGAGACGGGAAAAGCCTCTGTGGATCCAGCGCTTCCTAGGACAAATCATCACCTTCCACCTAGTCTGCTTTGCTTGGATCTTCTTCCGTGCCGACTCGATGGAGACAGCGACGACGGTTATTAGCCAGATCGCCGGACACTTCTCTCCCGAGGTCTTCTTGCAGTTTGTAGAGGGCTATCGTGGGGTACTGATTATCATGGCTATTGGCTATCTACTTCACTTCACCTCGCATCGCCAGGAGCAGTGGTTTAGGTCTTGGATCACCAATCGAAACTTCGTCATACAGGCTGCCGTCTTTATCCTTGTCATCTTCGCTATGCTGCAGATACGTAGTGCAGATGCCCAGCCGTTCATCTACTTCAACTTCTAGCCTCCTCCCTCTATATGCAACATACACTCATCAGCAGCGACACGATATGCGCCGTAGCCACCCCCCCAGGCTCTGGAGGGGTAGCCCTCATCCGCATCTCAGGGTCAGAGGCTATCGGTATCGTGGATCAGATCTTCACCTGCTCGGAGCTACGTAGCCTGGAACGAGCAAAGGCTCGAACAGCCTATCTAGGCAAGATCGTCCACGAAGGGAAGCTCCTAGACGAAGTCCTCGTCACCTGCTTCCATGCCCCACGCTCCTACACTGGTGAGGATGTTGTAGAGATCTCCTGCCACGGATCTGAATATATCCAGCAGGCCTTGCTCGAGGCTCTCACCGACAACGGCTGCCGTATAGCTGCCCCAGGAGAGTATACCCGACGAGCCTACCTCAATGGTAAGATGGACCTTAGCCGTGCGGAGGCCGTCGCCGACCTCATCGCCTCGGAGAGTGCCGCCCAGCACCGCATGGCGCTCTCTCAGATGCGAGGGGGATACAGCAGGGAGTTCAATGAACTACGTGATCGGCTCATCCAGCTCACCTCCCTAATGGAGCTAGAGCTAGACTTTAGCGAGGAAGATGTGACCTTTGCAGACCGATCTCAGCTGCTAGAGCTCCTAGAAGAACTTGCACAGAAGATAAGCAGACTTACAGAGAGCTTCCGCTTAGGTAATGCCATTAAGCGAGGTATCCCGGTGGCGATCGTTGGGGCAACTAACGCAGGCAAGAGCACCCTACTGAATGCCCTACTGGGCGAAGAGCGTGCGATCGTTAGCGACCTTGAAGGCACGACACGTGACACCATCGAGGAGGTACTCAATGTTGAGGGCATTACCTTCCGCTTCATTGATACTGCAGGGCTACGTACTACTACCGATGCTATCGAGGCACTTGGTATCGAGCGTAGCTACGACAAAATGGCCTCCGCCACTATCGTCCTACTCATGCTGGACGGCACAAGGCTAGAGGACAAAGCCTACCTCTCCTCCGTACAGGATCTCATGCCCCGTCTCGGCGAAGTCTCCTACCTCGTACTGCTTAATAAGGCCGATCTCCTAGAGCCTAGTCACATTACGGAGCTCCTCTCCCCGACCTCTTCCCTACGTCAGCTCTTCCCCGAGGGTACACCCCTGCTAAGCCTATCAGCAAAGGAGGGGCTCGGGATCGATGAGCTACGCAAGGCACTAGTCTCCACCCTGAGCTTACCCCACCTCAGCCCCTCTGACCTCGTCGTCAGCAACGCTCGCCACTATGCCCTCCTCACCAAGGCACAGAGTGCTCTAGAGCAAGTACGCACAGCTCTTACAGAAGGCTTGCCAACCGACCTCATCACACCTGACCTGCGTATCGCAGTCACGGCCATCGGCGAAGTCACGGGCCAAGAGATCACGAGCGACACTGTCCTCCACAACATCTTTGCCCACTTCTGCATCGGAAAGTAATTTCTGATTATCAACGATAATCAAGCATCACCAAAAAATCACAAAGGCGCTCATAATGAGCGCCTTTTCTTTTACCCTTTCTGTGCGTTAGGCATCATTCCGAGCCGTTCTTTCACTCATTCAAAGCGTAGTCCCACTCCTGCTTTTTCAGAGAGGTCTACCTGTGTCAGTTTATATTTCTTACGCATCTCTTTCTCGTACTGAACTATGATTGTCCTCGCTTGCATCATATATCAATTACTTGAAGTACCTGCATTTTGAATATGTACCCATTGTGCCATTCTCAGGTACACGTTCCAAGGATATATGTACTCGTTTTACCTCTTTGGGATACATATTCGAGGCTTATCACCGTGTACTACACGATCCGCCGAAGTTATTACATATACCTTATCGGTGGTAAATATAGGGAATAAAAACGATTATACCCCTTTTGGGGGAATACAATTTCCATGGAAAACAGTTAGAGTTTTTCCCCCATATTCTCCAGTATTCTGGAGCCAATTCTGAGCTCATCTTCAATTTTCAACAGAAGTAGAATCAGTAGCATAAGAAGGATGTAGTAGTTCTTGGCATGTACTTGCACATCGTCACCCACAGGTATTGCACCATGTGCGTATTGGTTACGGATAGCGGGACCATTAGTGTATTTGTTATTATTGAGATAGTAAGAGAACAGATTACGCTCAGATTCGCAAAGTAGGTGATCGTCAATTTCTAGCAAATCTCCTTCTTTCCATTTGTCTAGCAATTCACGAACAGACTTGCTGTGATGCCAATACGATACGACACGATTGCGCCAAAGGCAACCTAGTATTTCAATCGCAGATTCGTTGTTAGGTTTTAGTACCCCTTGCTCATCGATTTTGATGTACCCTCTGACAATTAATTTGTCTATCATATCTTTACGGTAACCGTACTCATAAACTGAATAAGGGACTTCACAATGTGTGATAAAATCATAGAAGCAATGAATCCTTGTAGTATCAAATCCTTCAACAACATGAAGGATTTCTGCTGTTTGGAACAAAAGACTCATCGGTTCTAAAATCTCCAAGGGACTCCCCTTGATCACGTAATACTTATTTTCGAAAAGACTTTTAACGTCCGTTATCAACAACGGTTTCCCATATAAAAATAGTCTAGGATCCATATCTCCCTCTTCTACATACAAATTGTATTGTTTGGAAACTGAGTCCAATTCAGGCATTATAGTTCGACACTTAGCCACCCAATCGGCATCTTCTGCTGGCAATGTTAATTGCAATGTTGGATAGCCATAGTCATTCTTAAAATATTTCTCATAGAAGTTTTTCACCAAGGATTCCAGTCTTTGACCCATTGTGGGAAGCATTCGCGAATAGAGGCTTGTATTGGCTAGTGCAAGGTTATTGCTGATCTGACAACTTTGATTCATG
>NZ_CAJZFJ010000065.1 GCF_915070105.1 uncultured Porphyromonas sp.
TAGGGCTCGCTTGTATATCTATTCCTTGGGGATAATACCTAGGATCTTTAGTGATGGGCTAAGGCTCCTTGGAATATGAAATAATGCTCCCGAAGAACCAAAGGCAGGAGTGTGCGAGCGAGATCATGCGTTGGCCCTAGTAGGGAGGGCAAGCGGAGTGTGATACTGCCGAAGATTCCGTACCTTCGTAGAGCGATTACATCCGCATAGCTGATAGAATTTATGGAGAAAGAATGGAGTGGCTCGACGCTCCTAGCTTCACAGAAGGTGAAGGCTGGGACACGATATTACTATATCGATGCTAAGCAAGATACGAAGGGGAACAAGTACATTGTCCTCTCCGAGACTAAGATGAAGGAAAGCGAAGGTAAGGTGGAGCGTCACCGTATCTTCATCTATGAGGAGGACTTTGCCAAGGTCTCCCAGGCACTCTTAGAGACGATCATGCAGGTCTCAGGAGGAGTACTTCAAGAGATGCCAGACCTAGGGGCGACCACCCGCCGAGCACCCCGAGGGATAGATACCCCACAGGAGGAGCGTGAGGGCGACCTGCAGATCCAGTCCTTTGACCTAGACTGGAAGGACGAGGATGAGGCTTAGCCGATAGCCCTACTTTACATTGACACAGCCTACCCACGGGCATCTCTGTGCTCTAGCTATAGGATACGATCCTCTAGCTGGTGCAGATAATCTATTCCCCGAGTGCCCACTCATGGGACGATATTCCCTAGTCCACTGATGATAGACTCTACGGTATTCCTAGACAAGACTGCAGCCTACTATACACTAGGCTGTAAGCTCAACTTCGCCGAGACCTCCACGATCGGCCGTTCGCTCCTACAGCAGGGCATTCGCACGGCTCGGCCGGGGGAGCAAGCGCAGATCTGTGTCATCAATACCTGCTCGGTCACGGAGCAGGCCGACCGCAAGTGTCGTAGCATGATCCGCCGAGCCCATCGGGAGCACCCCGGAGCCCTCGTCGTCGTCACTGGGTGCTATGCACAGCTTGACCCCGAGGAGGTCGCCGCCATAGAGGGGGTTAGCCTCGTACTTGGGGCGGAGCAGAAGCTCGATATAGCTCGCTACCTAGACCTCCTCCAGAGCGAAACCGATAGCTCGGGGGCACGTATTGTCCGTGGACGCACGAAGGATATACGCACCTTCCACCCAAGCTCCTCTTCGGACGAGCGTATCCGCCACTTCCTCAAGGTGCAGGATGGCTGTGACTATCACTGCACCTATTGTACTATCCCTCGTGCACGAGGACGTAGCCGCAGCGGTACGATCAGTGAGATCGTCGCCGAGGCTGAGCGTATCGCCTCGGTCGGGGGAAGGGAGATCGTCCTCACGGGAGTGAATATCGGAGACTTCGGGCGGGGAAGGGGGGAGACCTTCCTCGGTCTCGTGCAGGCGCTGGATCAGGTGGAGGGGATCGAGCGATTCCGTATCAGTTCCATCGAACCGAACCTACTCACCGAGGAGATCATAGACTACTGCGCCACCTCTCGGCGCATTGCCCCACACTTCCATATCCCCCTACAGAGTGGCAGCGACGAGGTGCTTCGTCTGATGAAGCGTCGCTATGACCGAGCCCTCTTTCGCTCACGTGTGGAGCATATCCGCCGTGTGCTACCTGATGCCTTTATCGGGGTAGATGTGATCGTGGGGACGAGGGGTGAGCAGGCTCACCTCTTCGAGGAATGCTATGAGTTCCTCCATAGTCTATCCTTCACCCAGCTCCACGTCTTCAGTTACTCGGAGCGTGAGGGCACGGCCGCCCTACAGATCCAGCATACGGTATCACCCACTGAGAAACACCGCAGGAGCCAGCGACTCATGCGCCTCAGCGAGGAGCACCTCAAGGCCTTCTATGCCTCCCAGCTAGGTAAGGAGCTCACAGTGATCTGGGAGCGTGGCGAGCATGACGGATGGATGATGGGGCATAGTGAGAACTACGTACGTGTGGCTCAGCCCTACGATGCAGATGCCGTAGGGACGATCACACGCTTCATCCCGAGGGAGCTCGATGCCTCGGGTACCTTTGTATATTAGATGGGCAACGTACGAGGATGAAGGGACGACTACCATACTATCTACTTCGCCTAGGCACGAGTCTACTGGCACACTTGCCCTGGTGGCTCATACACGTCCTCAGCCGAGCTCTAGCGTGGCTGATGGCTCACCTCGTACGCTATCGCCGTAGGGTCATACGGGAGAACCTCCGTAATAGCTTCCCCGAGCGGAGCGAAGCTGAGCAGCGACAGATCGAGTGGGACTTCTACCTACAGTTTGCCTACAACTTCCTCTCTACGCCCCGTCTCCTTCGCCTACCTCCCGAGGTGATCATGCGCCAGCACTTCCTCATCCCAGACCTCACTCCACTGCAGGAGGCTGTACGGGATCATCGGTGTGCCTTCGCTTGCCTTGGGCACTTGGGGAACTGGGAACTCTTCAGCACGGGACAGCTCTACTTCGATCAGATCGGTGTCACCATGGATCAGGTCTATCGTAGGCTGGAGGACCAGGCGATGGATGAGCTCTTCGCCGAGCAGCGTAGACGCTTCGGTGCCCTGCTGACTCCTAAGACCCTCGTGGTGCGTAGTCTCGTGGAGCACCTGAGGGAGGAGACGGATCGCCGCTATCTCATGGCGATGATCACCGACCAAGCCCCAGGCGTAGACCATGCCAACTACTTCACGGACTTCCTACACCAGCCCACGGCTATGCTGGATGGCGTGGAGCGTCTAGCTCGTAGGTACGACCTGCCCGTCCTCTACTTCGATATAGAGCGTACGGGCCCGATGCGCTTCATAGGACACTTCCACCTCATCACGAGTACCCCCCGAGAGCTCCCCGAGGGTGAGATCACCGAGCGGTATGCACGACTGCTGGAGGCGACGATACGCCGAGACCCTGCCCTATGGCTATGGAGCCACAAGAGGTGGAAGCGTCGCCTAGAGCACTACCCCCATGCCACCCTCAGCCCAAGCCTAAGAGCAATGCTGGAGCAGTAGTCCGTATAGCGACTACGCTCCCGCTCCACCATACCTACCACATCAGACTCCCTACTACACCCCATGCACCCCACCCAAGGAAAAGAGATCGCCGTCATCGTCCTCAACTGGAATGGACGAGACCTGCTGGAGCAGTTCCTCCCCTCGTGGATCGAGCATACCCCCGACTGTGCAGAGCTCATCATCGTGGACAACGGATCGACAGATGACTCTGTAGCCTTCGTCCAGTCACATTACCCCGAGGTCGCCACCCTCTGCTTCGATGAGAACTATGGCTATGCAGAGGGGTACAACCGTGCCATACAAGCCCTTGACTATCCTATCGTCGTCCTCCTCAATAGCGATGCTAGCCTCTCGGCAGGATGGCTAGATGAGCCCCTGCGTCTGCTCGGCGAGCACAGTGATGTCGTGGCCATACAGCCCACGATACGAGCCTATCATGAGCCTAGCCGCTACGAATATGCAGGTGCAGCGGGTGGGTATATAGATGCCTTTGGCTATCCCTTCTGTCGGGGGCGTATCTTCGATACCCTCGAGTATGACGAGGGGCAGTATGCTACCCCTGCGGAGATCTTTTGGGCATCAGGAGCCTGTCTCATAGTGCGACGCAGTGCTTACCTAGAGGTCGGAGGACTTGATCGGGACTTCTTTGCTCACCAAGAGGAGATCGACCTCTCGTGGCGTCTCAATGCCCGAGGCTATCGTATCCTTCATGTTCCGAGCTCCATCGTCTATCATGTCGGAGGAGGAACACTCTCGGCCGAGAGTCCACGGAAGGTCTTCCTGAACTTCCGCAACAACCTCCTCATGCTCTACAAGAACCTCCCCGCCCCTAGGCTCTACCGGGTCCTCCTCTGGCGGGTCTTCCTAGACACTCTGGCCTCACTAGTCTACCTTCTGAGCCTCCGCCCACAGCATGCCCTAGCGGTGCTAAGAGCCTGGCGGGGCTTCCTCGTTACCCGGGGGCGGTACGAGGCCGTGCGTGGGGAGAACCTTCGCCGTACCACCACAGCCCCCAGCCCTACTATCCTCAAGCCCTATAGCCTACTCTGGCACTACTATATCCTCCGTCAGCGTACCTATAGCCAGCTCCCCTGATCTATCCCTCTATGACGATACAGAAGCCTCTAGCCGAGCGCATGCGCCCAGAGACGCTGGAGCACTACTACGGACAGTCCCATCTAGTGGGAGCTAATGGAGTCCTACGGCGGATGATCGAGCAGCAACGTCTGCCCTCACTCATCCTCTGGGGTCCTCCAGGTGTGGGCAAGACCACACTCTCCGAGATCATCGCCCATAGCCTCTCCACGAGCTTCTACCAGCTCAGTGCCGTACACTCGGGGGTCAAGGATGTGCGCGAAGTGCTGGAGCGCATTACCTCGGAGCAAGGTGGCATCTTTGGCTCGGGGGTACGTCCGATCCTCTTCATCGACGAGATCCATCGCTTCAGCAAGAGCCAGCAGGACTCGCTGCTCGCTGCCGTAGAGCAGGGGATCGTCACCCTCATCGGAGCGACGACGGAGAACCCGAGCTTCGAGGTCATCCGCCCCCTGCTCTCCCGCTGCCAAGTCTATACCCTCAATCCCCTCACGGACGAGGAGCTCCTGGCGCTCCTCCAGCATGCCCTAACGACGGACGAACTCCTGAGTCGTAGGCGGATCACCATCGGCGAGAGTAACGCTCTGCTGCGCTACGCAGGTGGTGATGCCCGTCGGGCGCTGAACATACTAGAGCTGGTTACCCTCTCTACGACAGCCGACCCACTCGTCATCACGGACGAACTAGTCGGGCAAGGGGTGCAGGCCAATCCCATTGCCTTCGACAAGGGTGGGGAGCTCCACTACGACATCGCCTCTGCCCTGATCAAGAGCATACGGGGCAGTGATCCCGATGCAGCCATCTATTGGCTCGCTAGGCTGATCGAGGGAGGTGAAGATCCTTCGTTCATTGCCCGAAGGCTCATGATTTCTGCCTCCGAAGATATTGGTCTGGCTAATCCCAACGCACTACTGCTCGCTACGGCTTGTGCCGAGACGCTGGAGCGTATCGGTTGGCCCGAGGGACGTATCCCACTAGCGGAGACGGTCATCTACCTAGCGTGTAGTGAGAAGAGCAACTCTGCCTACCGAGCCATCGACGCAGCACTTGCTCGTGTACGTGCCACGGGCAACCTCCCTGTGCCCCTTCACCTACGCAATGCTCCCACCTCCCTAATGAAGGATCTCGGCTATGGAATAGGCTATCGCTATGCTCACGACTATCCAGAGCACTTTGTCCACCAGCAGTACCTGCCCGATGCCCTCGCACGTGAGCGGTTCTGGCAGAGTGACGAGGCGAACCCTGCCGAGCGACAGATGATGGAGCGGCAGCGTCACCGCTGGGGTGAGGATAGGGAGTCCTAGCCTCGGCCTACTACCTTCCCTCCCCATCCTCCCCTCGACCGCTCTCGCCACAGAGAGATAGAAGCCCCCCGCCCGAGATAGCCAGCTATCTCGGGCGGGGGGCTTCGGTTTAAGGCAGATGTATGTCCTCGCTAGAGGTCGGAGGCAAAGCGGTCGAGGAGCATGAGCTTCGATAGGGGGAATCAGCCTTCTGTGCGTAGCTAAGCAAGTCTCCACCTACTACCTAGGAGGCAAAAGTGTACACGTGTGTACACAACAGTATACCCACGTGTACACAACTGTATACACGTGTGTACACTACCTCGCTCTAAGTATGTCCTCCGTAGAGGGCTTGCTGGGATGTCTCTCGGGGCTGACTCCGATGTGCTCTGGGGGGATAACGGCTAAGCCCTCTTGTACACGAAATAATATGCCCCAAAGAGCCCAAGAGGGGAACATACCCAAAGAGATCATGCGCCGGATCGGCTCTTAGGGGAGGGTGAGGAGGGCTTTCAGAGTAGGAGGGGATAGGGCTTTGGGGGCAGGGGAGCGTTAGGCTTTTAGGCTAGGGAGGGAGGGGGACAGGCTAGGGGAGATTAGGGCTTTGGGGGCAGGGGAGTGTTAGGCTTTTAGGTTAGGGAGGGAGGGGGATAGGCTAGGGGAGATTAAGGCTTTTGGGGGGGAGTCTACCTGCGGGATAGAAGCAACTAAGGCTACCCCGCAATGGGATAGCCTTAGCTCTGTGCGGCTGAAGGGACTCGAACCCCCACGCCTCGCGGCATCAGATCCTAAGTCTGACGTGGCTACCAATTACACCACAGCCGCATACCGCTGTGAACTCATCTGTGAGACGAATTTCACGCCACAAAGGTAATGCAATTTTCGGACTTTCCAATAGCACCTATATAATACTCCCTATATTAGGGCTCTTTTTTGCTCCCCACTTAGCTCTCTAGTGCGATGTTTTATAGGTCTTTGTGCCGATTGCGGTACCTGCTACCTACTTTTCTTATCTGTACCTTTCCCAAGGAGCATAGGGTGATAATTGCTTGCTCGGGGGAGGGTCGAACCGAAGGGGTAGGACTAGGGTTATACTTAGCAAGGGTGCTTGCCTAGGCTACTTAGTGTGCGTATCTTTGCCTACAAATCGAGTTGGATCTCTTCGTGTCACTATCTCCTCAGAGACGAATACTACAGCTCCTCGTGCTGTTTATCGCCACCACAGTCTGCCCGTTAGCTATGTGCAGAGCCTGCGAAGGCTCTTGTACACCAGAGGGGCATCACCTATATTCCCAGCTCCTGTTCCCGCCCCACTTGTGATCCTCGGGGAGGGTAACTGCTCCAGCATGCATCCAATGACAATCCATACAAACGAATATTCCCCAACCCATGCGTAAGCTATTTAAGAGACTTCACCTCTGGCTCTCACTGCCCTTTGGGCTCATCATCATGACGACCTGCCTGACGGGGGCATTGCTGGCCTTCGAGCAGGAGCTCACCCAGCTGGCCTTTCCCAGCCGTTATAGGGTCGCTCAGGTGCGGGCCGAGAAGCTCCCCATACAGACACTCATTGATCGGGCAGCAGCCACACTGCCTGACTCGGTGTCGATCACAGGTGTGACTATACCCAGCGACCCTGAGCGCACCTATACGCTCGGTCTCTCGAAGCCTCGGAAGGCAGGTCTGCTCATCGACCCCTACACGGGCGAGGTCAAGGGGCGTAGCGATCGCACCCCCTTCTACTCGGTCGTCTTCCGCCTGCACCGCTGGCTCCTAGACAACATGAAGCCTGCAGGCGAAGGGATCTTCTGGGGGCGCATCATCGTCGGTACGAGTACCCTCCTCTTCATCTTTGTCCTCATCTCGGGGCTTGTGATCTGGTGGCCACGCAAGCTGAAGGACCTCCGCAAGCAGCTCCGCATCTCCCTACACCATGGCCGTCACCGCCTCTTCTATGGCCTACATGCTGTGGGAGGGGTCTATGTCAGCCTCCTTCTGCTGATAGTTGCCCTAACAGGTCTCACCTGGTCCTTCGAGTGGTATCGTACGGGCTTCTACGGGCTCTTCGGTGTCTCCGTGGAGAAGAAGGGGAAGGATGCCACTGCTAAGGGGGGCGGTAAGCCAGAGGCACGGGCTGACAAGGACAAGCCTGCCGACAAGCGTCCCGAGGGACAAGCTCCCCGAGGAGAGGGCCCAGAGCGTGAGAGTAAGGACAAGCCTAAGGCGCCGAAGACCTACCTCCTCTGGGATCAGGTCTACCGCGAGGTCGCTACCCGATCCAATGCCTATCACGAGATCAATATCTCCGAGGATGAGGCTCGTGGTATGCTCGGTTCGCTGAACTCAGCTGGGAACAATCAGGCTGCCGACACCTATCACTTCGATGCCGAGACGGGGGCGATCACCAAGGTCAAGCTCTATAAGGATGCCAAGCTGGAGAAGACCCTCAAGGGCTGGATCTATACCGTGCATACAGGTGCGTGGGGTGGGCTCGTGACACGTATCTTGGCGTGTCTGGCAGCACTCTTCGGTGCAAGTCTTCCTCTGACGGGCTACTACCTCTTCTTCAAACGCAAGCTTGCCCAGCGACGCAACAAGGCCAAGAAGGCGTAACTCTGCGCCATACCTCCTCGGGCTCATACCTTAGCCGTCCCGCCCGAGCGTTCATATCCGTAGGTAGCACCCCGAGAGGATTTAGGTTCATCGGGGTGCTACCTTTCCTTTTCCTCTCTTCACTAGTGCTGTGGAGCTGGGCAAGAGGATAGCATGTAAAGTTCTGTTACCTTTGTGGTAAGCAAGTAACTATCTCCATTCATACAAGCAATAATCAGTATGCAGACCATCAAACTAAACAATGGCGTAGAGATGCCTCAGCTCGGCTATGGTGTCTTCCAAGTCTCTCCCGAGGAGTGCGAACGCTCAGTGAGCGAAGCCATCCAAGTCGGCTACCGCTCTATAGATACCGCCCAGATCTATCGGAACGAAGAGGGCGTAGGCCACGCTATCCATAAGAGTGGTATCTCTCGTAGCGAGTTCTTCATCACGACCAAGGTGTGGATCTCCAATGCCGGCTACGAGCGTGCCTTAGCCTCCATCGATGAGTCCCTGCGCCGACTACAGACGGACTATATAGACCTACTACTCGTTCATCAGCCCTTTGGCGACTACTATGGTACGTACCGAGCTATGGAGGAGGCTTATCGTGCAGGGAAGCTAAGGGCTATCGGGGTCAGCAACTTCCTCGTAGACCGCTTCCTCGACCTCGCCCACTTCGTCGAGATCCCACCTGCTGTCAATCAGGTAGAGACCCACGTCTTCACACAGCAGCAGGAGCTCCAGCAGGTGATGCAGGAGACGGATACGAAGCTGATGTCTTGGGGGCCTTTCGCCGAGGGGAAGAATGACTACTTCCGCACTCCTACCCTCGTAGCTATAGGAGAGAAGTATGGGCGTAGTGCTGCGCAGGTCGCCCTACGCTACCTATTACAGAAGGAGATCATCCTCATCCCGAAGAGCGTGCGGCGGGAGCGTATGGCGCAGAACTTCGATATCTTCGACTTCGCCCTCGATGCTGAGGATATGGAGCGTATCAAGGAGCTGGATACCAAGAAGCCCCTCATCGCTGATCATCGGAACCCCGAGTTCGTTCGCTTTATCCTCGGTGTGACTCTCTAGCCACGCAGACTGCCCTGCTGTGACTTCGTCCCTTGGCTAGTCTCCGCCTAGCCTTCCTACTCGCTACGCCTTCTGCAGACTGCAGAGCTAGATAAGCATCTTAGGGCTTCTCTCCTCGGTAGGGGGAGGTTGGGCTACCGAGGGGATGATGAGGGCTGTCGGTAGCTGATGGATTTGCCCCCCTTGCGAAGGGGCTTTGATGCCCATTCCGACATCCCTATCCCGATCCTATAATGAGCCCGCAAGAGGACTCGGTATGATCGCCCTCGTCACCTTACATAGGTGATGGAGGCGATCATTATATGTTCGATCTCCCCCTCTCGGTATGTCCTCTAGCACCCTCCCGCAATGCCCGATATAGAGCGTGTTACGTCGGGTCGTTTTGCTTGCTCATCTTCCCCTACCCATCGAGGGGCGGTGAGGGGGAGGGAGGGGGAGATTTAGCCCCCTAATTAATATTGTATATGGAGGTATAAATGGAGGCAATTGGAGGGGTGAGGGGCTTGACGTATCTTTGCATCGTAATCAGAGAAATCATCAAGAATTATAATCATTTAACAACGATTCAAGCATGAGCATTATCAATAGCCAGATGCCCGAGTTTAAGGTCAATGCCTACCGCAAGGATAAGGGCTTCTTCGAAGTAACGAACGAAGACCTCAAGGGTAAGTGGAGCATCTTCTTCTTCTATCCCGGTGACTTCACCTTCGTTTGCCCTACGGAGCTAGCTGACCTAGCTGACCACTACGAAGAGTTCCAGGCTCTCGGTGTAGATATCTATTCGATCAGCACCGACTCCCACTTTGTTCACAAGGCATGGGCTGACGCTACGGATACGATCGCACGTGTACAGTATACGATGCTCGCTGATATGACCTTCGAGCTCTCCTACGCTATGGGTGTCCTCGGCGAAGAGTCTGGTCAGGCTTACCGTGGTACGTTCCTCTTCAACCCAGAGGGCGAGGTCAAGATCGCAGAGATCCACGACAACGGTATCGGTCGTGACGCTAGCGAACTGCTCCGTAAGGTCAAGGCTGCTAAGTTCGTCTACGAGCACCCAGGTCAGGTGTGCCCTGCTAAGTGGAAGGAAGGCGATGCTACGCTCAAGCCCAGCATCGACCTCGTAGGCAAGATCTAGTCTACCTAGCCTTCGCCAAGCCGTGCTAAGCGGGTAGCCCCCCTGCCCGAGGCACGCTGTCCCCCGCCTTAGGAGCCCGTATCGACACATCACGATACCACCCTAAGCCGAGGAATACCATACGGGGAGAGGTATAGCTCATGGGTACATGGGCTGTCCTCTCCCCTTTTTTTACCCCAACCACTAGACATATATTATACAATGTACCTAGAACAGAACATCCTAGATCAGCTGCGTACGCTCTTCGCCGAGCTACGCCACTCCTATACACTCCTCGTCGAGCACCCCGCAGGTGCCAAGGGTGATGAGCTCCTGGCGATGATCACGGACTTCGCCTCCGTGAGCGATCGCTTGACCCTCGAGGATAAGGCCAGTGATAGCCTTCGCCTCACGATCCTACGTGATGGGCAGAAGACAGGCATCTCCTTCCGTGCGATCCCCTCTGGACACGAGTTTACCTCTCTCATCCTCGCAGTCCTCAACGCTGACGGGCAGGGACGTAACCTACCCGATGAGGCTTTCGTTGCTCGTATCCAGGCGCTCAATGCCCCGCTGAAGCTGACGACCTATGCCTCCCTCACCTGTACCAACTGCCCCGAGGTGGTGCAGTCACTGAACCTCCTAGCCCTCTACAACGAAGGCATCGAGCACGAGATGGTCGATGGCGCTATCTACACCGAGGAGGTCGAGCGTCTAGGTGTTAGCTCTGTCCCCGCAGTCTATGTGGGCGAGGATCTGATCCATGTGGGTAAGGCTACCCTCGGGGAGCTCCTCCTAGCACTAGAGCAGCGTGTGGGCTCTCGCCCTACGGAGCTAGAGGGACAGCGCAGAGAGCTAGACCTCGTGGTCGTCGGAGCAGGCCCCTCAGGTATCGCCTCGGCTATCTATTCGGCTCGTAAGGGACTCCGTGTAGCAGTCGTAGCAGAGCGTATCGGCGGACAGGTCAATGAGACGACCGGTATCGAGAACATTCCCTCCGTCCCCTCCACCACGGGGACACAGCTCGCCGCAGACCTACGCCGTCATGCCGAGCAGTATGGGATCGCCCTTCTAGAGAGCCGTCAGGTCACCAGCATCGAGCTCGTAGACTCTATGAAGGAGGTCAAGACTTCGCTCGGTGAGACCCTCGTCGCTCCACAGGTCATCCTCGCTACGGGGGCCTCGTGGCGCAAGCTCGGGGTGCCAGGTGAGGCCGAGTATATCGGGCGTGGGGTAGCCTTCTGTCCACACTGTGATGGCCCATTCTTCAAGGGCAAGGACATCGCAGTCATCGGTGGGGGTAACTCCGGGATCGAGGCCGCCATCGACCTAGCAGGTATCTGCCGTAGTGTCGTCGTGCTGGAGTATATGGATGAGCTCCGTGCTGACATCGTCCTACAGGAGAAGCTCGCACAGCTCCCCAACGTCACCGTACGCCGTGGCATCGCTACGCGCGAAGTAGTAGGTGATGGGAAGAGCGTCGTCGGGCTACGCATCGCTCCCCGAGATGGAGGTGATGAGGAGACACTTCGCCTAGATGGTCTCTTTGTGCAGATCGGGCTGGCTGCCAATACCAAGCCCTTCGAGGGTCTCGTAGAGCAGCGCCGTGGCGAGATCGTTATCGACGAACGCTGCCGTACCTCCGTGGAGGGTATCTACGCTGCAGGAGACTGCACGACCGTACCCTACAAGCAGATCGTCATCGCTATGGGTGAGGGAGCCAAGGCCGCACTCACAGCCTTCGACGATCGCATACGCTCAGGACGCTAGAGACGTCCATAGCCATTCCCCTAAGTGCCTGCCTCTCCCCGCCACTTCGAGGGGAGAGGGAGCGCACTAACCCAAGGGAGAGGTGGGGGCGAGTCATACCTCCCTGATTATTACTATCCACTGTTAGCCTTCTCGCCCCCTCTCTTTCTCCCTGCTCTCCCTGTGGGTGAGTAGTCTCCAGCCCCTAATCTTCGATGATGAAGGTTAGGGGCTAGGTGTATAGTAGGGTGGGGTGCGGGTGTTATGAGCCCGAGGGCCGACGCATGATCACGCTCGCACACTCCTGCCTTTGGATCTTCGGGGATATTATTTCATATCCCAGGGAGCCTTAGCCTATCCCTAGAGATCCTACGTATTATCCCCAA
>NZ_CAJZFJ010000066.1 GCF_915070105.1 uncultured Porphyromonas sp.
GCCCCGACCAAGGTGCCTACGGCCTACGGGTCGATGAGGTACGGGTGGAGGGGGATAGCCTTATCTTGTCTAGCGACCTCCTTCGCTTGCGCTACCTGGGCCTTCGGGATGCTACGGGTAAGATTCTGGGCACCCTTACCCAAGGTGGTGCAGAGCTTCCCCTTGTCCTTGAGCGCAAGATAGAGACTACTCCCCCTCAGACTGCGGAGTCTACCCCTTCGCCCTACCGCCAGCAGGAGCTGAGCATCCCTATCCCGGGGACTAAGGTCACAATAGCAGGGACACTCTCCCTGCCCCAAGGGGAGGGTACTCCCCATTCGCTCGTGGTCCTGATCACGGGTAGCGGCCCACAGGATCGGGATGAGACGGTGCTGGGGCATAAGCCCTTCCGCTACATCGCTGACTCACTCCTTGCGGCAGGCTACGCTGTCTTCCGCTACGATGACCGAGGGGTGGGGAAGAGCACTGGGGTCTTCATGGAATCGCACTTCTCGGACTTCGTGCACGATGCCACGGCGGTCGTCCGTAAGTTACATGCAGAGCCGAGCCTTCGGAGAACAAAGATCTACCTGCTCGGGCACAGCGAAGGGGGCTATGTCGCAGCCCAAGTCGCTAGCCGTGAGCCTTCGGTCGCAGGCGTTATCTCGCTCGCAGGCCCAGCCTTTGGGCTTGATCGTGTCCTGCTGGATCAGATGGATGCTCTCCTCGAGCTCTCGGGGGCTAGCGCAGAGCAGCGGCAGAAGCTCGGTCGGGTCAATCAAGAGGTCTATGCCCTGATGAAGAATAAGCGCCTTACCCTAGAGCAAGTGAAGGCCGAGGCACGTAAGAAGCTCGAGGCGCATCAGGAGTTTCTCGGGAGCGGGCAGAGTATAGATGTGATCCTAGGGCAGCTAACACCCTTCCTTAGGGAGCTCCTTAGTCAGGATGTCTCGGGGGTGTGGCGTAGCCTTCGTGTCCCCGTCATTGGGATCTATGCAGGGCTCGATAAGCAGGTGCTCCCCAACAATGCCACGGAGCTCCAGCGCCTCCTCCCTCAGGCACGTGTGCAGGTCTTCCCCGGCTACAATCACCTCTTCCTCTCCACACAGAGTGGCTCTCCGCTGGAGTATGCAGGCCTCCCTCAGGGCTTTAGCCCCGAGGCGCTCAGCTACCTACGTCAGGAGCTAGACCGCCTAAGTGTAGGACGATAGGGATGAGTCCTACGACAGGTCTTGGGATGGAGATAACGAGGGCGGATGATGCAGACGTGGGATAGTTTGTTATCTTTGTCAATGAAAACTTAATCACTAACACTAATACACTTATATCGTAATGAGTAAGATCGGTATTTTCTACGGCTCCTCTACAGGCTCGACCTCTGAGGTAGCCCAGCGCCTAGGCAAGGCTCTAGGTGCAGAAGCTAACCTCTATGACGTAGCTAGCGTAGATGCTTCAGAGGTAGCAGGCTTTGATGTCCTCCTCCTCGGCTCCTCTACCTGGGGTATCGGAGACCTACAGGACGACTGGGAAGACTTCCTGCCTAAGCTCGCTGAGCAGAACCTAGCAGGTAAGAAGGTCGCCCTCTTCGGTTGTGGGGACGCTGATAGCTACCCCGACAGCTTCTGCGAAGCACTATCCAAGCTCAAGGAAGGCCTCCAGAGCACAGGCTGTACCTTCGTTGGTGCCTACGAGCCTGAGGGCTACAGCTACGATGCTACTGAGACAGAGCAGGATGGTAAGCTCATCGGCCTATGCCTAGATGAGGCTAACCAGTCCGACCTGACCGACGAGCGCATCGAGAAGTGGGTAGCGCTTCTGCAGAGCGAGCTCTAGCGATCCCTCGCCCAAGCCATTTACTTTAATACCCCTCACACCTGCACAGTGGCTGGTGTGAGGGGTATTTTTTATATCTTTATGGTGGTTAAGTAGTTTACTCAGTAACACAACAAATACATCGACCTATGAAACAAATCTCTCTCCTCGGAGCCTGCGCTCTGGCTACAGCACTGCTGCTGCCACAGCCCTCCTCAGCCTGCTCTGACCTCATCGTCGGGAAGAAGGCTTCGGCTGACGGCTCCGTCATGGTAAGCTATTCGGCTGACTCACACACCCTCTATGGCGACCTCGTCCACTACCCCTCCAAGGCTTGGGGCAAGGGACTCATGCTGGAGGTACACGAGTGGGACACGGGCAAGCCCCTCGGCTTCATCCCACAGGCTGCCGTCACCTACAATGTTATCGGGAACATGAACGAGCATCAGGTGGCTATCACCGAGAGTACCTGGGGGGGGCGCAAGGAGCTCTCCGACCCCAAGGGGATCATGGACTACGGGAGCCTCATCTATATCGCGCTCCAGCGCTCGCAGTCCGCACGTGAGGCTATCCGTGTGATGACCGACCTCGTACGTGACTATGGTTACTATAGCTCGGGCGAATCCTTCACCGTGGCCGACAAGAACGAGGTGTGGGTACTTGAGATGATCGGCAAGGGGCCCAACAAGAAGGGCGCCGTATGGGTAGCTATCCGCATCCCCGATAACGCAATCAGCGCACACGCCAATCAGGCTCGTATCCACAAGATCCCCTTCGGCGACAAGGAGAACTGCATGTATGAGAAGGATGTCGTCAAGCTCGCTCGTGAGAACGGCTGGTACACGGGCAAGAGCGACAAGGACTTCGACTTCCAGAAGGCTTATAACCCCTACGACTTCAGTGGCCTCAGAGCCTGCGAAGCTCGTGTGTGGAGCTTCTTCCGCTCCTTCGACAAGGGGATGGATAAGTACACCAAGCTCGTACAGGGTGATGCGAACGAGGAGCCCATGCCCCTCTATATCATCCCCGATCGCAAGGTGACGCTTGACGATGTTCGTCGTGGTATGCGCAACCACTATGAGGATACCCCTCTATCTATGACGAAGGACCCCGGGGCAGGTGCCTACAAGGTACCCTACCGCTGGCGTCCGATGACCTTCAAGGTAGATGGCAAGGAGTACGTCAATGAGCGTGCTATCGCCACACAGCAGACGGGCTTCGTCCTCATCGCTCAGCTCCGTAGCTGGCTACCCGATGCTATCGGGGGTATCCTATGGTTCGGTGTGGATGATGCCAATACCGCTGTCCTTACCCCCATGTATGCCTCGATCAACTCCGTCCCCGAGTGCTACCGCCGTGGTAATGGGAGCATGACGCAGATGAGCTGGACCTCGGCCTTCTGGATCCATAACTGGGTAGCCAATATGGCCTACCATCGCTATGAGCCCATGATCCAGGATATTCGTCCCGTACAGGAGGCTCTGGAGTCGAGCTTCAACGACCTCGTGAAGGCTACCGATGAGTATGCTCTGGCTCTGATGAAGACCGAGCCCTCCCGTGTCTCTGACTACCTCACCCGTGTCTGCGACAAGGTAGCCAATGAGACCACAGCCCGCTGGAAGCAACTAGGCGAATATCTCCTAGTGAAGTACATGGACGGGAACGTGAAGAAGGAGAAGGACGGTAAGTTCGAGGAGAATGGCTATGGCCAGATCGTCATGCCTAACTTCCCCGGCTACAGCAAGGAGTACTATGAGAGCATCGCACGCAGTGGCGAGGCTGAGCACCTTGTCGTCCCAAAGAAGAACGCTGAATAGCCTTCGCCCCCTAAAGTTTCTTTACTAGAAGCCCTCCTACCAGCCCCTGCCCTATGAGCCGAAGAGGCTCGGGGGCAGGGGCTCACCTTTCCCTTGGACTTCCTCCTCCGCCCTCCTATTTACCTATCGGGTATAGACTATCCTCTCCTGTGTATGCGGGGCTGAGCTTATGGCCTATGTGGGCTATGCGTCTCCTCTATTTCCTCTCCGATCCTACATATTACCTCCCTCTTCTTTACCTCACCTCTCCATGCAGTATCAGACTGAGACCCACCCCTCGGGACTTCGTATCATCCTCTGTCGTGAACCCTCGGCAGTTACCTACCTAGGCCTTGCAGTCCGAGTGGGGACACGTAGCGAGCCAAGGCGATACTATGGACTAGCCCATAGCATAGAGCACATGCTCTTCAAGGGGACACGCCTACGCACAGCTCCCCAGATCATACAGCGACTAGAGGCCGTGGGCTCAGAGATGAACGCCTATACGACCAAGGAGGAGACGATCCTCTACGTCGCCCTGCCTCGTCGCTTCGCTCATCGGGCTCTGCAGAGCCTCTTCGATATCGTACGTGGGAGCACCTTCCCCGAGGAGGAGTGGGCGAAGGAGCAGGAGGTGATCTTGGACGAGATCCATTCGTATGAGGATAGCCCTTCGGAGCTGATCTTCGATGAGTTTGAGGATCAAGTCTTCCGTGGGCATCCCCTAGGGCATGCTATCCTGGGTACGGAGGGGTCGGTCGGACGTATCGGGGTGGAGGTACAGAGGCGGTTCTTCAGGGAGCATTACCGCCCAGAGGGGATGGTGCTCTTCGCTCAGGGCGACCTCTCGATGGAGGAGCTCACGGCACTCTGCTCACATTACTTCCCACAGGTGGCGACACCCCTCCCCTCTCTCTCGGGGCAGGCTGGGGGGCTAACAGTCCCTGCACCTCCCCTTAGGCGGGTCAGGCGAAGGGATACTTCTCAGAGCCATGTACTCGTGGGGCGTGCTGCCTACTCGGCCTTTGATCCTCGTCGGCTGGGGCTAAGCCTGCTGACGAATATCCTCGGGGGGACGGGGATGAATGCACGACTGAATATGGAGCTACGTGAGCGTCGGGGCTTGGTCTACAATGTCGAGGCAAGCTATACACCCTACTCCGATACGGGACTCTTCTCGGTCTACTTCGGCTCTTCGCCCGAAGCAGAGGCAGAGGCTCTCGGACTGGTCATGCAGGAGCTGGAGTGGATGAGGCGAGAGACCCTCTCCACGACCGAGCTCCAGTCTGCCCTCCTTCAGCTAAGAGGGCAACTGACGATCGCCTCGGACAATCGAGAGCAAGCCTTCCTATCCATGGGGAAGGCCTTCCTGCACCATGGACACTACGAGAGCCAGCAGGAGCTAGAGGGGCGGCTCGGGAGCCTTACCCCCGAGGGTCTGCATGAGATCGCAGCGGAGGTCTTCTGTCCCGAGACCTTCCATCAGCTGATCTACCGCTAGGGTAGAAGGGAGTCCATAGGCTTCTCCTGATGGGGATATAAAAAGGTACTGCACCGCCAAGCGCTCGGCGGTGCAGTACCTTTTATATAATAGGAGATAGTGCTAGCCCTACATGGGAGGAGGTCCAGGAGGGCCCTGTCGCTTCATGTCGCTCCTAGAGCCACCCCCACCGAAGCTGTCGAAGCGGTAGATGAAGTGCAGCATAGCATATCGCCCGAGCGTATTCGACTCTTCGGTGGTGATGCTCGTGGCGGAGATGTTGCGGTAGATGCTACGACGTGAGTCTAGGAGGTCATAGCCCTTGAGACGGAGCGTAGCACGCTTGCCCTTGAGGAAGCTAAAGGATATGCCTGCATTCAGGAGCCACTGGTCGTTCTCGAAGCCCGCCGCATAGCCCTGTGTCGTGGTGTAGGTACCATCGGCCTCGATGGCAAAGCCTAGGGGAAGGGTGAGGTTCATGTTCGAGCCTATGGAGTAGTCCTTGGTGGCGGTGGTATTCACCGAGGTAAGGCTGTTGGAGGCATTGTAATAGCCGAGCCCCCCGCGGAGGTTGATGTCGAGGAAGGAGTTGCGGTAGTTCAGCGTCAGATCTTCGTTGAGCCTGAGGGAGAGGGAACGGTTCTCATCCCCGTTGATGAAGGCGATCTGACGGATGAGCTCGTTGCGAGAGCCGAGACGTATGGAGAACTTCTTGCCGGGCAGTACCTGCGTGAAGAAGCCCCCGAGGCCGACCATAGTGTTGCCACTGACGTTGGTGTAGCCGATCTTCCTCACCCCAGTCGTGAGGTCATAGGTCGTGCGGGATACGATGTCGTTCTGCACGTAGCGGGCATGTCCAAAGAGGGCAAGTGACGTCTGTGTCGAAGTCCAGAAGTTGTTGTAGCGTCCGAAGACGTTGTGCTGGAAGCCAGGGAGGAGGTTCTGATTCCCCTCATAGACGACGAGGGGATTAGTCACATCCTGCACGGGGGCAAGCTGATCGGTGTTGGGCTGGAAGCTACGACCGAAGTAGTCGATGCGGAACTCTGTCGCGCGCTTGGGCTTGTAGGAGAAGCGTAGCGTAGGAGAGTAATTGGTCGTAGAGCGGTTGATACTACGAGCATTCACGCCTGCCACTACGGTGTAGCTACTGAGGTTGGATCGCTCGAGGTTCACCCCAGCCGTCAGGTCATAGGTGCTTCCCTTCTTTTTGAGGGCTAGCCCCACCTGATGCGTTAGGAAGTCGGAGTGGAACTCGTTGCTGTAGCGAGCATTCTCCACGGTGTACTGCCCCGTGAGGTCAGCATCGAAGGCCTTTCGTTCGCTGAAGCTATTTGTACCCTTGATCTGATAGGTAGCTTGACCGAAGAAGCCCTTGCCAAGTGGCTCTACCCAGCCAAGACGGACACGGTACTCACCGCTACGCTTGGTGCTCTCGATACGTTGATCCACATGCTCTGTACCCGTAGCGGCACTGACGATGTCGGAGAGGTATGTCCCCGAGCCTAGCTCATTCGAGAGCGTCCCCGAGGCGGATAGCGTGAGGGTACGGCCACGGTCGGAGAGACGGCGGCTCGCATCTATCCTTAGATCCCCGTCGGTCTGTGACTGAGAGGTGCGCTGACGTAGCGAGGAGGAGCTGATGAGGGCATTGGTGGCATCGTTGAGCGTCTCTTCGTCGGAGGTGTAGGTGCCTATCCCCTTGCCGTAGCGGAGCTGGGGGGAGATGATGAGTTCGGTCAGCGAGTCTAGCTTCCACTGGAAGCGGAAGTTGCCTGCGTAGGTGTCCTTATCGTTGTGCTCCGAGGTCTTGCCCGTCTGCGTGGTGGAGGATGAGGAGAGGATGTTTTGGATCGTAGAGGCGGTCGTCTTGTCCTTGGTGGTGTTCCCTGCTAGTAGGTTACCGCCGAGGATGAGGGAGGGATTGAAGGTATGGCTGAGGTTGCCCCCGAGTACCTTCGAGGTCTGTATCCCGTCGATCTGTCCGGGCATGCGCCCGCCACCTCCGCCTGGGCCACGACGTCCACCCGAGAGGCTGTACATGAAGCTCGCTTGGCTGAGATCCTGCGCTATGTCACTGAAGCCAGCGTTGTTCGTGTTGTTCATGCTCCCCAGCACGGTGAGCTGGTTGTCACCGGTGAAGCGGTTGAGCATGGCACTGGCCTCATAACGCTTGTCCGTGCCTCCCCCGACGAAGGCTGTGCCGAAGAGTCCACGCTTCTTACCAGCCTTGATGGTGAGGTTGATGATCGTCTCCTCGTTGCCGTCAGAGAAGCCCGACATGCGGGAGGATTCACTCTCCCTATCCATGACTTGCACTTTGTCTACGAGTTCGGCAGGTAGGTTGTTCAGAGCGACTTTAGGGTCGCCCTCGAAGAAACGTTTGCCGTCTACCATGATCTGCGAGACAGTCTTGCCATTGACCGTGACCTGTCCTTTCTCATCGACACTTGCCCCGGGGAGCTTCTTGAGAAGCTCTATGATCGCTGCCCCTTGTTGCGTAGTGTAGCTGGTGGCATTATACTCGAGGGTGTCGCCCTTGACGACCACTTCGTTAGCCTTGGCTACGACATTGACGTCGCTGAGGACCTTCCCATCCTCTTCGAGCGTGATCTTGCCCAGCTGGATGTTCTTGTTGGCAATCTTGATCGGACGAGTCTGTGCCTTGTAGCCGACGAAGGTGATGCGTAGGGTGTAGGAGCCCTGAGCGACGTTGCGTAGGACGAACGAGCCATCCTTGCCACTGGTGATCCCACCCTTGAGCTTGCCGTCTGGTAGGAGGAGGCTGATCGTAGCTGAGGGAAGGGCTTCGCCAGCCTCATCGAGGACGATCCCCGAGATGCTGTGTGTCGTCTGCTGGGCTCGCAGGGCAAGGCTCATGGGGGTGAGCAGGAGTGCCAGTAGGAAGAGCCTTAGGAAGGCTCGGAGTGGACTATTCATAAGTGTAATCTCTTTTTCTGTGATCTTCTTGAGTGTTAGAGTGTAGACTTGGGGCAATGTTTAATAAAGGGTGGAATAAGGCTGTGCTTTCTACCCAATTTCTCCGAGCCATAATGATAAAATATGTTGTTTAGATAAATTTATTTAATTTTGTACTGTATTTGACTGTGTAGCGTTTCCTTTATTAGGGACGTGTGTCCTAGAGTAAGTATATTGATTTGGTCTCGCGAGGGGGGCACCTTCTAGGTTACGGGAAAGATTGCGTTTGGTGTTCGTAGTGTGGTAAGGTGTTACTTCCGCAGGCCATCTTGGAGGCTGTGCTGTAGAACTTGTTCTACGGTGCGGCCTCCTACCTTTTTCTACCAGATCTCTTGGGCTGGTCTGCCCGTGCGTAGACTCTTGTTTTGCTTGGTCTCAGCCCCCGCTATTGCTCGTGTTTCTCTTGGAGGCTTCTTCTCGACTTACTCTGGCTCTTGACTACGGTCTAGGATGAGAATAAAGGGGGTAGTCAAGTGGTGATGAACCTCTACGAGGAGTGGGGTGAAGGTGGAAGTCAAGCAAGTGATAGAGAGGTCTCTAGGAAAATGTAAAGGAGTGTGGCCTCCTTTGGTTTCATTGGAAAGGGAGGGGAGGCTTAGGGCTTGGCATGATCAAGGTTAAAAAGAAAAGAGAGATAGCAATCGGGCGAAGACCCATTCTGCTATCTCTCTTTTCTCTTTCAGTGGTGCCACCAGGAATCGAACCGGGGACACAAGGATTTTCAGTCCTTTGCTCTACCAACTGAGCTATGGCACCATTGGCAATTCTTCTTCTTAGGAGCGGAAGCGACGAGATTCGAACTCGTGGTACGGTTGCCCGTACGGCAGTTTAGCAAACTGCTGGTTTCAGCCACTCACCCACACTTCCAGTCGCACTCAGCTCTTGAATTGCGATGCAAAGATAGAGCGTTTTTCTTAATCCTGCAAATCTTACCCTCTCTTTCCTTGCAAATGCTCCTTCTTTTTGCCCGTAGAGGTGGGGGAGGGGAGGAGTGAACCACCCCATAATTACCCCAATAAAGGGGACTTGCTTAGGCTAGTATATATACGATACGTGCGCGCGTATGAAGGAGAGGGGAAGGCGGAGAAGCTTTGTTTGAGCGAGCAAAAATCTTTGCCTAAGGTCGAAGAAAAACATCGCTTGAGGTAGTAGGGAAAACTGCCTTGGGGTAGTAAGGACACAGGACCGATGCATGATCTCTCTCTCGTACACTCCTGCCTTTGGATCTTCGGGGGTATCGCTTCATATCCCAGAGAGAGCCTTAGCCTATCACTAAAGATCCTAGGCATTATCCCCAAGAAACAGACATACAAGCGAGCCCTAGAGAGGAGATACTTAGAGCGCACTTGTGTACACGCGTGTATACAGTTGTGTACACGTGGGTATACAGTTGTGTACACACGTGTATACTCATGCCTCCTCGGTAGGAAGTGTTCGCTTGGCATATCTATGCTGGGACATAGATACTTCTATCTTCGGTGTATGCTCCTTGACGACCTTGCCCTCGCACTATGGTGATTTCATGCGTCAGTCCTGACGAAGGAAACCTCTTGGGAGGTAGCGAGGGCACCTAGAGAGGTGTGGGGGAAGTTCGGAGGAAGGTCTGGAGGAGCCTTTGGGTGGCTATGCTCGTGAGGTGCGTGCGGTGATAACGGAGGCTTTGGGGTGGATAACGAGGAGAGTTGGGGATTGGTGGCCTTGGGAGTTGGATAGAGGAAGGCAGGGAGGTTTAATAAAGGGTATTGGGCAAGTTGAGTTGTAGTAGGGGCGATGGGTGGGTGAAGGTGGGGAGGAGGCTTGGGTGGCGGGAGGCGGAGCGCATTCGGGAGGGACGAAGGGTGAGGGCAGAGGTGGACTTGGGGGAGTCGTCGTATCTTTGTGACGGCAAACGTGCCCCATTATACAGGAATGAATAAGAATATTACTCGTATCGCCTTGACCGGAGGCCCCTGCGCTGGCAAGACAACGGCTTTGGCGCAGATCATTGAGCACTTTAGTGACCTCGGCTACTTGGTTTACGCCCTTCCCGAGACTCCGACGCTCTTTAGCAATGCTTCGATTAACTTTGCTACCCCCGACCGCCAATACTTCTATAACATAGAGAAGGCCGTGATGAAGTATCAGATCCAGATGGAAGACACCTTCCTGGAGCTGGCACACGCTGCCTCCCATCCGGTGCTGATTGTCTCTGACCGAGGGACGATGGACATCTCCAACTACATCGAGCGTACTATGTGGCAGGCTTTGCTGGATGAACTTGGTCTCTCGGAGATCAAGCTCCGTGATGCCCGTTACGACGCTGTCATCCACATGGTCACAGCAGCACAAGGGGCAGAGGAGTACTACACGCTCGAGAACAATGCCTTCAGAGGTGAGACCATAGAAGAAGCACGAGAGCTGGATGCACGTATACTGAAGGCTTGGACGGGGCACCCCCAGCTGCACATCGTGGAGAACAACGTAGACTTCCAGGTGAAGATTCGCCAAGTGCTTCATGCGATCCACGAGACCCTCGGGGATGATCCTGCTTCTTTCAGTGATGTACGTAGACGTTTCCTCGTGCATGTGACAGGAGAGATACCCTTTGGGGTGGAGACCGACCTCTACCAAGCCTATATAGATATGGAGGATGGATCGAGTGTGCGGATACGTAAGCGTGGGCTGCGAGGGAACTACGTCTACTTTATGACGCGCAAGAGTCCTGTGGAAGCCCAGCCAATCATTACGGAGAGACAGATCGGCCCCGACGAATATATCTCCTATCTCAATGCGATCCCCTCGCCGGAAGATGTGCTGGTGCATAAGTTGCGCCGCAACTTCGTTTGGGCTAAGCAGTACTTCGAGGTAGACGACTTTGTCGAGCCACGGCGTGACTACCAAATCCTCGAGATCTCCTGCGCTCCCGATGGGCAGGTGAAGTTCCCACCCTTCATCGAGGTCATCCGAGAGGTCACCGACGACCCCGCCTATGTCCGCCTATAGTTAGGCCCTAGAAGTCCGAAAAGTAAGCGACGCCCCTGCCACGAAGGTTATGGGGCGTCGCTTTTTCTGTTCTTAGCGTTGCCTTGGGGAGGGTTTGGGGGAGGCGAAGATGGGGTATGCGGGGGTGCTGATAAAAAATTTTTCTATCCATGTAAGTTGTTTGCTATCGGGTTAATGCATGCAACTCACAGGAGGATTTTCAGAAGTTTTTCATGGAAAGATTTGGTTGGTATTGGGTATTTGATATACCTTTGCAACCGCAAACGAGGGAACGACCTCCTGCAGCGAATGAGTCACCTAAGCGGGGTGGCTGAGCAGGACAGACCTCGGGTTAGTAGATGAGACCTAAGATGGAGCGATCCACGAGGTTTAGCCACAAGCGATCATTGACATACTTGATAAAAACAAACGAGAAAACAACGTAGAGCAAATAAAATAAGTTAGTATACAACCTGCGTGTGTTAGTAGCAATACTAATATACGTTAGGCGCAAAAACAGGAAAGGGCAGACGGTGGATGCCTAGGCTCTCGGAGGCGATGAAGGACGTGATAAGCTGCGATAAGCTACGGGGATTGGCACATACAATTTGATCCGTAGATTTCCGAATGGGGCAACCCGGTACATTGAAGATGTATCACACCGCAGAGCGGTGAGCGAACGTGGGGAACTGAAACATCTAAGTACCCATAGGAGAAGAAAACAAAAGTGATTCCCTTAGTAGTGGCGAGCGAACGGGGACTAGCCCAAACCGGAGTCGTTTCGGCGACTTCGGGGTTGTAGGACTCCGATATATGAAGACAAGGTTAGGAGAACGGTCTGGAAAGGCTGGCCGTAGAGCATGAAAGCTGCGTATCCGAAAACTTTAGTTGGAATTAGGAGTATCCTGAGTAGCGCGGGACACGTGAAATCCTGTGTGAATCAGCGGGGCCCATCCCGTAAGGCTAAATACTCCCGAGAGACCGATAGTGAACCAGTACCGTGAGGGAAAGGTGAAAAGAACCTCGAACAGAGGAGTGCAATAGACCCTGAACCCGTCTGCCTACAAGCGGTAGG
>NZ_CAJZFJ010000067.1 GCF_915070105.1 uncultured Porphyromonas sp.
AAGTGGATGTGTCGCCTCTCTGCTTTGGGCTTATTATATACGGGGTATAGGGATAGACCTAGGAGCAGTGCTCCTGGACTAAAGCCCCCCTCTTCCAAGAGAGCTATATGAGTGCTCCCTCTTCGATACGTCCAGTGAGACGCTGGTGCATAGCTGTAGCAGCCTTGCGCCCATCCCCCATAGCGAGGATGACTGTAGCCGCCCCACGAACTATATCTCCCCCCGCATAGACATCAGGTATCGAGGTTTGCTTGTCGTCGTTGACGAGGATATTCCCCCACTTATCTACCCTGAGATCAGGCATAGACGAGGAGACCAAAGGATGAGCAGAGTAGCCGATACAGACGACTACCTCATCTACGGGCATCTCCACTATATCCCCAGGGATAGCCACTGGACGGCGACGCCCGCTCTCATCGGGTGCTCCTAGCTCCATACGCTGTAGGCGCATAGAGACGACTCGCCCAGAAGAGTCTCCTATGTACTCTACGGGATTGTGCAGGGTCAGGAGCTCAGTACCCTCCTCGCATGCGTGCTTGATCTCCTCGGCACGAGCGGGCATCTCCTCCTCGCTCCTTCGGTAGACGATCATAGCCTGCTGTGCATCTAGACGGATAGCTGTACGTACGGCATCTATGGCCGTATTGCCGCCACCGATTACGGCGACACGTTTGCCCCTGAGCTGGGGAAGCTCTGCTGCCAGCTCCTCAGGGCTCATCATATTGTACTTAGCTAGATACTCGCTAGCGGTATATACCCCCTTGAGGTCTTCGCCGGGGATCCCCATGTGGTTGGCTACACCTACCCCAGTGGCGATGAAGATCCCTTCCATGCCAGCAGCCTTTAGGTCATCATAGGAGATCGTCTCACCGACAATAGTATTTGTCACGAAGTGTACCCCTAGGTCTCGCATCTGCTGGATCTCATCCTCGATGATGCTATTGGGTAGGCAGAACTCTGGGATCCCGTAGCGCATGACCCCCCCGAGCTCGCTCTGAGCCTCATAGACGGTCACGTCATAGCCCCACTTAGCCATATCGGTAGCGAAGGAGAGTCCAGCTGGGCCACTCCCCACGACAGCTATCTTGCCACGACGGGGGGAGGTAGTGGGCTTAGGTTTGATGGAGCGGTCTCTATGGAGTCGTTCATAGTCGGCTACATAGCGTTCGAGGTTGCCGATAGAGACGGCCTGCTTCTTTAGACTAAGGGTATAGATACACTGGCTCTCACACTGCTTCTCCTGGGGGCATACACGCCCACAGACGGCAGGCAGGGAGCTAGTCTCACGGATTACATTTAGGGCATCTATCATCTCGCCTCGCTCGATGAGCTTGATGAACGAGGGGATATGTATCCCTACGGGACAGCCATCGACACACCCTGGTGTAGGGCAGTCTAGGCAGCGGCGTGCCTCGGCCATAGCCTCCTCTCGGGAGTAGCCGAGGGCGACCTCCTCATGGAATGATGTTATGCGCTCCGAGATAGGGAGCTCGGGCATTGGAGTCTTGTCCAGCTGTACACGCTCCTTATTGGGGTGAGCCTTCCGTAGGTCTGTTCTCCAGTCTTGACTACGTCGCTCCTTGATTAGCTCTTGCTTTGTCTTCATTGGTTGTGCTATGCAGTCGTAAACATGCTTGCAGTGATAATATCCTTCACAAAGATAAGGAACCTAGATGAATAACATACATTTATCCTTAATTATATCCCCCCTATATCACGCACTAGATCCGACGTATGATTACCATAGTGCGAGGGCAAGGTAGTCAAGGAGTATACACACAAGATAGAACATCTGCATCCTAGGTGCAGATACACCGATCGTATACCTGCTACCTAGGAGGGTCAAGTATACACGTGTGTACACTACTGTGTACCTGCGTGTACACAACTGTATACACACGTGTACACAACATCGCTCTAAGTATGTCCTCTGTAGAGCTCTTATACACAGCTCTCCTCGGGGCTACCCCTTCGGCTCGACTAGAGACACCGCTAAGCCCCCTAGACAAGAAGGAACATCCCAGAGTACCCAAGAGTAGAGAATACTAAAGGGGATCATGCATCAGCCCTAAACAGACAACTCTGTGTCAGACGCATTCCTTATATAATTCGTATCTTTGCGTCCGTGCATAGCTATGTGAGCTACTGTACTCGTATACATTACGAATAGACCAATGGGAGTACTTCATCGACATAAGGTGGGCTATAGGCGGTATGTCCTCTGCCTCCTCACACTGATACTGGCTCTGAGCTCAGCATCAGCTCAGGCAGTACGCAAGGCTGGCTATATGGACTATATCCGTACCTTCAATGCCGAGGCTCGTCGGCAGATGGATCGCCATGCTATCCCCGCTAGTATCACACTAGCTCAGGGGCTCGTGGAGACTGGTGCTGGAGCAAGTACCCTAGCACAGGTACACAACAACCACTTCGGCATCAAGTGCCACACGACATGGAAGGGCAAGCGCACCTATAAGAGTGACGACAATCCCAATGACTGCTTCCGTAGCTATCCCTCAGCGAGAGAGTCCTACGAAGATCACTCCCTCTTCCTGAAGGGCAAACGATATCAGCGACTCTTCGCCCTACGCTACGATGACTACCGAGGATGGGCAAAGGGACTACAGCTCTATGGCTATGCCACTAATAAGGGCTATGCCAACATGCTGATCAAGGTCATCGAGGACTATGAGCTCTATGCCTTTGACCATGGGGAGTATCCCAGTTGGTACCGAAGCTATGGAGGACGTACTCAGACACAGGGTACACGTCGTACAGCAGCTCCTGCTAAGTATGACCGCCCTATGCGACCCACCTATATCAGCTATGGACTGCTCTATGTCCTGGCGGATCAGAATGACTCCTATGAGCGGATCGCAGAGGACCTAGGGATGTCAGCTAAGAAGATAGCTAAGTACAACGATGCTCCTATTGACTTCCCATTGAGCGAAGGTGACGTAGTCTATTTAGAGCCCAAGAACAAGGAGGCTTCGCCCCGCTATCCGACCTATATCGTACGCATTGGTGACTCGATGCACGACATCTCCCAACGCTTCGGTATCAGGCTGGATCGCCTATACAAGCTCAATGACAAGGATGACGAGTATGTCCCCGAAGAGGGTGATATACTGCGTCTGAGATAGCTCACACCGCCTAGACGATAAAGAGAGACAAAGCAATGAACGAACGCTATATGCAGCGAGGTGTATCGGCCTCAAAGGAAGACGTACACAACGCTATACGCAACGTAGACAAGGGGCTATACCCTAAGGCCTTCTGTAAGATTATCCCCGACATCTTAGGGGGAGATGAGAGCTACTGCAATATCATGCATGCCGATGGCGCAGGGACCAAGTCCTCCCTTGCCTATCTCTACTGGCGCGAGACAGGTGACCTCTCCGTCTGGAAGGGGATCGCTCAGGATGCTCTGATCATGAATATAGACGACCTACTCTGCGTGGGCGCTATAGATGGCATCCTAGTCTCCTCCACGATAGGTCGCAATAAGCACCTCATCCCTGGTGAGGTCATCGCTGCTATCATCAATGGCACAGAGGAGCTCCTCGCTGAGCTTCGTGATCAGGGCATCGGTGTATATGCTACAGGGGGTGAGACTGCCGACGTGGGAGACCTCGTGCGCACGATCATCGTCGATAGCACCGTCACCTGCCGCATGAAGCGTAGCGATGTCATAGACAATGCCCGTATACAAGCCGGTGATGTGATCGTAGGGCTAGCCTCCTCTGGACAGGCTACCTATGAGCGTCAGTATAATGGTGGTATGGGTAGCAACGGACTTACCTCCGCCCGACATGACGTGCTGGAGCATAGTCTAGCAGGGCGCTATCCAGAGAGCTACGATGCCCAGACTCCTGACGAACTTGTCTACAGCGGATCTCGTAGCCTCACCTCTCCAGTAGATGGTACGCCCCTAGATGCAGGACAACTCATCCTCTCTCCTACTCGTACCTACGCTCCAATAATACGTCAAGTGCTCCAGGAGCTTCGCCCCAAGATCCATGGGATGGTACACTGCTCAGGCGGAGCACAGACCAAGGTTCTACACTTCGTAGAGGGGAAGCATATCATCAAGGATAATATGTTCCCCATTCCGCCACTGTTCTCCCTAATACAGCAGGAGAGTGGTACTCCTTGGCAGGAGATGTACAAGGTCTTCAACATGGGACATCGTATGGAACTATACGTTGCACCAGAGGAGGCTTCGCACATCATCGAGATTTCGGAGAGCTTCGGTGTCGAAGCACGCATCATAGGACGTGTAGAGGAGGCCGAGAGCAATAAGCTCACCATCCACTCCCCCTATGGTATCCTAAGCTACGAATAGCCCCACAAATCATATCTTCACCTATACAATATTTACTACTTATCCCTAGACGACATTCATGGCAATAGAGAACGACCTGCTCCAGCGCATCGAGAGCCTAGAGGTCCGCTTTCAGGAGATCACCTCCCTGATTACCGCTCCAGATATTATCGCCGATCAGAAGCGATTCATGAAGCTCAGCAAAGAGTATCGTGACCTAGAGCGTATCCTAGACAAAGGGAAAGAGTATCGGAACCTCCTAGGTAATATCCTAGAGGGACGTGAGACCCTGGACACAGAGAGCGACCCCGAGCTACGCACAATGGCTAGGGAGATGATGCAGGAGGCCGAGGAGCGCATCCCCTCTCTCGAGGAGGAGATCAAGCTCTTGCTCATCCCTGCAGATCCTGAGGATGCCAAGAATGTCGTGATGGAGATACGAGGTGGGACAGGTGGTGACGAAGCAGCCCTCTTCGCAGGAGACCTCTATCGCATGTATGTCCGCTACTGCGAGGGACGAGGATGGACTACCGAGGTAACTAGTGTGAGTGAGGGTACCGCAGGAGGATACAAGGAAATTGTCTTCACCGTCTCTGGTGATGGAGTCTATGGTGTACTCAAGTATGAGAGTGGGGTACATCGTGTACAGCGTGTCCCCGAGACAGAGACTCAGGGGCGTGTACATACCTCTGCCGCCTCCGTAGCAGTCCTACCAGAAGCAGAAGAAGTGGACGTCGTCCTTAACCCTGCCGACATCGAGATGCAGACTGCTCGCTCTGGAGGAGCTGGAGGACAGAACGTGAATAAGGTGGAGACCAAGGTACAGCTGACCCACAAGCCCACGGGTATCGTCGTCGTCTGTCAGCAGGCTCGTACCCAGCTGGCCAACCGAGAGCTGGCTATGCAGATGCTACGTACCAAGCTCTACGACATAGAACTCACCAAGCACAACGAGGAGATAGCGGCACGACGTAAGACGATGGTCTCGACTGGAGACCGATCCGCCAAGATACGCACCTACAACTACCCTCAGGGGCGTGTCACAGATCACCGCATCAACCTCACACTGTATAACCTAGCTGCGATCATGTCCGGAGAGATCCAACCCATCATCGACGAGCTAATCATCGCAGAGAATATTGAACGAATGAAGGAAGCTGCACTCTAGGTGCACCCAGAGAGCTGCTAGCATACTCACTAGGGAAGACCCTAAATCATCAACGGGGATGCTAGCACCTCTTGCCAAGAGAAGTAGCTCTATAGAACAATGTAGACCATGACAAGAGAAGAACTATTTAAGAACATTCAGCGGAAGCGATCCTTCCTCTGCATTGGTTTGGATACCGATGTACGTAAGATACCCCAGTTCCTCCTTGAGGAGGACGACCCAATATTCGCCTTCAATCGTAGAATCATTGATGCCACAGCCCATCTCTGCGTAGCCTATAAGCCCAATCTTGCTTTCTATGAAAGTATGGGCTCCTTTGGTATCCTTGCCTTTGAGAAGACGGTAGAGTATCTACGGTCTAACTATCCCGATCAGTTCATCATAGCTGATGCCAAGCGAGGAGATATTGGCAACACGAGCGATATGTATGCACGTAGCTTCTTCGAGCACCTCAAGGTGGATGCACTCACAGTAGCCCCCTACATGGGGAGCGATAGTGTGCTGCCTTTCCTCAAGTATAGCGGACACTGGGTAGTACTCCTTGCCCTTACCTCCAATGAAGGTGCAGCTGACTTCCAGCTAACCGAATCAAAGGACGGTGATGCCCTCTTCGAGCAAGTACTACGTAAGAGCCTAGAGTGGGGAAATAGCGACCAGATGATGTATGTCGTAGGTGCGACAAAGGCAGCCATGCTGCGACGAGTGCGAGCCATAGTCCCGGACTCCTTCCTCCTCGTACCTGGGGTCGGCTCTCAGAACGGGAGTCTGGAAGAGGTAGCCCACCACGGGCTCAATAGCATGTGTGGGCTACTGGTTAATGCCTCTCGTAGCATCATATACGCAGATGGCACAGAAGCATTCGCTAGTGGGGCTGCTGCTGAGGCAGAGAAGCTTCGCCACCAGATGGCAGAGATACTCATCAAGAACAAGCTTGTAGAGGCATAGCACTCTCTACACATATAGTATACATTCATGCAGTTTAGTGCCGCTCAGATAGCACCCATCATCGGAGGGAGGATTGAGGGAGACGCCTCTGTCCTTGTCTCTGACTTTGGAAAGATCGAGGAAGCCAAACCTGGGGATCTAGCCTTCCTAGCCAACCCCAGGTACGAAGCTTTTGCCTACAGCACACAGGCCTCTATCCTACTCGTTGGAGAGGACTTTACTCCTCGAGAACCCATTACCCCCACACTGATCCGAGTCAAGGATCCCTATGCAGCTCTAGCCCAGCTCATGCAGCTCGTAGAGGCCCAGAGGGCACCCCGCCTCTCAGGTATCTCCCCTAACGCATATATAGCAGAGGGCGTAGAGATCGGAGAAGGGGTATATATTGGAGCCTTCGCAGTCATAGAGGAGGGAGCCAAGATCAGTGAGGGAGCACTCATCTATCCCCACACTTACATTGGTAAGGGAGTGACTATTGGAGCCAATAGCATCCTTTACCCCCACACCACACTCTACCATGGAGTACGAGTCGGAGCACGCTGTATCATCCATGCAGGGGCTGTGATCGGAGCCGATGGCTTCGGCTTTGCACCAGAGGCTGATGGCTACCACAAGATACCCCAGCTAGGCAACGTTATCCTAGAGGATGATGTGGAGATCGGAGCAAACACCTGCATTGACCGAGCTGTAATGGGCAGTACCACCATCCGAAAGGGTGTCAAGCTAGATAATCTCATCCAGATAGCACACAACTGCAGTGTGGATGAGCATACTGTGATGGCTTCTCAGGTAGGCCTAGCGGGATCATCACATATAGGTAAGTGGTGCAAGCTCGGTGGACAAGTAGGCATCAGCGGACATATAACGATAGGAGACAGAGTAGAGATGGGAGGACAAACAGGTGTCCTCAGCAATGTGCCTGAGGGCAGTGTGCTGATGGGTTCTCCTAGTATGCCTCTAAGAGATGCTATGAGAAGCTTCGTCATCCAGCCCAAGCTCCCTGATATGTATCGCCGCCTACAGGCACTAGAGAAAGAATTAGAAGAACTAAAGCAAAAACAATCAAAGTAGATATGGAAAAGCAGAAGACACTGAAGGATAGCTTTACCCTCACTGGTAAGGGCCTTCACACAGGATTAGATATAGAGATTAAGTTCCTCCCAGCTCCAGCAGGGACAGGGAGAGTTATCCGTCGTGTAGACCTAGAGGGAGCTCCTGAGATCCCCGCTCTCTCCGAATATGTCAAGGGTACTGAACGAGGTACCGTCCTCATCAAGGGCTCGGCCTCCGTTAGTACGATCGAGCACGCTATGGCAGCCTTGTATGCAAAGGGTGTCGCCAACTGTATCATCGAGGTCAATGCTCCTGAGTTCCCGATCCTAGATGGTAGTGCCAAGGCCTATATCGAGGCTATCAACCGAGTTGGTCTAGAGGAACAGTCTCAGCCCGCCGAGCCCTATATCGTGAAGCAGCGCCATGAGGTAGTCTCTGAGGATGGCCGCTCACGGATCATACTCCTACCCGATAATCGCTTTGGGATCGATGTCCATGTGTCCTTTGACTCACCTGTACTGGACAATCAGTTTGCCTCCCTTGAGAACCTAGAGGAGTTCGACACGGAGATTGCTACCTCCCGCACCTTCGTCTTCGTACGTGAGGTAGAGACACTCCTAGAGCACAACCTCATCAAGGGTGGTGATTTAGACAATGCCCTAGTCATCTACGATACCCCGATGGAGCAGGAGCAGCTGGATAAGATCTGTGACCTAGTCGGTGTCCCACACAAGAAGGATCTATCACTCGGCTACATCAATAATGCTCCTATCCTCTTCCCCAACGAGCCTGCACGCCATAAGCTGCTTGACGTCCTCGGAGACCTTGCACTCATCGGACGTCCTATCCGTGGACGTATCATAGCCTTCTGCCCAGGGCACAAGATCAATAACGAGATGGGAGCCAAGATTCGCAAGGATATCAAGCTAAACGAGGCTCAGGCTCCAGTCTATGATCCTAATCAGGCTCCACTACTTGATGTAAACCGCATCCGTGAGCTACTCCCCCACCGCTATCCCTTCCTCATGGTCGATAAGATCATCGAGATCGGCACAGACTACATTGTGGGTGTAAAGAGTGTCTCTGGGAATGAACCTTTCTTCGAAGGGCACTTCCCAACCGAACCCGTGATGCCTGGTGTCCTACAGGTAGAAGCAATGGCACAGGTAGGGGGACTACTCGTACTCAATACTATTGACAATCCAGAGGAGTACTCGACCTACTTCATGAAGATCGACAACGTGAAGTTCCGTCAGAAGGTAGTACCAGGCGATACCCTCATCTTCAAGCTACGTCTACTCACTGAGGTGCGCCGAGGAGTTGCCAATATGCGTGGTCTAGCCTTCGTAGGCGAGAAGCTCGTCTGTGAAGCTGAGTTCATGGCGCAGGTTGTGAAGAATAAGTAGTCACCTAGAACGGAACAGTTATAGATTATGTCTAACAACAATATAAGCCCTCTTGCCTCTGTACATCCTGAGGCTAAGTTGGCCTCGGGTGTCATCGTACATCCCTTTGCCCTCATTGAGGAGAATACGGAGATTGGCGAAGGCTGTATCATCGAGAGCCATGCAGTCATCAAGAGCGGGAGCCGACTAGGTAAGCACTGCCACATCCATTCAGGTGCTGTGATAGGTGGGATCCCTCAAGACCTCAAGTTCGCAGGCGAGGATAGCGTGGCTATCATCGGTGACCATACTATGATCCGTGAATGCGCTACCGTCAATAGAGGTACAGCCTCTCGTGGTCGCACCGTCGTCGGGAGTCACTGCCTACTGATGGCCTACTCGCATGTCGCCCATGACTGTGTCCTCGGAGATCACGTGATCCTCGGTAACGCTACTCAGGTAGCGGGAGAGGTCGAGATCGATGACTATGCAATCCTTAGTGGAGGCTCTCTCATCCACCAATTCGTACGCATCTCTCAGCATGTCATGCTCCAGGGTGGTTCTCGTGTAAACAAGGACATCCCTCCCTATACGCTCATCGGTCGTGACCCGATTGTCTATTGTGGGATCAACATCGTTGGTCTTCGTCGTCGAGGCTTCACCAATGAGCAAATCTTCCGTATCAACGACATCTATCGTACCCTCTACCAGCGTGGTCTGAACAATACCGAGGCCTTCAAGGCTATCGAGGAGGAGATCCCCGACAGCTATGAGCGCCAGCTGATCTTGGACTTCATCCGCTCCTCCGAGCGAGGTATCGTCCGAGGTACGATGGACTAGTATTCCCTACTCACAATGGGATGGAGTGAGGCTAAGCCTTAGAGTACCCTCTGACTTAGCCCCTACACTCCCCCTCAGTATCCCGAAGTATGGCTCCAGCACTGTTCCCCATCCTCCTAGAATCCTATCTACACAGCACAATCTCCACTGGAGATCGCGTTCCTAGATAGTCTTCGCCTCTCCCCTGACCTAAAGCTCTCGGTAGAGGTAGCGAACATGGAGCACATCCGCTGGCACCACCCGATAACCCTTCCCCCTCATTCGTATCCAATGCAAAAGATCTATACAGGTAAGCAGCTACGGGCTCTGTATCGTCAAGCAGAAGTATATGACCATCTCTCCGCCGAGGATCATATAGAGCGTGCCGCACGCTCCTTCGAGCAAGAGTTTCGTCGTCTCTACACTCAGACGGGCTATACGATCTATATCTTCGCAGGTGCAGGTCGCTGTGGAGCCTATGCCCTTCGCATCGCCTCATATATGGCTCAGAGAGGCTATGCTATCATGGCCTACCTATTCTATCGTGAAGGAAAGCTATCGGATGAGTGCGAAGCCATACGCAGATGTATCTCTGATGGAGATCTAAGACTAGAGGAAGTCTATCGCAACTTCACCCCACCGAGGATCAAGGAGCAGGACGTCATCATCGACGGACTATTCGGGACAGAGCTCACCACTCCTCTCTTTGGTGGCTATGTAGGGCTCGTCGATTTCCTCAATGCATCCAAAGCTTCCATCGTGAGCCTTGAGCTCCCTAGTGGACTCTTTGCAGAGGACAACTCCGGAAATAATCTAGATCACATCATCAAGGCCAAGTACACGATCTCCTTCGACTGCCCTTATTTGGCCTTCTTCTTCGAAGAGAATAAGCCCTTCATCGGTCAGTGGTCCTACCTACCTCTTGGGATTAGTCCACAGGCACAGGATGAGCTGGATGCCACCTACTATCTGACAGAGGATGCCTCCCTGACCAGTGCCCTGAGACTGCCCCCTATTCATCCCGAGGGGAAGGTACTCTTCCTCACGACTGAGAGTGGGCACTCTGGACGGACGCTCCTATCTTCTAAGGCAGCCCTCTATGCCGGCTGCCGTGAGGTCTATACCCTTGTACCTGAAGAGGAGCAGCTAGCTCTACAGCTGGCTCTTCCTGAGCTCGTCGTACTCTCGAAGTTCTCTCGTACTGAACTCTTGGCGGAGGCTGGAAGGTACAAAGCTCTAGTCATTGGCGAAGGCTTCGGACTAGGAGAGTCTGCCCATACGCTACTCGAGAGTCTACTCGTCTCTACGAACAACCCTGTCCTTCTAGACAGTGATGCACTAGAGCTCATCGCACATAAGCGTAGTCTACTAGACCGAATCCCAGTAGGCAGTATTCTACTACCCACGCACGCGGAGTTCGATCGCATGACCACTAAGCATAGGACGGATGCAGACCGTCTCTCTCGTGCCATTGAGCTAGCAGAGCGACTAGACTGCTACATCATCCTGCGTGGCATCTATACGGCTATCTGTCTACCCAGTGGCTTAGTTCTCTTTGACATCTCAGGCAATAGAGGGCTTTACTCTATGGGATGTCGTAACGTCCTCGTTGGGGTCATTGCTGGGCTTATTGGGCAGGGCTATGAGTCTGTATCTGCTGCTACCTTAGGTGTTCACCTATGCGGTCTAGCCGCAGAGCTCCACGCTGGGCGACACTCTGAGCGCACCCTCACAGCCTCCCAGCTCATCGACCAGCTAGGCAGTGCCTACCGACAGCTAGAGGCTCACTAACAGATTACTCCTACCTGATAGGCAGAGCACAATCAATACACAGGCCTATCAAGAAGTAACTAAGCGCTTAGAGCAAGAAGCATACAGCACAAGGTCTAGAAACCTCCTAACATCACGATTATACCGATTAGGGGAGGAGACTTAGGATATATTCCAGTCTCCTCCCCTTTACTATTTTACGGTAATTATACTATCTTTGTAACAAATCCAACAATAGTTAATTTCACCTAATCACAAGTAATAATGGGAAAGTTCATCCAAGAGTTTAAGGAGTTCGCCCTCAAGGGTAATGTCATGGATATGGCTGTGGGTATCATCATCGGTGGTGCCTTCGGTAAGATCATCACTTCGCTGGTCAATGACATCATCATGCCTCCTATCGGCCTCATCACGGGCAGCAGCTTCAGCGATGCTAAGGTCGTCCTGCGTCCCGCAGAACTCGATGCTGCTGGTGCGACTGTCAAGGAA